>CAZOBJ010000031.1:0-8814 GCA_964577825.1 uncultured Planctomycetales bacterium
ACGCACCCGGCCACGCCCGCCAGTCCGTGCAGGGTCAGGTGCGCGTGGTTGACCACGTACCCCGCGGCCAGGAATCCGCCGGCCACGAAGAAGTCGCTGAACCGGCGCACGCCCTCAATCTCCATGCGCTGCTCGGGGACCTGGAATTCGAACCCACCGGCCAGGGACGTGCGGGGCCGGTCGAGCACCACGAACGGCACGCCCGCCGCGCCGTCCTCGGCCCAGCCGTGGCGCCGGGCCAGCTCGCGGTACGCGGGCGCATCTGGGGCCGCGTTCTCGCGGTGTCCGCGCGGGCCCGTATAGGCGACCGTGGTGTCGCCCGCAGCGATGGGCTCCGCGCCGCGTTCGCGCAGGAACGCGCTCGCCCCGCGGGTTAGCTCCGGGCGCATGCGCGTGGTGCACCGCGGCTCGCCGATGTGCACCTTGTGCAGGGACGGGCCCCGTACGGGCCCGGGCTCGGCGCGGCCCAGGGCCTCGGCCAGGGCGTCCTGGATCGCGCGCAGAGCCTGCGCGTCCGCGATGTCCAGGCCCGAGAAGGGCACGAACCACGTGCCCCAGGCTCGGGACGCGTCGGTCAGTCCCGTGGGAATGTGGAGTTCTTCGGCCATGCTGGTCTCCCGATCGTAGAGCGAGCGGTCAGGCGAGATTGTGCTTGTGCAGCTTGTTGTACAGGGCCCGGCGGCTGATGCCCAGCAACCCCGCCGCGCGGGTGCGGTTGTTCGCGGCCGCGGCCAGGGCTCGGCGGATCATCTCGCGCTCGACCTGCGCGAGAGGCGTGCCCACCTCGAAGGTGGCCCGCGGCGCGCGCGGCTCCTGGTCGCGGAACCGCGGGGGCAGGTGCCGGGGCAACAGCACCTCGCCCGTGCACACGAGCACCGCGCGCTGGATCACGTTCTTGAGCTCCCGCACGTTGCCCGGCCAGTCGTGGCCCTCAAGCAGGCCCATGCACTCCGGCGCAATGCCCAGGATGCGCTTGTTGAACTCGCGGTTGTATCGCTGCAGGAACTCGTCCACCAGCAGCGGAATGTCCCCGTGACGCTCGCGCAACGGCGGCAGGACCACGTGGAACACGTTCAGCCGGAAAAACAGGTCCTCGCGGAACCGGTGGTGCTCGACCGCTTCGTCCAGGTCCTCGTTGGACGCCGCGATCAGGCGCACGTCCGCGGCGATCATGCGCCGGCCCCCGATGCGGTGGAACCGCTTCTTTTCGAAGAGGCGCAAGAGGCTCACCTGCACCTTCTCGTCCACGGTGCCGATCTCGTCCAGGAACACGGTGCCTCCGTGCGCGTGCTCGAAGGACCCGACCCGCCGCTCCAGGGCCCCGGTGAACGCGCCCTTCTCGTGGCCGAAGAGTTCGCTCGCCACGAGCTCCTGGGGAAGCGCGCCCAGGTGCACGGGCACGTAGGGCTCCTGCCGACGGGCGCTGCGCGCGTGGATCGCGCGCGCGGCCAGGTCCTTGCCCGTGCCGGTCTCGCCGGTCAACAGCACCGGAATGTCCGTGGCGGCGGCCTGGCGGATCTGGCGGTACATCGCGCGCATGGGCGGGGACCGGCCGACCAGGGTCTCGAACCGGGAGCCCTTGGCCGAGGCGCGCTGCGGGAGCCCGCTCCCGTCCGGGCGCGAGCCCTCGAGCGCGCGCGCCAACAGGTCCCGCAGCTCGTCGTCGCCCACGGGAAGGCGCGCGGTATCGGCCGGACCGGCCCGGGCCGCGCGCAGGGAGGCGGCCGCCGTTTCGGACTCGGCCAGGAATACGAGCCGGGTGGACGGGCTCTTCATACGCACGAGCTTCAGATACTCGTGTCCCTCCGCACCCGTGGCGCGCAAAGCGGCGCCCGTGACCACGAGCACCCCGCAGGGACCGTCCTCCAGCCGCTCGAGCATCCGGTCCAAAGACCGCTCGGCCTCCACCTGCGCCGGGCGGCCGGCCAACGCGGACCGGATCTGCTCGATGAGGGCCGACGAGGGGTCCACGCACAGCACGCGCGTTGTGGTTGCGCTCCGTCGCGCCACCGCATACCTCCGGCTCCTCGGCGCCACAGCGCGTCGAGGAACGCACGACTATACCGGGGATTGCGGGAGTTGGCAAGCGCAGCCATCGCATGACGACCGATGGCGCGCAGCGTTACGCGCGCCCCGCCGCGCCGCGCAGCCGGCTGATGGCCAGGGCAATGGCGTTGCGTGCGGCATCGTCCAGCCCGATGAACTCCACGTGCAGGTTGCGGGTCCTGTCCGGGCCCTCGCTTACGTGCAGGACGCGGCCGAAGCACACGACCGGCTCCATGTCCGGCGCGGGCCGGAATCTGAAGCGCACCAGGTCCCCCGCGTCCGCGCTGCGCGAGGCACGCGTGCCGATGCAGGCGCCGCCCAGGCTGATGTTGCGCAGCGTCCCCTCCAGCGTGCGGCCCATCACGTCCTGGAGCGTGCCCAGGCTCTCCACGGCCTCGGCCACCTCGTCGCCGCGCAGGAGCGCGAACCGAATCGGTTCGCCCACGGGCACCCGGGTCGTGGCCCGCCGGTGGACCTCGGTCACGTCGTCCGAATGCGCGATGCGGTAGGTCGGCACTTCACCCGCAGCCACCTGCTCGATGGTGCTCTTGAAGGAGAGGAGCGCGTTGTCCTTGTCCAGCACCGCCTCCACGCGCTGGCCCTCGCGGACCCGGCCCGCGGACGCAGAGTCGGTCGCCGCGACCAGGAACCCGTCCTGGAGCACGCGAGCGACCACGGCCTGCATGGCGTTCGCGTCGCCGCCCACGTGCATGCGCAGGCCCTGGCCCACCTCCAGGAACCGAGTGCTGGGCAGAACCGCGCTCTTCTTCCAGACCATACTCTCCACGCTGAAGAGCTTCTCGCAGATCGCGTCGGTCACTCGCTTGCCGAACCGGGTGCGGATCACGGGCGCAAGGTACCGGTCAAAGTAGCCTTCGCTGACGACCGCGTCTTCGGGCTCCACGATGTTCAGGGAGTGCAGGCCCAAGAGGAGCGCGCGTTCCTCCTGCAGCGAGAGATGCTTGTCCGCGGCCAGGCGATGCACGCGCCGCCGGCGGGCCTGGTGCTCCTTGCGCCGCTCCCAGTAGCGGCGCAGGTGCCTGCCGCCCACCAGCACGATCACTATGAACAGGAACAGGTACAGAATCCACACCGGGTAGTCCTGTCGGCGCGCCTCGTACCAGGGCAGCCATGGCTCCGGACGCTCGGCCAGGGTCGCGATCAGTGCGTTCATGGGTGTTGCACCTCTTCTGTTCCGCGCGGACAGTCGCCCCGTACGCGCCTATTCCCAGTACCGGGGCTGCTCGTAATGGTCGTGGAGCTCCTCCTCGTGCGCGCGGGGCGGCGGGGCGGAGGGGTCGTACTCGGGGCTCGCCTCCACGTGGGCGCGGTCATAGCCCAGGTGCACCTCTCGCTCGCCCCAGGTCACGGACTGCACCCAGTGGGGCGAGATGAGCACCCGGCGCCCGGGCAGCCAGTTGCGGGTGTCGATCACGAGGTATCGGATCACCCATCCGTCCGTGTCCAAGAGGAAGCTCTCCACGTGCCCGATCGAGCCGTCGGTGGCCCGCAAGTGGTACCCCTCGACCTCCACCATGCTGCGCAGGTGGTAGTCCTTGGTGGGCCGCTCCTCCAGGTTGCGCTCGGGCGGGGCCTGGCCGAAGTCTCGGTCGCCGCCCGGCAGGGGCACGGGCCCCAGCGGCGGACCCCAGTAGGGGGTCCACCCGTAGTAGCCGAGGATGTCCACCTCATGCTGGCGGGTCACCTGAGAGACGGGCAGGTCGCGCTCGACCGGAGGGCTGTTCTCGACCTGTTCGATGGACAGATCCGTGGGCAGGTCGTGGGCCTCGGTGTCCGGCCCCTTGGCGGCCGCGGGCGGCAGGAGCACCTCCCGCTCCACCAGCCAGCTGCCCGTATCCACCACGATCCAGCGCACGGTCCATTTCTGGTCGTCGAAGTAGAAGTCGCGAACCTTGCCAATCTCGCCGTCCGTGGCGCGAATGCGGTAGCCCAATACGCGGTGCGAATTCACGAGCATGAGCGCGTCTCCTCTATGCGTGGCGGCCGGTCACCGGCGGAAGTACTCCGGTTCGTTGCCGGGGCGCCACTTGATGTTGCAGCCGATGCTGGCCCGCTGGGCCTCGGGCACCGGCCGGTCGTCGAGTACCGCGTCGAGGGCCGCGCACAGGTCCCGGCCGGTCACGGCCTTGTCGTTGCCCGGGCGGCTTTCGTCGAACTGGCCCCGATACGCGAGCCGGTGCGCTCGGTCGAACACGAAGAAGTCCGGCGTGCACGCGGCTCGGTAGGCCTTGGCCACCTCCTGCGAGGGGTCGGCCACGTACGGGAACTTGTACCCGTATCGCCGGGCGTACTCGCGCATCTTGTCCGGGCTGTCCTCGGGGAAGTCCGGGTGGATGTTCGCGTTCACGGCCACCACGCCCACGCCCCGGTCCTGATACTGGGCGAACACTTCGACCATCTTGTCGTGGATATGGCGCACGAACGGACAGTGGTTGCACACGAACGCGACCAACAGGGGCTGCCCCTCGAATTGGCTGCGGGTGACCGTCCGGCCCTCGGTGTCCTGCAACGAGAACTCGGGCGCGGGCGTGCCCAGCTCCAACATCGTGGACGGCGTCTGCACCATGGTCGATCCTCCTGGGCACGGCCCGTCAGGACGGGCGGCGCTTGCCTGTGTTCCTATCCTTCTGCGTGTCCGCGAACAACTGCTGCAGGTCGCGCACGGTATTGGCCACGGCGTCGCGGTACGGACATTGGGACAGGCGCGGGTCCTGGCGCATGGCGTCGATGTCGATGTGGCTCAAGGGCCGGCCCATCAGGTGCTCCAGGTAGGGGTCGACTCGAGACGGCTCGCCTCCGGGACCGCGAATCTCGAACCGTTCGAAGCGCAACGGCCCCTGGTCGTCGCTCAGCGTATAGAAGATCCGGTCCGACTCCAGGCCTTCACTCATGTCGTCCACCCCCTCGAACCGCACCGGGCGTGCCGGCCTTCCCTATCCGTCCTCGTCCGCCTCCGGCGTGAGCCCGAAATCGCCCAGGAGCTCGATCACCTGCCGCACCGAGATCGGCTTCTCCAGGTACCGGTCCGCCCCGGCGTCCGCAGCGCGCTGGGCGATCTCGGGACCGCCGTACGCGGTGATCAACACCGCCGGCACTTGCGGGTCGGTTGTCTTGACCCGACGGATGACCTCCAGCCCGTCCTCGTCGCCGCGTCCCATCAGGCTGAGGTCCACCAGGGCCGCGTGGATCCCGTCTCGATCTAGAATCGCCGCAGCCTGGTCGCGGGATTCGGCGACCAGGACGCGATATCCGTACGCCTCCAACGCCTCCTGTAGGGAGGAGAGATACGCCTCGTCATCGTCCACGAGAAGCAGCCTGCGCGCCTTCATGTCTGGGCCTCGGCTCCGCTGCACAAATCCTCGCAATCCCTTATCTGTACACCCCTAACAAACCCAGTGCCACTTTTGCGTTGCACACTTGGGAAGGGGTGACCGGGCTACGCGTCCACCTTCTTGAGCTTCTTCAGCCTGCGATACAGCGTGGCCCGCGAGACCCCCAGGGCCCGCGCGGCCTGGCTGATGTCTCCGTCGAAATGGTCGAGCGCATTCTGGATGTGCTCGGCCTGCTGCCTGTCCAGGTTCCAGCCCTCGGCGGACTTGCGCTTGGGCGTGCGCCCGCCTCGCTGGTCGATGCCCGGAAAATGCTCGGGCTTCAGGGTCTTGGCTCCGCACAGCAGGAGCGCGCGCTCGAGCACGTTGCTCAGCTCGCGCACGTTCCCGGGCCAGGCGTAGTTGCGCAGCAGGGTCATGCCCTGCTTGGAGACCTTCACGTCCGGCCGGCCCAGGCGCGCGAACAGGTGCGCGGCGAAGTCGGGCAAGTCCGCGCGCCGCTCACGCAGCGGGGGGATATCGATGGGAAACACGCAGATCCGGTAGTAGAGGTCCCGGCGGAATCGCCCCTCTTCGACCTCCTTGGCCAGGTCGCGGTTCGTCGCGCAAATGAGACGGAAGTCGCTGCGCCGGACCTTCACCTCGCCCACGCGGCGGAACCGCTTCTCCTCGATCACCTTCAGGAACTGGGCCTGTACGGCCAGGTCCATGTCCGCGATCTCGTCGAGGAAGAGCGTCCCACCGTTGGCCACCTCGATCAGGCCCTCGCGGTTCTCGATGGCGCTGGTGAACGCGCCCTTGCGGTGGCCGAAGAGCTCGCTGGCCAACAGCTCCCCGCGCAGACTGGAGCAGTTCACCTCCACGTACGGCGCGGACTTGGGCTTGCCGTTCTCGTGAATCCACTTGGCCACCACACCCTTGCCCGTGCCCGTCTCGCCCTGGAGCAGGAGCACGGCGTTGTTGGCCGCGGCCGTGGCGGCGAGCTTCCACACCCGCTTGGCAGCCGGGCTCTCGCCGAAGAAGATATCCTGGCGCTTCGACAAACGGCGCCGGCCCATCTCGCGGCGGCGCAGGTCCTCGGTCTCCAGGGTCTTCTCCAGGACCACGGACAGGCGGCGCGTGTCCACTGGCTTGGTGACGAAGTCGTCGGCGCCGCGGCGCATGGCGTCGGTCACGGTGGGGATGTCGCCCGCCGCGCCCGTGATCACGATGATGGCGATGCGCGGGTTCTCCTCGCGCAGAGGCCCGATCCAGTCCAGGCCGTTGCCGTCGGGCAGCTTCAGGTCCAGCAGCACCCCGTCCACGTCCTCGTCGGAGAGGACCTTGCGCGCGCGCTTGAGCCGGTCCGCGCCCAGGACGGCGTATCCCTTGGTCGACAGGAAGTCGGCCAAGGCCTCGCGGTCGTCGTCGTCGTCGTCGACAATCAGGATCACCGGCTTCATGTAGCGCTCTCCTTCAACAGGGGCAGACTCACCTCCACGGTACAGCCCACCCCGCCTTCGTTGTTCCACAGGGCCACGCCGCCGGCATGGTGCTCCAGGATGTGCTTGACAATGCTCAGCCCCAGCCCGGTTCCGCCCTTGCGGGTGGTGTAGAACGGATCGAACACGTGGGATTTGTCTTGTTTGGCAATGCCCGGGCCCGCGTCCACGACCCGCAGGCGCGCGAACTCGTGCGTCGGGACGCCGATCTCCAGCCGGATGCCGGCCCCGTCCGGACTGTGCTGGGCGGCGTTCTCCAGCAGGTTCATGATCACCTGGCCAATGCGCTCGCGGTCCACCCGTATGGGCAAGGGGCCCAGGCCCGGTTCTTCGCGCGCCTCCAGCGGATGGGTGCGGGCAGCCTCGGTCGCGGCCCAGGCCTCGGCGGCGTCGTTGCACAGCGTACGCGCGTCCATGCGCTGGTAGTTGCGCGGTTCCATGGGCTTTCGGAACTCCAGGAGGTCGCGCATCAAGGCCGAGAGCCGTTCGATCTGCGTGCGGATACGCTCCAGGTACCGGTCCGGGGGACGGCCTTCGGCCACCGCCTGTTCGAGCACGTCGCAAGTGATTCGGAGCGTATTGAGCGGATTGCGCACCTCGTGGGCCACGCCCGCGGCCACGCGGCCCAAGGCCCGGCCCTTCTCCGCGTCGCGGGCGGCCTCCTGCGCGCCGGCCCGTTCGAGCTCCGCGCCCAGGTACCCGGCCAGCGTCTCCACGAGCTGCACCTCTTCGTCGGTGAACGCGCCCTCTCGGCGGTCAAGCACGCAGATCGTGCCCAGCGTGCGGCCCTCGTGGTCCTGGATGGGCACGCCCAGAAAGCTGCGAAACGTCCCCTCACGCAGGCACGGAACCCGCGGATACTGGCCGGCCAGATCGCCGTCCTCGCGGTGGACGCACCCTTCCACGCGCGCCTGTTGAGACAAGGCGCACGCCCGCGCGCCCCGCGGATCCTCGTCCGTGAGCTCTCCGTCGCGCACGCGCGCGACCAGGCGCGGCAGGTACGGCCCGCCCTTCACGCGCACGGCCACGCGCGGCGCGCCCAGGAAGGCGGCGAGCTCCCGCGCGGCATTGCCCAGAATCCGTTCGAGGTCCGCCTCCTCCTGCGTGGCGATGGCGAAGGCGATCTCCAGGGCCTGCTGGCGGCGGGCCAGGGCGCGCTGGAGCTCCTTGCGGTCATGGATGTTCCGGGTCACGCCCAGGATTCCGAGCTCGCCGCTCGGGCGCGGCGCGAGGGTGACCACGGTCTCGGTCCACAAGAGGCCCCCGTCGCGGCGGCGCGCGCGCAGCTCGAACGTGCGCGGCCTGGGGGGCACCTTCCCGTCCCGGATCCTGCGCGCGGCCCGCTGTAGGGCGCGGCGCGGCGCGCGCATGTCCTGCGGCGCCAGGAAGGTCTCAACCTCGCGGCCGTGCACCTCGTCAGGGGCGTATCCGAGCATGCGCTCGACCGCCGGACTTACATAGGTCACGGTGCCGTCCAGGTCCGCGGTCCAGATGACGTCCGAGGCCTGCTCGGCCAGCAGGCGGTAGTGCTCCTGCGCGCCCGCGAGCCTGTCCTCGGAGTCCTGAAGGTCCTGTTGCGCGGCGTCGCGCGCTTGCCGGCTCGCAGGGGCCGGCCGAGCTGCGCCCGCTGCAGGCACCGGATCGAGGCGTTGTTGCGAGGACGAGTCCATGGGCCCCTCCCTAGCGTGCCTGTAGGCTGCCGCCTGCGCGGGCGGCGTCTCCGGGGCAGATCACCAGCGAGCGCCGCCCGTCTCAGTTTTGCGACACCGCCCCATTCCTAACACTGCGACCGCCGGGCGTCAAGCAAAGACCTGCGCGCAGCCGGGGCGGTACGGGCTTGCCCCCTATTCGCAAGACGCACCGTCTCTCTCGGGGAAGAGGGGGCACCCGCCCTCACCCCGGCCCTCTCTCGGCAGGAGGGAGCCGTTCCCCCTCCC
>CAZOBJ010000031.1:8914-29410 GCA_964577825.1 uncultured Planctomycetales bacterium
GGCACCCGCCCTCACCCCGGCCCTCTCTCGGCAGGAGGGAGCCGTTCCCCCTCCCCTCGGGAGGGGGTGAGGGGGAGGGAGCGTTGTCCAAGCGCTCGCAGGCCCTCACCCTAGCCCTCTCCCCGAGGGAGAGGGGACATCCGCCCTCAGCCCGGCCCTCTCTCGGCGGGAGGGAGCCGTTCCCCCTCCCTTCGGGAGGGGGTGAGGGGGAGGGAGCGTTGTCCAAGCCCGTGCAGTCCCTCACCCTAGCCCTCTCCCAGAGGGAGAGGGGACCCCCGCCCTCAGCCCGGCCCGCTCCCGGCGGGAGAGAGCCGTTCCCCCTCCCCTCGGGAGGGGGTGAGGGGGAGGGAGCGTTGTCCAAGCGCTCGCAGGCCCTCACCCTAGCCCTCTCCCCGAGGGAGAGGGGACATCCGCCTTCACCCCGGGCCCCCTGCCGGGACAGAGGGCGCGGCGCTCCAATGACCGGCCAGGTACGGATTCGGCAAGAGGATTGCATAGGCCTCACCCTGGCGCCACACTGCGCGGGGCCGTAAGATGGCCTGCGCGGCTCGGACGCGGGTAAGCAAGTTTCGGTCCGGGGCTTGCGTGGCGGCCCGGCGAGTCGCGAGAAAGGAAGCCTATGCTCTTCAAGTGGTTCCCCTGGCGGTACCTCATCCGGCGCTGGGCGCGCACGCACGGGTTCCTGGACCCGGTGACCCTGCTCAGCCGGCTCCAGCGCTTCGCCCAGCCCGCGGAGGTGGACGTGCCCCTGGAGCTGTTGCGCGCGGGCATCGCGTTCCACGCGCGGGGGCTCCTGAACACGCGGGTCATCCAGCAGAACCTGGACTGGGTGTGGCCCTACTGGGTGCAGCGCCAGTTCGACCCCAGGGACGAGTCGTTCCTGCCGCGCGGATTCTCGGTGAGCCATGTGAACCTGACCCACCGCAACTGGACCGCGGTGGGCGCCCCGGACTGCGCGGCCCTGCCGGTCGTGGACCCGCGCGGGCTGTTGACGCCGTTTTACGACGGATGGTCCCTGGACGCCTGGATTGTGCCCGAACAGGGCGAGCCCTTGTTGCCCTCGCGGTCCTTGCAGGCCCGGCAGCGCCTGGACCACGACCCGCAGGGCGGTCCGGTGGTGTGCACGGAGACGTCCGACGCGGGTCTGGACCTCCATACGCGCGCGCATGTGGAGGTGGCCGACGGCGTGCCCGTATGCACCTTTGCGTGCCGCGCGCAAGCGCCTGGGCCCGCGTGGCTGGCCGTTCTCATACGGCCCTTCAATCCGGAGGGCATCAGCCTGATCGAGGAGCTGCGCCTGGCCCCGGGGCGAGACGGCTGGGCGGTGGACGGCCTTGACTGCGTGCGCCTGTCTCCCGCGGCGGAACGAAGCCTGTTCGCCGCGTTCGAGGACGGCGACCTGGCGCGCGGGTTCCTGGACCGGGCGGAACGCACCTCGGTCTCCTGCGACGTGGGTCTGGCCACGGGGGCGGCGCTGTACAAGCTGCGCCCCGGCGAGCCGCGCGAGGTGGCCGCGCGCGTGCGCCTGGACGCGGACGCGGAGAGCACGCCCGTCTTTCCGCAGGGACGCGCCCAGCCGTGGCGCGACGCCCTGGCCGGACGCGCGCAGGCGCGCCTGCCCGACGCGCGCCACCAATTCCTGTACGAGGCCGCAGTGGACCAGCTCGTGCTGCACACGCCGCTCGACGCGTTTCCGGGGCCGTACACGTACAAGCGGTTCTGGTTCCGCGACGCCGCGTTCATGGTCCACGCCCTGCTGTGCGCGGGGCTCGCCGGCCGCGCGCGGCGGGTCCTGGACCGGTTCGCCCACCGTCAGACCGTGACCGGGTACTTCGAGTCCCAGGAGGGCGAGTGGGACTCGAACGGCCAGGTCCTGTGGATCCTGGGCCGGTACGCAGAGCTCACGGGCGAGCCGCCCCCGGCCGCGTGGCGCCGGCAAGTGATCGCGGGCGCGCGGTGGATTGTGCGAAAGCGCCTCTCCTCGCGGGGCAAGGCCTGGCACGCGGGGCTTCTGCCCGCGGGGTTCAGCGCCGAGCACCTGGGCAACACGGACTACTACTACTGGGACGACTTCTGGGCCGTAGCGGGCTTGCGCGCGGCCGCGCGGTTGTGCACGGCGTGGGACGAGGCCAAGCACGCGGCCCAGTTCCGCGAGGCGTCCGAGGACTTGCTCGCGGCCATCGACCGGTCGCTGGACCGGTCCGCGCACGTGCGCGCCCACGCCGGCCTGCCGGCGAGCCCCTACCGGCGCATGGACGCAGGCGGGGTCGGGAGCCTGGTGGTGAGCTATCCCCTGCGGCTGTGGCCCGCGGGCGACGAGCGCGTGATCGCCACGCTCGCGTATCTGCTGGAGAATTGCTGCGTGGACGGCGCCTTCTTTCAGGACATGATCCACTCGGGGCTCAATCCGTACCTGACCCTGCACATGGCGCAGGCCCTGCTGCGCGCCGGTGACAGTCGGTACAAGGAACTCGCCGACGCGGTCGCGCGCCTGGCCAGCCCCACCGGCCAGTGGCCCGAGGCGATCCACCCCCGCACCGGCGGCGGATGCATGGGGGACGGCCAGCACGTGTGGGCCTCGGCCGAGTGGATTCTCATGATGCGCAACCGGTTCGTGCGCGAAGAGGACGACCGGCTCGTGCTCTGCTCCGGGGTTCCCGCGGCGTGGCTCGCCCCGGGCGAGGCGCTCTCGTTCGGCCCCGCGCCCACGCCGTATGGGCCGGTCACGGTGCACGCGCAGGCGACCGCAGACGCGGTGTCCGTCGCCTGGCAGGCCGACTGGCGCGACGAGGCGCCCGCCCTGGAGGTGCATACGCCCGGCAACGCGCCGTGCCTGGTCCGCGACGCAAGCGCCGACCGCGTGACCCGGCCCCGCGCGGGCCCTGTGGCGGGTGACCAGGACAAGGAGTCCGCCCGATGAACATCGCCATGTTCACGAACACGTACCTCCCCCAGGTGGGCGGGGTGGCCCGCTCGGTGGAGCGGTTCACGCAGGCGTATCGCGCGCGCGGCCACCGGGTGCTCGTGGTTGCGCCCACCTACGAAGACCAGCCCGAAGAAGAAGAGGACGTCGTGCGCCTGCCGGCCCTGCCGAAGTTCAACGGGAGCGACTTCTCCATGGTGCTGCCCGTCAAGCCGCATCTACAGGACCGGCTCGACGACTTCGGCCCGGAAATCATTCACAGCCATCATCCGTATCTGCTCGGCGACACGGCCCTGCGCGCGGCCGCGGACCGGGAGCTGCCGCTCGTGTTCACCCACCACACCATGTACGAGCATTACACGCACTACGTGCCGCTGGACAGCCCGGCGCTGCGCAGGTTCGTGATGGAGCTGTCCACCGGGTACGCGAACCTGGCCGACCGGGTAATCGCCCCCAGCGGCACCATCGCGGACATCCTGGTCGAGCGCGGAGTCACGAGCCCGATCACGGTGGTCCCCACCGGCGTGGACCTCGCCTCCTTTTCCCGAGGAGACGGCGCCGCGGCGCGCCGGGAGCTTGGCATTCCAGCCGATGCCTTCGTGGTCGGCCACGTGGGGCGATTGGCCGAGGAGAAGAACCTCCCCTTCTTGGGCCGCGCGGTCACCCGCTACCTGGCCGACCGCCCGCAGGCCTGGTTCCTGATCGTGGGCTCGGGCCCGGCACAGGAGGACATCCGCCGCACCGCGCGCGAGCGGGGCGTCGAGGAGCGCGTGGTCTTCGCCGGCACCCGTTCGGGGCAGGACCTCGTGGACGCGTACCACGCGATGGACGTGTTCGCGTTCGCCTCCAAGTCCGAGACCCAGGGCATGGTGCTCGTGGAGGCGCTCGCCGCGGGCAAGCCCCTGGCCGCGCTCGACGCGCCGGGGGTCTCGGACGTGGTGCGCGACCGGGACAACGGCCGGCTGCTCGCTGAAGAGGACGAGGCCGCGTTCGCCGAGGCCCTGGACTGGGTGCGCGGGGAGCTCGACCGCCGCGGGGACGACCTAGCCCAGCGCGCGCGCGAGACCGCGGTCCCCTTCGGCCAATCCGCGTGCGCGGACCGGTCGCTACGCCTGTATCGCGAGGCCCTGACCGCGGAGCGCGACCCGATCGACCCGGAGGCCTACAACTGGTCGGACCTGTTGCGCGGTCTGGCCCGAGAATGGGACTTGTGGGCCAATCGCGCGGCCGCCCTGGCCGAGGCGGTCTCGCCCGAAGAACCCCAGGAAGCCGAAGAGACGCCATGATCCAGCGCACGCACACCCTGCTCGCGCGGCTGCGGCGCCTGTTCAGCCGCACGGAGTGGGCGGTGCGGCTGTTGGGCCTGCCCCGCTCCCCGGAGACGAGCGAAGAGCGGGGCCTCATTCTCCTGCAGATCGACGGGTTCTCGCGCACCGAGCTCGAGCGCGCCCTGCGGCGGCGCAAGATGCCGTTCCTCACCCAGCTCCTGCAACGCGAGGAGTACGAGCTGCACACCATGTACAGCGGCCTGCCCAGCGCCACCCCCGCCGTGCAGGCCGAGCTCTTCTACGGGGTGCGTTGCGCAGTGCCCGCGTTCGCGTTCCGCGACCATCGCACGGGCCAGATGGCCACCATGTACCAGCAGGAAGTGGCCGGGCGCATCCAGCGCGAGCTCGAAGACCGCGGCGCGAACCTGCTCCGAGACGGCAGCGCCTACAGCGACGTGTACGAGGGCGGCAAGGGAGCATCCAGCTTCTGCGTCTCCAGCCTGGGCCTGTCGTCCGTGCTGCGCGAGGCGCGGCTTACCGGCCTGTTCGGGGTGCTGCTCTTGCACGGGGGCCTGCTCGTGCGGTCCGCGGGGCTGGCCGTCGTAGAGTTCGCCATCGCGGTCTGGGACCTCGTGCGCGGCGTGCTGGGCCGACAGGACTTCTTCAAGGAGCTCAAGTTCATCCCCACACGGGTGGCGGTGTGCGTGTTCCTGCGCGACTTCGTGACGATCGGCGTGTGCCTGGACGCCGCGCGCGGGCTGCCCGTGATCCACGCCAACTTTCTCGGCTACGACGAGCAGGCCCACCGGCGCGGGCCCTCTTCGCGGTTCGCGCACTGGACCCTGGGCGGCATCGACCGGGCCGTACGCATCATCACACGCGCTGCCGAGCGATCCGCGTGTCGCGACTACGACGTGTGGATCCACTCCGACCACGGGCAGGAGATGGCCCTGCCCTATGAAGAGGTCTACGACGAACCCGTGCAAGAGGCGGTCAGCCGCGTGTTCGAGGAGGAGGGCCTTTCCGGTCCGCCCGCGGACGGCGAGTCGCTTGCACTCTCGTTCCACCACGCGGTG
Source organism: uncultured Planctomycetales bacterium (assembly GCA_964577825.1). GTDB lineage: Bacteria > Planctomycetota > SZUA-567 > SZUA-567 > JAFGNG01 > CAZOBJ01. The sequence continues at coordinate 14,182 of CAZOBJ010000031.1, forward strand.
CTGTTGGGGGGGCGGCTGTTGCAGCGGCTCTTCGCCTGGCCCAAGCGGCTGCCGCCCGCCACGATCCTGGACATGGCCGCGCTCGGGCCCGTGGGGCACGTGTATCCGCCCGAAGGGCTCCGGTCCGAAGAGCGCGACCGGGTCGCCCGGGCGCTGGTGACGCGTGCGCATATCCCGCTCGTACTGGCGCCGGACGAAGCGGGCGGCGCGTTCGCCTGGGCCCCGACAGGACGCAAGCACCTGCCCGAGGACGGGGCCGAGGTCCTGGGCGAGAGCCACCCGTACCGCACCGAGGCCGCACACGACCTGGTAGACCTGGTACACAACCCGGACGCCGGGGCGCTGGTGCTCTGCGGCTGGCGGCCGCGCGGGCGGCCCATCACCCTGGCCATGGAAAACGGCGCCCACGGCGGACCGGGCACGCGAGAGACCGAGGCCTTCGCCTGCCTGCCCTCGGACGCGCCCGTCTCCGGGCTCCAACCCACACTGCGGCCAGCGGACCTGCGCGAGGCCGCGATGCGGTTCCTGGGCCGCGCGGGCGACGTCGCGCCCACGCTCGTCGAGTCCCCGACCCGCGCGCCCGAGGTGCTGCGCGTGATGACCTACAACGTGCACGCCTGCATCGGGCTCGACGGCAAGCACTCGCCGGAGCGGCTCGCGCGCGTCATCGCACGCTACGCCCCGGACGTGGTGGCCCTACAGGAACTGGACCGCAACCGCGCGCGCACCGACGGGGTGGACCAGGCGCATGCGATCGCCCGGGCGCTGGACATGGAGTACCACTTCCACCCCTCGTTCCTGGTCGAGGACGGCGCGTACGGGAACGCGGTGCTCAGCCGCCTGCCCGCGCGCCTGGTGAAGGCGGCGGGCCTCCCCCGCACGGGCCGCCGCGAGCAACGCGGCGCCCTGTGGGTGGAGGTGGACCACGCGGGCGGCAAGGTCCAGATCCTCAACACCCATCTCGGGCTCTCGGGCCGCGAGCGGCGGGTCCAGTGCCGGGCGTTGCTCGGTCCGGACTGGCTGGGCGACGGCGCGTGCCTGGGGCCGGTGGTCCTGTGCGGGGACTTCAACGCGATGCCCGGGTCGCGCGCTTACGCCGAGCTGACCGTCGGCCTGCAAGACGCGCAGCGCGCGAGCTCCGGCCCGGGCCCTCGGAAGACCTACCAACGGGTCGGGCGGATCGACCACGTATTCACGACCCCCGGCATGGGCGTGATGCGTACGTTCGTCCCGCACACGCGCCTGGCCCGCATGGCTAGCGACCATCTGCCCCTAGTGGCCGACCTGGCCCCGTAGACGTCACTGGGCACGCAGAGCCTCCGCGCCCGCGACCACGTCCAACAGCTCCTCGGTGATCTCGTTCTGACGCGCGATGCGCGCGCGCATGCGCAAATCCTCCAGGCTCTCGTCGATGTTCGAGCGCGCGGCCTCCATGGATTGCAGGCGCATGCCGTTCTCGCTGGCCAGGCTCTCGGTCATGGCCTGGAACAGGCTGATGAACGTGTACTCGTCCACGAGCCGGCGCAACAGCGCAATCCGCCCCAGGCCCAGCCGCGGCGGGGACGTGCGCGCGCCCGTGCGCTCGCGCCAGGGGGACAGGTCCAGGGGCAGCGCGCGCTCGAACCGCGGCTCGATGCGCCCGGGCGAGCGGTACCGCGCGTACAGAAGATACAGACGCCGGAAGGCGCGCTTCTCGTACAGCCCGAGCACGGTCCGGACGATGCGGTGGATGATCGCGTCCGTGCCGTCGGGGCTGGTGGTCGAGGGCAGTGCGTCGAGCAGGTTCAGGCCGCTGTGGCGCAACAGCCCCACGCCCCGCCGACCCACGGCCACGAACCGCATGCCTCCATCCTCGCGCGCATGGGCCTGCGCGGCCTCGGCCATGACCTCGTTGAATCGGCCGCACAGCCCCTGCTCGCTGAAGAAGGCCAGCACCACGCCGCCCCCTTCCTCGGCGTCGGGCAGGCGGATGTCCCGCCCTGCCAGGCAGTCGGCGATGGCCCAGCCCACGGTCTGCGCGTACGCGCGCATGCCGTCGAGCCGCTCCTCGGACCGGTTCAGGTACGTGGCCGCCAGGGAGCGCATCGAGTGGATGACGTCGCGCAGGCTCTCAATCGTCTGAATCTGCTTCTCGAGCTGCTGGGTCTGGGCCATGGCCTTCCTTCTGGTCCTGGTCCTGGTCTCGGTCCTGATCCTGGTCCTTCCGGGTCTCGGACGCAGAGGCGGACTCGCCGTCCGGGGTCTGCGCGCCGCCGATCGCGTCGGCCACCTCGGCCACGGCCCGTTCGAGGGTGTCCCACTCCTCGTCGGAGATCTCCTCGCCGCGGCCGGCCTTCTCAAGCGTGTCGCCGTGGCGCTGGGGCACGCGTTCGCGGACCTCGGCCTCGAATCGGGCCACCTGGTCCACGGGCACCCGGTCGATGAGGTTGCGGTCCACCGCCAAGAGCAGCAGCACCTGGTCGGCCGCGGGCAGGGGCTGGAGGCGCTGTTGCTTGAGGAGCTCGCGCACGCGGCGGCCGCGCTCGATCTTGTTGCGGGTCTCCTGCTCGACCGTGGCGCCGAACCGAGTGAAGATCTCGAGCTCCGAAAACTGCGCGTAAGCGAGGCGCAGCTGCGAGGCGAGCGTCCGAATGGCCGGCAGCTGGGTCTTGCCGCCCACGCGCGAGACGCTCTTGCCCGCATGGATCGCGGGCTTGATGCCTTTGTGAAACAGGTCCGCGTCCAGGAAGATCTGCCCATCCGTGATCGAGATGAGGTTCGTGGGAATGTAGGCGGAGATGTTCTGCGCCTGGGTCTCCACGATGGGAAGCGCCGTCAGGCTGCCGCCGCCGTGGTCGTCGTTGTAATGGGTGGCGCGTTCGAGCAGCCGGCTGTGGATGAAAAAGATGTCCCCAGGATACGCCTCGCGCCCCGGCGGCCGGCGCAAGAGAAGCGAAATCTCCCGATACGCGCGCGCGTGGCGGGTAAGGTCGTCGTAGATGACGAGCGCATCCTGGCCCTGGGCCATGAAGTACTCGGCCATGGTCGTGGCCGCGTAGGGGGCCAGATACAGAAGGCCCGGCGCGTCCTCTGCGTCCGCGCTCACGATGATCGTGCGCCGCAGCATCCCCGCGCGGCGCAGGCTCTCGGCCACCCGCTTGACCGAGGCCTGCTTCTGCCCGATGGCCGCGTACACGCACACCACGTCGGCGCGCCGCTGGCTGAGGATCGTGTCCACGGCGATGGCCGTCTTGCCCGTGGCCCGGTCGCCGACCACAAGCTCGCGCTGGCCCCGGCCGATGGGGATGAGCGCGTCGATGGCCTTGATGCCGGTAAGAAGCTGCTCCTCCACGGGCGCGCGATCCAGCAGCGCCGGGGCCTCCTGGTCCACCGGGTCGAGCCTCTCGGGCTTGAGGCCCCCCTCGCCGTCGAGCGGACGGCCCAGCGCGTCGACCACGCGGCCGAGCAGCGCCTCGCCCACAGGCACGGACGCCACCCGACCGGTCAGGCGCACCGAGTCCCCGGCGCTCAGGCGCTCGTCCTCGCCCAGGAGCACGCACCCGATCACGTCCGGATCCAGGTTGAACACGAGCCCGTACACGTCTCCGGGGAACCGCAAGAGCTCGTTGAAACGCGCCTCGGGCAGGCCGGTCACCGTGGCTACCCCATCGGCCACGTGCCGGATGTGGCCTATGTGCGCCACCGCGCCGGGCACGCGGTCTTCGGCGAGCGCCTCGCGCAGCCGGCCCAGCCACGCGCGCACGTCATCGGTGAGCTGCGGCTCGACGTCCAGCAGCTCTGCGTCCTGCGGGCGACTCGAGCTCTTGCGCTCCTGGGCATCTTGCGTTTGCTTTGCGTTCATGCGGACTCGGACTCCTGCGACTCCTTTGCCTGCGCCTCGTCGGATTGCGAGGCGGCCCCCTGTTGGCCACTCGTCTCGGCGCGCAGGGCCTTGTCGATCCGCGCGCGCCAGTGCGCCTCGACCTGTACCGGGCCCATGCCGATGGCCACCCCGGCCACAAGGTCCGGGTCGACATCCGCCTGTACGCGCAGGCCCTCCAGGTCCAGGGCCTTGGCGACGCGCTCGCGCACGCGGTCCTGCTGCGCGTCCGAGAGCTCGGCCGCCGCGCGCACGCGCACGGTCTTGTCCTCGTCGGACAGGGCCTGGCGCGCGCTCTTTCGTTCCTGGTCGGAGAGCCCGTCCAGGAGCTCGTCCGCGCGGTCCAGGGCCCGGTCGTTGACCGTATCCGCGGCGTCGGCGAGCACGGAGCGGCTCAGCCGCACCACGGTCTGCGCGACCTCCTCGCGCAGGTTCTCCAGGGCCTCGTCGCGCTCCTGCTCCAGAACCCGGCGAAACCGCTCCAGCCGCTCGCGGGCCTCTTGCTCGACCTGTTTGAGGCGCTCCTCGCGCTCCTGGTCGGCCTGCTCGCGGGCCTTGCGCAGGATCTCGTCTCGATCTTTCTCCAGCTTGTCCGCACGCTGGCGGGCCTCTTCGCGGGCTTGTTCGGCCTCGGCGCGCTCGCGCTCGGCCGCGCGGCGGTCGCGCTCCTGGGCCTCGCGCCGCTCGCGCATGATCCGCCCTACCGGCCGGTACAGCAGGTAGTACAGAATCACCACGAAGACGATGAAGTTGATGAGCTGGCCGAGATAGCTCCAGATGTCCATGGCGTGCTCCCGCGGCCTATGGCGTGGACCCGGCTGCCTGCGCCTGTTCGAAGAGCGGCCCCACCTTGAACAGGAGCAGCATGGACACGAGCAGGCAGTAGATGGCCGTGGACTCGATCATGGCCAGGCAGACGAAAAGCGTCCGGGTAATCGACCCGGCAATGTCCGGCTGACGGGCCATGGCGTCGAGGGCCGCGGCCGCCGCGCGCCCCTCGCCCAGGGCCGGGCCGATGGCCCCGATGGCCACGGTCAGCCCCGCCACGACAATGGCGATCATCTCCAAGCTCATGCGCTCTCCTCCTTCTTCTGTCCTCGTTGTTCGACCATCTTGATCGCGCCCCCGATGTACACGATCGACAGGGCGGCGAAGATATAGGCTTGGATCGTCCCGGTGATCAGGCCCAGGAACATGAGCGGCACGGGCAGGAAGAACGGGACGATCGCCAGCAGCACGCCGATCAGGATCTCGGCGCTGAGGATGTTCCCGAATAGGCGCACCGCCAGGGCCACGGTGCGGCTGACCTCGCTCATGACGTTGAAGGGCAGCATAATCCACACGGGCTGCAGGTAGGTCTTCAGATAATTCAGGGTGCCGGTCAGTAGCACCCCGTACACCGGCACCGCGAGAAAGACCACGGTCGCGAGCGCCGCCGTGGTGTTGATGTCCGCGGTGGGCGGCATCACGTTGGGCCCGGCGAACGGGGAGACTTGCGAGGAGAGGTTCGACACGAAGATGAACAGAAACAGCGACCCCACCAGGGGCACAAAGGGCTCGGGCGGCCGATCCACGATCGCGCGCACCTCCTGGCGCAGCCAGTCGAGCAGGCCTTCGGCGACCTGCTGTGCGCGGCCGGGTTTGTCACGGCGCAGATGCAGGCGGACCCACAGCGCGAAGAGCACGATCGCGCCCATCACCACCCAGGTGACCACCACGACCTGATTGATGATCACCGGCCCCAGCCGGAACAGCTCGATCGGCGCCATGGGGTTGTCCATGGGTCAGTCCTCCGGCTGGGCGGCCTCGGCGCGCGCAACATGCACGAGCACCGTGCGCACAATCAAGAAGCCGAGCGTATACCCGACGAGCCCGGCCCAGCCCGCCTGCACCGCGGCCAACAGGCCCGCGGCGAAGAGCGCCATGCGCACGAGCAGGAGCGCGCCGAACCGTCCCCATCCGGCCCGTCCCTGCAAAAGCGCGGGAAGCGACCTGCGAAGCAATGCCAGGTACGCCCATCCAACGGCCGCGCCGAGGCCCGCGGCGACGAGTGCGATCAGGATGATGGTCACGGTGTCGGTCGGCATGCGTTCTCCCTATCGTTCCCGGGTGATCATGCGCCAGGCGTTCAGGCACCCCATGGCCAGCCCGAACACGATCAGGCCCAGGGTGAGGCGGTACCCGGTGCCGTACCGCTCGTCGAGCCATAGGCCGACGAGCGCGCCCACCACCGTGGGCACCACCACGCTCCAACCCACCACGCCGATGAGCCCCAGGTAGCGCCAGAACGATCCGTGGCCCTGGGCGCGGCCCCTCTCGATGCGCGCACGCTCGCGGCGCACGGAGGACTCGAACTCGTCCTCGAGCTCTTCATCTCTGTCGTGCGCGCACATCCTCGTACTCCATGAGCCTTCGCCACGCGGCCAGCTGCATCTGGTACAGGCTGCGCACCGATCGGTACGAGCGCGCCGCCTGGAACGTACGCCGGCCGCTGATCTCCTTTTCCAGGTCCGCCATGTTCTCCGAGAGCACGAGCTCGCGCGCGGCCACCTCCACGCCCTCGGGACTCACGCGCAGCACGCCGCGGCGGACCGCGGCGTAGCGTTCGCGCTCGGTCTCCTGTTCCAGGACGCGATAGACAAGGATCCCGGGCACGAGCGCGGTGAGCATCCCCTCATGGCCGGGCAATACCCCGAAGCGGCCGCTCGCGTCCTCGGCCTGCACGTACGTGGCCTCGGTGTCGAGCACCAGGGTGGTGGGGTCGGTCAGGCGCAGCCGCATGGTGCGCCCGGCGGTCGCGTGCGCGGTCACTCGAGCGCCCCTCGCATGTAGAAGTCGCCCTCCGGCCGGTCGTCGTGGCGCCCCTCCAGGATGGCGCGGCACCCGGCCAGGGTGTCCTCCAGAGACACGGTCGCGCCTTTCTTGCCGGTAAAGTGCTCGGTCGTGTGGAAGGGCTGGGTCAAAAACCGGGTCAGCCGACGCGCGCGCTCCACGGTGCGCCGGTCCTGTTCGCTCAGCTCCTCGATGCCCAGCATACTGATAATGTCCTTGAGGTCCTCGTACTGCCCGATGACCGCGCGCACCTGTTCGGCGACCTCCATGTGCTCGTCGCCCACGATGGCAGGGTCCAGCATCTTGGAGTTCGAGCCGAGCGGGTCCACGGCCGGGTACAGGCCCTGCGCGGCCATGTCGCGGCTGAGCACGATGCTCGCGTCCAGGTGCATGAACACGTGCGCCACCGCGGGGTCCGTGAGGTCATCGGCCGGCACGTACACCGCCTGCACCGAGGTGATGGTGCCCCGGTCCGTAGACCCGATACGCTCCTCGAGCTGGCCGAGGTCCGAGGCGAGCGTGGGCTGATACCCCACGCGCGAGGGCATCCGGCCCAACAGGCCCGAGACCTCCATGCCCGCCTGCACGAACCGGTACACGTTGTCCATGTACAGCATCACGCTGCGCTGGTGTTCGTCGCGGAAGTACTCGGCCACGGTCAGGGCGGTCTGGCTCACGCGGAACCGCGCGCCCGGCGGCTCGTTCATCTGGCCGAACACCAGCACGGAACTGTCCAGCACGCCGCTTTCCTTCATCTGGGACCAAAGCTCCAGGCCCTCGCGCGTGCGCTCGCCCACCCCGGCGAACACACTGATTCCGCGATGGTGGGTCAAGGTGTTGTGGATGAGCTCCATGATGAGCACGGTCTTGCCCACGCCCGCGCCGCCGAACATGCCCGCCTTGCCGCCCACGCTCAAGGGGGCGAGCAGGTCGATCACCTTGATGCCGGTCTCGAACACCTCCTCGGCCGCGCCCTGCGAGCGGTAGCTGGGCGGGGCGCGGTGGATGGGCCGGTGCGAGAGCTCCCCCTCCACCCGGTCCACGTCCAGGGGCCGACCGAGCACGTTGAACATGTGCCCCAGAAGCTGTTCGCCCACGGGCATGTGCACCGACGCCCCGGTGCGTCGTACCGCCATGCCCCGCTGCATGCCCGCGGTGAACGCAAGGGCGAGGGTGCGCACGGTCCGGCCGTCGAGGTGCTGCTGGACCTCCAGGGTCACGGTGCGCCCTTTGCCCGGGTCCACCTCCAACGCCTCGAACAGAGACGGCAGCGACTCCTCGAACCGCACGTCGACCACCGATCCGCGCACGCTGGTGATGGTCCCGCCGCGCGTCTCGGCTGCGGTCTCTTGGCTGCGCGCATCTGCGCCCCGCTCGTCCATGGGCACGGGCTCCTAGGCTTGGCCGCTCTGTTCGGGCCGGTCCCGCTGCGCGGGGGCCGGGCCCGCGGACTTCTCTTCGGCTGCGGTCGTCACGGCCGGGGGCTCGCCTCCCGGGCGGCACAAGAGAAGCAACACCCCGGCCGCGAGCGCAGGCCCCGCGTCCCACAACCACCACCGGGCCGGCACATCACTCTGCAGGCCCACGATCACGCACACGCCGCCCAGGACCAGGAACATGACCGCGGCGAAGTCCACCAGGCCCTTGTGGCGTTCAGGGTCGCGCGCGCAGGCGACGAGCACCCCGCCGATCCACAGGGTGAGGACCAGGCCCACCCGTGCAATATACACGAACAGGGGCCCGTCCGGCCATAGGGTTTGTACGGTCTGTGCGCCCACGAACCAGCCGCAGACGGTGCGCAGCCACGCCTCCGGGAACAGGACCGCCGGTCCCGCCAGACAGGCGAGCACTCCGGTCACCCACAGTACCGCCCGTAAGAGGCCCTGTCGCATGGCTTCTCCTCCCGTACCAAGACTCGCGCTTCCCTTCGGTATGCTGCGCGCCGCGCTTGCGGCGCCTGCGCCAGAACGCGCACACCTGCGCGCCGTGCACACGGCATTCCATGGCCCTTGCGAACCCGGGGCAACGCGCCGGACAGGGCATAGCGCGGCCGCACAGTCGCCTCCCCAGTGGCCCTCTGGAACGGGAATTGACGGCATACACGAAGGAAGCCTATTCGTACCGGCTTAGGGCCCAGGAGCGGAGGAAGGCTTCTCGCGCGGGGGTGCGCATGCAATTGTGTGGAATGGAGGAGCGCGACATGGCCAAGCAGGACGAACAGGAACGGCGGCACGACTTCGACGTGCTGGAAATCTACGAACGCGACACGGGCCAGCGGCTGGGGCACCTGGCCGACCTCACCGAGGACACGCTCACCATGGCCCGGCACGAGCCGCTGGAGACCGGGCGCGTGTACGCGCTGCGCATCGCCTGGGACCTGGACGACGGATGGACCGAGAACATCGAGGTGAACGCCGACGCCCTGACCTGCCGCTCGTCCATCCACCCGGGCATGTACGACGTGGAGTTCCGCCTCCAGGACCCGAGCGCGGAGGCCCGGCTGCAAATCGAACGCCTGATCGAGGCCAGCCGGTCGTAGGCGCGCGCCCCGTCTCAGGCCTGAGACGAGGGAGGTGCAGATCTGCGAAGTCGACCCCTGGGCGCTGCAACCGGCTGGGGCGCAAGGGATTGGGCTGGACGGTCCGGGAGTGAGCTGCCGGGCTCGGTTGTCGAGCATCGGCGAGAGACGAGCGCGTCATGATCGCAATCATCGGCATTGTGGCCTTCCTCGCGGTGCTGGCGCTCTCGCTTGTCATCACCCGGATCGCGACCGTGGCCCTGATCATGACCGGGCTCTCGCGCGAGGCCGCGCGCTTTCAGGCGCGGTCGGCGTTCACCGGCACGGGCTTCACCACCGCCGAGGCCGAGCAGGTGGTCGGCCACCCCGTGCGCCGGTGGATCGTCATGGTGCTCATGGTGGTGCGAAGCGCCGGGATCGTGACGATCCTCATCAGCCTGATCCTGTCCTTCGGCGCCACGCGCGACGGTCCCCACCGGCTGGCGCTGTTGGGGTGGCTCGCGGGCGGGACGGTGGTCCTCTTCGCTCTTGCCCACAGCCGGCTCGTGGATCGGGTCCTCAGCCGCCCGGTGTCCTGGGCGCTGAAGCGCTGGACCGACCTGGACGTGCGCGACTACGCGGGGCTTCTGCATCTGCACGGCGCGTATTCGGTCCTGGAAATCCGGATCCGAAAAGGCGACTGGCTGGCCGGCAAGACGCTGCGCAACTGCTTCCTGCGCGCGGAAGGGGCGAACGTCCTGGGCATCGTACGCGCAGACGGGAGCTACATCGGCGTGCCCACCGGCGACACGGAGGTGTATGCCGGGGACACGCTCATCGTGTACGGCCGCACCCAGTCCCTCAAGGAGCTCGATCGCCGCCGCGGGGGCATGGCCGGAGACGCGGCCCACGAACGCGCCATCGACGAAGAGCGCGGACGCATGGCCCGGCAGAAGCAGCAGGAGACCGAACAGAAACGCCGGCGTCGCAGCGAGTCCGAAGGGGAGCAGCCCGGCGTCGAGGAAGACCAGGGCGAGGACCGCGGGTAGCCCCCGGCCGCGCAAGAGCCGCGCACCCCTAGTTGGAGACGACCCATGAAAGAGGCCCTGCTCTGGGAACGGCTCGACCCTCCGCGCGTGCGGTGCAACCTGTGCGCGCACCGGTGCAAGATTCCCGAGGGGCGCACCGGCCTGTGCCTGATGCGCGAGAACCGCGGCGGCACGCTGTACACACGGGTGTACGGCCGGACCATCTCCCAGAACGTAGACCCGATCGAGAAGAAGCCCTTGTACCACTTCCACCCGGGCAGCACCTCCTTCTCCATGGCCACGCCCGGGTGCAACCTGCGCTGCGCCTGGTGCCAGAACTGGGAGATCTGCCAGATCCCCGCGGACCGCGCCGAGGCCCTGGGCCAGGAGGCCACGCCCGCACAGCTCGTATCCAACGCGCAGCAGGCCGGGTGCCGCAGCATCGCGTACACGTACACCGAGCCGACGATCTTCTTCGAGTACGCGCTCGACACCGCGCGGCTCGCCCGCGAGGCGGGCGTGGCCAACGTGTTCGTCACCAACGGGTACATGACCCCCGAGGCCCTGGACATGGCTGCCCCGGTGCTGGACGCAGCCAACGTGGACCTGAAGGCCTTCCGCGACGCAACCTATCGCGAGTACGTGAAGGGCCGGCTGACCCCTGTGCTGGAGTCTCTGAAGGCCCTGCGGCGCCTGGGCGTGTGGCTGGAGGTGACCACCCTACTCATTCCCGGGCTCAACGACAGCGAGGAGGAGGTGCGCGACATCGCGCTCTTCCTGGTCCAGGAACTCGGGGCGCACACGCCCTGGCACCTGTCCCGGTTCTTTCCCGCGCACGACATGCTCGACCGTCCGCCCACGCCCGTGACCGCCATCGAGCATGCGCGCGAAATCGGCCGCCGGGCCGGGCTTCGGTACGTGTACGCGGGCAACGTGGCCGCACAGGCCGACCTCGCCTGCCCGGCCTGCGGCCGAGAGCTGCTCAAGCGCAGCGGCGCGCGCGTCGTCTTCAACGCGGTCACGCCCGAGGGCACGTGCCCCGGGTGCGGCGCGCAGGTCGACGGCGTGGGCATGGGGGGCGTCGGTTCACGGACATCCTAGCCAGGCGCGCCCTGCCGCGCGCCGTCGAACGGATGCGCTTGTCCGGCGCCATGGGAACAAGGAAGCTTCAGGCGGCGTCCGGCGGACCGCCCTCAGGGGCCTGCGCCGAGACCTCGGCCGCCCTGGCCAGGGTGCGGCGGGCGAGTTCGGTCATGTACAGCACCGCCGTCATGGTGGCCAGCAGTCCGACGCCCATGAGCGCGTAGTACCCCCACCCCCGCTCCGGGGTCCAGTCGCCCGCCACGATGGCGGCCACGCTCTGTGCGGTCACGCCGCAGTACGCGTAGAACAGGCTCCCGGGCAGGAAGCCCACGCCGCTTAGCATGTAGTCGCGCATACGCACCCGCGTAAGCCCCACGCCGTAGCTGAGCACCACGAAGGGAAAGCCCAGAGAGACCCGCAACAGAATCATGATCCACAGGCCTCGCCGGCCGATGGCGCGGTCCAGGGCCTCCAGGCCTTCGCGGCCGTCGATGCGCTCCCGCACCCAGCCGCGCGCGGTGTGCCGGCTGATCACAAAGGAGACAAGCGACCCGATCCAGGCCCCGAGGAAGGCGTACACCGTGCCCCACCCCAAGCCGAACATCGCGCCGCTGGTCATGGTCAGCAGGATCACCGACCCGGGCACCGCGAACATCGCCACCAGCGCGTACACCAGCACAAAGCCCAGAGGCGCCCACAGTCCCAGGCCGTGGATCCATTCCTCGAGCCTGGCGAGCGCGCCCGCCAGGTCGAACGCCCGTCCAGCGAGCGCGGTGAGCGCGAGCACGGCCACGACAATGCCGGGAATGATCCAGAAATTGCGCCTGCGGAATATCTTGCTGAGGCTCGGGCTCATGCATCGGGCCTTGTGCTCGCGGCGCCCAGACCCCAGAGCGCGCACGTCCTGGGGATTCTCTCCGGAACGCACCGATTGTGCAAGATGTGCAGTGCGCTTCGCGAGCCGGGGCCCGCGCTCGCCTTGCACCACGTGCCCGGCACTGCGGCCCGCCTGCGTGCCCCATCTCGCTCGCCACGCATACGGCGCCGCACGAACGTCAGCCGGCGTTCGGAAAGCGGAACGTGGCGGCCACCGGGGCCTGCGCAGGCATACGCGCGGGGTCCACGGCGTGGACCTTGGCCCCGCCGCGCGCGGCGCGCACGGCCGCGAGATTGACCAGATCCCCGTCGCCGGGCTCGCGCTTCTCGTGGACCTGGGCACCACCGCCCTGGGGATCGTAGGGCCCCCACCGGTGCGTACCCCGGGCCACGAACAGGCGGTCGACGCGGTCCATGTGCGCTGCCTGGAGCACTTCCTCCAGGTCGCTGGAGCCCTGGCCGTGAGCTGCCAATTGCCGGTACTGGTCCGCATCGCGGCGCTCGTCCTCGTCGAACTTGCGCGCCAGCAGGTCCACGGCGCGGCGAAGGAGCTCCTCGGCGGGCACCCGGTCCGGGTTGCCCTCGATCGTCTCCTCGCACAGGCCCGGATAGTCGTTCGCCTCGCGGTACAGGCTCGCCATGGGCTCTGCCGCGGCCAGCACCAGGGGCGCGCCCTCCGCCTGCAACCGGTCGTGGAGGCCGGCGGCCACCGCGTGGCAGTACTCGGCCAATCGCCGCTCGCGTTTGCGCTCGTCGCTTCCCACGCCCTGGCCGTGGAACACCGCCGCGCGATCGGCCCGGGGCCCGCGGCCCGGGGTGTGCGTATGCCACTGGAGCTGGCGCTCGGAGTCCACGAACCGGGTTAGCTCGTCGATGCTCCGGGGCACGTTCTCCACGCGGACCTCCTGGATGTCGTGCCGGCTCGCGTCGTAGTAGCGAACGGACTTCTGGCTGAGGGCCAGAACGTGAAACCGGTTGTGGTCATTGACCAGCGGAAAGAGCGGCACCAGGTGAAAGCAGTCGGACACGGTCACAAGCTCCTCCACCGGGTAGGGCAGGGTCACCAGCACCGGCCGATGCGCGCCCAGGAACATGGCCAGGCCCTCCTCTTGCTCGCGCCAGAACGGGGCCTCGTCCTCCAGGGCCAGGGCCTCGCCCAGATCCTGGCGCGCGTCCGACCATCGCCGCCCCAGGGACTCCATTTCGTGCAGCGAGCGGTTGACCAGAGTCTTGAACCGGATCGGGTTCTCGCGCGTCTGCGGCCCCCCGCGCCAGGTCGGCATCCAGATCGACACGGTCCACGGAGCGCGATGTTCCTGGAGCATCTTCAGATCGGCGACGGTCATGCGCGGCATGGAGGCCCTCCTGATCTGTCGGGTGGTCTGGTCATCCGGTTCGCCCTTTGGTTGTCATGTGCAAGACCGCACCGCATCCGGCCGACGGCGTCTCACTCGATGCGGCGCGCAGACCTCTCCTCGTGTTGTGCGTGTCTCTCGCGCACGCGTATCCTGCGCTCTCATGCGGACCGTCCGGGCCCGCCCGCCTTGCGCCACTGCAGCAAAGCCCGTTCCTGCTTGAGCTTCCGCAGTCCGCAGAGAAGACTTCTCCCGTCCCCGCCCCAACGCAAGGACGCGGGCTGCGCGGCCCGGTCCTCTGCGTGCCGTGCGCGCATCCGGCATTGGCGCCTTGTGTTTCCACATGCCTGTGCTAGCATGGTCGCGCCAGCGGGCAATGCAGTGCTTGGGGAGCGTGCGCCAGGAGCATGGCTGTGGGCTATCGACTTCATCGACGCGAGACGCTCGCCAAGGGCCTCAAACGCGTCGTCACCGAACAATACGACAAGGCGCTCGAGGAGCTTGAGGACCCCGAAGGCGACCGCGATGAGGCCATCCACGACGCGCGCAAGTGCTTCAAGAAGACCCGCGCCGTCCTGCGCATGGCCCGCGACCCGCTGGGCCCGAGCGTGTATCGACAGGAGAACGCCCGCGTGCGCGACATGAGCCGGGCGCTCTCGTCCGCGCGCGATAGCGCGGTGGCCATCGGCACCCTGGAGGACCTGCGCGGACGCTTCGGCGCGGACCTGCCCGAAGGCGGGTTTCTCGGAATCCGCCAGGGGCTGGTGGCCCGGTACGAGGCCGCCTCCGCCGAGGCGGCCGGCGGCGAGGACCCCACGGCCGCCGTGGCCGCGCAGGTGCGAGACGCAAGGTCCGCGGTACCCGGCTGGCCGCTCAAAGGCGACGGGTTCGACCTCATCCGCTCGGGTTTCAAGCGCGTGTACAAGCGCGGCCGGCGGGCACTGGAGCCGCTGGGCCCGGACGCAGCCGACGAGGCGGTCCACGAGTGGCGCAAACGGGTCAAGTATCTGTGGTACCATGTCCGGCTGCTCCAGGCCAGTTGGCCCCGCGTGCTGGACGTCCTGGCCGACGCGCTCGACGACCTGTCCACCTGGCTGGGCCTGGACCACGACCTGGCCATGCTGCGCGCGCTCCTGCACGAGGATGTGGCGCTCGCCCCCGGCCCCGGGGAGCGCCAAGAGATCCTCGCGCTCGTGGCGCGCCGCCAGGCCGAGCTGCGCGAACAGAGCCTGCCCCTGGGCCGGCGGGTGTATGCCGAGCGGCCCGGGGCGTTTGCCGACCGCCTGGGCGCGTACTGGACCACGTGGCGCGAAGAGCGCGGGTAGCCCGGCAGGCACCGGGCCCCCGTGCATTCGCACGGCCTGGCCCTGAAGCGTGTGTGTGGCCGCTGGGGTGAGTTCCGGAGCGCCTACGTTCGCAAAGATGAAGAGCGGCATGAGCATGTCCCCGCACTGGCGCACGGCCGCGCGCATCGACGCGCACAACCATGTGCACGACGCGCAGGCGGCGGGGTTCCGGGACGCCACCGGACGGCTCGACCGCGAGCATGCGCACCAAGTCCTTGCGCGCGCCCAGGCCCTGGACATCGACGCGGTGTGCGTCTCCCATCCGCTCACCGGCGACTGCCCCGATCCGGACCAGGTGCGCCGCGCCAATGACGTGGTGTTCGCGGCCATGGATCTGTCGGACCGGTTCCTGG
>CAZOBJ010000032.1:0-28947 GCA_964577825.1 uncultured Planctomycetales bacterium
GGGCTGCAGACTCGTGATCCAATCGTAGACCTGGACCATCTCGAAGAACTGGCCTTCCTGCTTCAGGCTCATGGCACGCACCCACAGCAAGTCCACAAAGATGCCGCGGAAAGCGCCCAGAGCGGTGGTCGCCAGAACGACTTTGGGTGGTACACCCTCTGTATCCGTCCGAACCAGAAGCTGGTCGCGTTCACGGATCTGCACAGCGCGCGTTGAAAAGTGCTGGGCGGCCACCAGGGCACCGAGAGCCGCCAGAATCAAAATGAGTTGTCGAGTGCGACGGTGTCGCATCGGGGCTTCTCTACAAGTAGGGCCGCGCCAGTTCGCGGCGATACAGAAACACCAGTCCGAGCGCGAATACGAGGCCACCGCGAAGCATAAGATCCTCGCAGGTCTGCCAGAGAATCTGGGTCCATCGGATCTCTCGGCCTACGCGAAGGTCCGGGACGGGGTCCGTTGCGGGAAAGCTTGGGGCCAGGCGCATCGCCGATGCAACGAATGGGTAGTAGACTCGTTGGACAAAGGCCTCCGTTCCGCCCGGGGCAAGTTTTTCCCGAGTCTCTTCGGAAGTGCGCGGAGACGCCGCCCTCTCCGCATCCATCTCGGCGCGTAGGCGTTCGACGCTAGCCGTCTCCAGGAAGAATTGCCGCGTGTAGCCGGCCGTAATCACAGCGATGAGGATGAGAAAGGCCGTCGGGAAGTGCACCAAGCTGGTCGCTGCAACGCCTATGGCCGCGAGAAAGGCGAGGCGAACGAAAAGCAGCAGCAGGCCCCGGGCGAAGTTGCCGGCGAAAGATCCCACGGGTGCGAGCACCTCAAGGCCCTTCTCCATATTGAAGTAGACCGGATGGCCCCGTCGAAACTCCGGTGGGCCGTTCGGAACCGGTATGGTCATGTTTGTGAATTGCACGACGAGCTCGCCTTCTTCGCTGACGAGTTCCGCAGGAATCTGGAATTCTCGTGCCTCCCCGGATCGGGTCTTGGTTTGGGTCATGTATCGCAATCGTTCCTTGGGGTTCGTCGCAGGTCGCATCAGCAGCCAGAGGCTGTGTAGCGGCTGGCGCGTTCCATCAGCGGCCTCAATCCGATATCTGACCGTGTACCGGATCGGGGCAGTAGACCCTCCGGTGTTGCCTTCCATTTCAGAGCTCGAGGCTGATTCGCTGTTCGAGCCAACAAGTTCTTCGTCGGACTGGCGATGCTCGGGGATCGGGACGTTGGCCAGCCGGAAGGCCCAACTATCGCCGGGCGCAACGCGTACCTGGTTTCGCTTGATATACCGCTCAATGCCGGCCAGCTGACTATGCTTCTCGATCTCTTCTGGCGAGCGCCCCTCCTCGCGAAGCTGAGCTCGGTATTGCTCCAGGAGCTCCTGTCGGCTGAACTCGGGCGGGCGGATGCTGCGACGACTGGTGAGCACCTGCTGCTTCAGGATGATGTAGTCGTCCGGGCGCTGTGGGTCAGGTCGGGCCCAGTAGTAGACCAGCGCCAAGGTAATCACGCCCAGGAGCATGAGAAGAACGCCGTCCAGCATCAGGATGCCCAGCCATTTGCCCACAAGCACCTGCCATCGGTGCACCGGCTTGGTGCAGACCAGAAAGATGTGTTTGTCCACGATCTCTCGGTCCAACACGCTGGCCGAGAGCAGAATGGTGAGCACGGTGAGGAACCCCATGCCAATCGTCAGGTTGTAGGTCATGAGGACCTTGATTTCCCCGTGCTGGGTGTCATCCGCCTTGAGCGTGAATGGAAGGAAAGCCGCGACGATCAGGAACAACACAATGAGCAAGGCAGCCACCTTCATGCGCAGCGCCTGGGCCATGGTGTTGCGCGCGAGGGCCCAGATCACCTTCATGAATGGGGCTCCTCGTGGTCGCCGCGCGTCAGGCGCTCAAGGACCTGGGGCTCGGCGTGCTCCTCGGGTTCCTCGTGGGTCGGGCCCTCTTGCTCGGAGGGTTTCTGATCGCGCCCCCCAGGTCGGGTAAGCTCGGCAATCACCCGTTCCTCGTCCGACGAGGTGGGCCCGGCGGGAGCCGGCTCGGCAATATGTTCGGCCTGAGGAGCCGGCTGGGCGGTGAGTCGCTCGAGGACCGACGCTCCGGGCTCCTGCTCCTGCGCAGCGGTAAGGAAATCCAGCGTCGGCGCTCCTTCAGTGACGCCGCTCGTTTCGGCTCGGCTACGCCTCGCCTCCTCGACCACGCGGAGGAAGAAATGCTCCAATCGTTCCGAAGGCGGACCGACTTGGACCGACGTGTCCTCGCCGATGCGCTCTCGTATCAGGCGCACGACGTCGTCGATTGTACGCGGATCCATGGGCCCCGTGATCTGCGTAAGCCGTTCTCGACGCAGTAGCTCCTGGGTGGGACCTTCCGCGCGCTTGCGGCCGCCGTACAGGACGCAGACGTCATCGCAGACATCCTCCACGTCCGCCAGCAGGTGGCTAGACAACAGCACGGTCTTGCCCTTCTCCTTCAGCTGCAGGATGAGGTCCTTGATCTCCCGGCTGCCGATGGGGTCGAGCCCCGTGGTGGGCTCGTCGAGAATCACGAGCTGCGGGTCATTGATGAGCGCCTGTGCAATCCCGATGCGGCGGGCCATGCCCTTGGAGTACTCCCCGAGGAGGCGCTTGCGCGCCTCCAGCAGACCGGTCATCCGAAGCAGGCTTTCCACGCGGTGGCGCCGTTCCGCCGCGGGCAAGCCGAACAGTCGGCCGTAGAAGTCCAGCGTCTCCTCCGCGTCCAGGTATCGGTACAGGTAGCTCTCCTCGGGGAGGAATCCCACGCGCCGCTTCGTGGCGACGTCGGTGGGTGGGCGGCCGAACACCGAGATCTGACCGCGCGTAGGGAAGAGCAGCCCCAGGATCAGGTTGATCGTCGTGCTCTTTCCGCTGCCGTTGGGGCCAAGAAGCCCGAACACCGACCCCTGAGGGACGTCCAAATCCAAGTCATCCACCGCGCGCACGCGGGGGCGATTCCAGAAATCCTTGAAGACCTTGGTCAGACCCTGCGTCTGCACAACCATGTTCGGCACGAGCGGCCTCCTCTGCGGGTTCGCTTACTGCAGCTCTTCGCCGAAGCGCACGATGCGAGCCGAGTTGAAGATCACCGGCAGGGACCCGAGACAATGCAGGATCGCAGCCTGCACGGGGGTCAGTTGGCCGAAGCTCGAAAGCGTGAGGCCCACCACGATAAAGCCCACGGCGAAGAACAGGTTCTCGTACACAACCCGTCGCACCAGCCGAGACAGGCGCACGAGGAATGGCAACCGCCTCAGGTCGTTGTTCATCAAGGCGATGGAAGCCGAGTTCACAGCCACGTCGCTGCCTGCGGCCCCCATGGCAATGCCCAGGTCGCCAGCGGCGAGCGCAGGCGCGTCATTGACCCCGTCGCCCACCACCACCACGCGCAGGCCGCGCTTCTTCATGTTCTCCACGAGCTCAAGCTTCTGTGCGGGCAGACACTCGGCTACCACGTCGGTACAGCCGAGTTCCGCCGCGATGCGGCGCGCGACGCCCCATCGGTCGCCGGTGAGCATGGTGATGTTCTGGAAACCGGCCTCCTTGAGCTCATCGGTAGCACGCCGGGCCTCGGGGCGTGTATGGTCCTCGAGGCCGATCCATCCGATGCATCGGCCGTTCTCGGCCACGTAGAGCGTGCTGAAGCCCTCGGTCTCCTGTCGATCGGGCCGGGTAAGGTTGGAAAAGTCCACCCCGCGCTCAGTGAGCCACGCCTCGCGGCCGACCATAATCGAGTCCCCGTCCACGATGGCCACGACCCCTTTGCCGCCCGTCTCCTCCATGTCCGCGGGCTCGCTCAAGGGGACCTTGGCCTCTTCGGCGACGCGTTGCATGGCGCGTGCGACCGGATGATTGCTGTGTCGCTCAGCGCTTGCGGCGCGGTGCAAGAGATGCGCCGCATCTACGCCGGAGGCGGGACTGAGGCGGCAGACCTCGAGCTGGCCCGTGGTAAGGGTTCCCGTCTTGTCGCAGACGACGGCCGTGAGTTCGGCCGCGCTTTCAAGGTGCGCCACATTCTTTACCAAGACCCCCAACCGGGCCGCAGCGCTGATTCCGGCCACCATGGCCGTTGGCGTGGCCATGACCAAGGCGCAGGGACAGGCCACCACCAACGCGGCAATGGCCGCGGAGGGGTTTTTGGTGAAGACCAGGATGAGGGCCGCAACCATCAGAATGACCGGAGTGTACCAATGCACATGACGGTCGATGATCGTGGCGATGGGAAGCCGCGTGCGCTCCGCCTCCATGATCAGGGACTGCACCTTGCCGAGCGTGGTGTCCGTACCGACCGTGGTGACCTCGATGTCGATGGCTCCGGTGTAGTTCTCCGTGCCGGCAAACACCATGTCTCCGCTGTCCTTGTCCACAGGCAGGCTCTCGCCGGTCACGCTGGCCTCGTTGAGGCTGGAGGCGCCGGTCCGGATCACCCCGTCCGCGGGGACGTTCTCGCCCGGGCGCACACGAATCACGTCCCCCTTCTGCAGGTGGGCGACCTCGAC
This sequence comes from uncultured Planctomycetales bacterium, assembly GCA_964577825.1. GTDB lineage: Bacteria > Planctomycetota > SZUA-567 > SZUA-567 > JAFGNG01 > CAZOBJ01. The sequence goes on from CAZOBJ010000032.1 coordinate 4,516, forward strand.
GTCCTCTTCCTGTCCCTGGCGAACCCGATGGGCCGTTGTGGGCGTGAGGCGCACGAGTTGCTCAATGCTCGCCCGAGCGCCGAGCGCAGTGCGGCTCTCGATGAGCGTACCCATGTACAGAAAAAAGGCGACCAACCCCGCCTCGGCGTAGTACCCGAGGGCGAAGCTGCTGGCAACCGCCAGTCCGGCCAGCTGCCGCATGGTGGCGCGACCGGCCAGGAGATCGCGAATGGCGTCCACCACCAGCCAACCACCCAGGAAAATCGCGCCCAGCATGGCGGAGAACTCGGCGCGCGCCGGATCGGCCTCGAACCACGCGGTTGCCAGGTAGCTGTTCAGGATGAGCGCGCCGCCCAAGAAGGTGGCGATCAGCCGCAGAATGGTGCGGCGTTGCTGTTCCTCGGCGGTGCGAGTAGCCGAGGGAGCTGTGCAGGAGCACTGGAGCGAAGGGGCTTGAGTGGTCATGTGCGTCATCCTCCGCGCGCGATCAACGCGCGACAAGCAGGGCTCACTTCTTGCCCTGCATCTCCTCGGGTGTACGTCCGGTCAGGTACCACGTCTCTCCAGGTCGGACCACGTAATGACGGGTCTTGGCCAGCACTTCGGCCAGCACCTCTCGATGGTACTGGCGCAAATAGATGCGCAATCCCTTGGGATCGTCGGGAAACCGGTCCAGAAGCCTTCGGATGTTTTCCGCATCGCTCTCCGCGGCGCTAGCGACGTTGTCCTTGTATTTTTGCGCGTCGTTGACGATCACGTCGGCGTCCGCCGCCGCGGCATTGAGCAGTTCTCGCGCCTTGGCATCGGCCTCGCTGATCCGAGCCTGCTTGTCGGCGCGGGCGTTGGAGACCTCGTCGAACGCGGGTTTGGTGACCTCGGGCGGGGCCTTCTCGATGAGGCTCGCGCCCGTCAGTGTGATGCCGGCGCGGTTGGCCTCCAGGGCATCTTGCACGGCCCGGCGGACGCGATCCTGGAAAGGCGTTTTGTCTGGGTCCCCCGTTAGAATCTCATCGATATGCAGCCCGGCGGACACGCGCAGAACCGCACTGCGGAACAAGTCTCGTAGAAGCTGTTCCGGCCCGGAGCGCACCACGGGCCGGCCGGTGAGTTGCTCCACCTCGCCGGTGGCTTGTTCGGCAAAGGTGGTAAGGAAGTAATAAGGGCCCAGGGCCCCTGCGGGCTGTACCTTGTACTTGACCTGCCACTTGGTGTGTACGATGTTCGCGTCGCCGCTGATGGTGTAGTGGTCGACTCCGGGCATGAGCGCACCAGGGATACTCTCGACCCCTTCCGCGGTCTGCGGCGCGGTCCAAAACTCCGTGTCCATGACGATTTCGTTGTCGCCCATGGGCACGCGGACGACCTTGTCGATCACGGGAATGGCGTAATAGGGGCCACCGGGCTTGTAGATGCGCGGGGTGCCGGGCGTGTCCTCCGCAAAGGCGCCGAATCGCTTGACAAGCGCAGTCTCGCTGGGCGACACCAGGAAAAAGCCCTGCAGGAGGAAAATGAAGACGGCCAGGGCCATCCCGATCTTGAGCACCAGGAAGGCGGTGCGCAGGGCATCCGCCAGGGTCTTGTAGGCCGCGTCCTGCTCCTGCGGGGGCGGAGGGGTCGGCTCCTCTTCGACCCTGTCCATCACGTGTTCGTCGGTCATCGAGTGTTCCTTTCAGGTCGGGGGGGCCGGTGTCACTCGGTCCCAGCGGCCGATCCAGTGCCGGATTCGCCCAGCGGCTCCTTTTCCCGCAGGAGATGGAAGGGCAGGTCCTCGGTGGACAGGACCAACGTGGTGCGCTGCTCGGCGAGAATCTGCCTCAGGCTCTGAATCTCACGCAACAGGTTGGCCAGCTCCGGATTCTCCTTGAAGACCTTGTAATGCTCGGCCGCCTCTGCGTCGCCCTGGCCGCGTTTGATCTGCGCCTCCGCCCGGGCCTTGGCGAGAATCTTATTGGCCTCTGTCTCGGCCTCAGAGACCGTGCTCCTGTACTCGCTCTCACCTTCGGCGCGGTAGGCCTTGGACTCGGTCTCGCGCTCGCGGATCATCCGATTGAAGACCTTCTCGCTTACGCTCGCGGGGAAGGTCATCTGCTGTACGGCGAGCACGTCGACCGCGACCCCGTAGTCTGCCTGCTGGAGTTCCTCATTGAGGCGCATGCGCATCTTCTGCTCAAATTCGCGGAACGTCTCCTGCTGTTGTGCATAGTCCGTGTTGACGAGCTCATAGAAGTAATACTCGCCCAGGGTTTTGTTATACACGTTCTCTACGCGGCTTCGGATGTTCTTCTCCGCTTCTACCTCGGTGCGCAGGCGATTGATGAACTTGCGTGGGTCGGTGATCTTCCAGCCCGTGGTGATCTTCACAAGCAAGTTGTTCTTGTCTCGCGTGAGGTTCTCCTGCAGCCGCGTGTCGAACAGCCGGACACGCTGGTCGAGGAGCTCCACCTCCTCGATGGGCGTGGGCCACCGGAACTTGAGTCCCGGCTCTTCATGCGTGCGCTTGTACTCGCCAAACCAGTACACCACGCCCCAGGTGGCCGCCGGGACCTGGAAGGTGAACAGATACGCCACGAGAACCCCAAGAAAGATCCCCGCGACCACGACGCTCCACAGGTTCTCTCGAATCTTGCCCATCGTGTCTCCTTTCGTCCCCGCCAGGTAGTCCCATAGCTGGAACCGTGCGGCGGCGTTCCTTACATCTCGCGCTCCACTTCCTGCGCCAGGGCGCGGGTGACAATGCCTTCGGTGATGTCCTGCTTGTCGTCGATGACTGCCTGCACCTCCGGGGGTACCACCAGAAGGCGCGCATCCTTGAGGCCCTCTTCGATCGTGCGCAGGCGCTCGCGGTGCAGGTAGACGCGCGGCGCCGCGGCGTAGGCCTTCTGCTGATCGGCGAACCGCTGGGCGGTAGCTCCGCTCACCAGGACCCGCTTCGCATAGTAGCCCTCTGCGCTGTTAAGCAGCTGCGCGGCTTCGCCGTCGGCCAGCTCCATGATCTCCACCGCGACTGTTTGGCCCTCCAGGATGCGGGCCTCTCGTTGTTGGCGAGCGCCGACAACATCTTGATAGGCCTTGCCTACGTCGCCCACCGGCGGGTGGATGTTGGACAGGCTTACGAACAGGATCCGGACCCCGAGGCCAACGCGGTCGGCCGCGTCTTGGATGCGCCGCTGGAGCCGCTCTTCGGTCTCGCGCGTCTCTTCCACCAGCACGTCCCAGAAATTCGCGCCCGCCATGAAGCTGGTGATCTCGCGTTCGGTGAGCGTGATCATCAGCGACTCGGGATCCTGGTGGCGATACAGATACCGGTACACATCCGCGCTGCGAGGGCCTCCGTCCTCGCCACGGCGGCCCACCGAGTACTGGACCGCGATGGCGCCGCTGACGAACATCGCGTCCGGCGTCTCTTGCTGGTCTTCCTGTCGGATCAGCTGGCGAGTCTTTCCTTCAAGTCGAGCCTCTTCGGCCAGTGGCATGAGGTATTTGTATTCCTTTTCGATATGTTCTTCGGCCCAACCGACCACGTCACCGCGCTTCGCGATGGCTTCGGGGGTGTACTGCTCCTGCGGAGCGCCGACCAGGATCTCCTGGACTTGATCGCGAGGAACCCGGCGTACGATCTCCACCGGCCAGGGCCACTTGACGTGGAATCCGGGCTCGAGCGGGGGCTCGAGGGCGTCCCAGGCGGCGGCGTCATCGACCGGGGGCAGGATGCTCACTCCGCGCGGGCGGCCCCAGCGCTCGACCACGGCCACGTCGCCGGGGTCGACCACCACGACGCATGTGAGTGCGTAGAGCGCGGCGAGCTGGAACAGGATGAGGGGCGCGATGGCCTTGTTCAAGAATCGGAAGAACCAGGTCTCAGAGACCTTGAAGCCGAACTGGTAGTCGAGCGTGTGGGCGAAGGTGCGGAACAGTCCCTGCGGCTCGGCCAGCAGGCCGGTGAGGCGGCTGTCGTAGATCGGACGGCTGAGCTCTCCCGGCGCGCGGGGGCGGTAGAACCCGAGCACCAAGCTGACGAGCATCTCCAGCGCAATCGCGACCAGGACCACGGGAATGGCCCAAGCCAGGATCGTCTCCCCGAGAAGCGCGCCTGTGTACGCAAAGGCGTAGGAGATGGTCAGAAAGAAGCTGATGAACGCGCACCCGATCGTGTATCCGGCGCCCGCTCGCAACAGCTCGAAGTGCTTGTGGGTGCGGGCCAGACCGGATGCATACTTCCCGAGCACGAAGCAGGGAAAGGCCACGAGGAAGGAAAGGACCGCTGCGAGCTTGGCTCGCGCGAGCGCTCCTTGGCCGAGGTCGTAGATGCCCTGGGTCACGTCTTCCGCGCTGTCCAGCACGAAGTAGGAGTACAGCCCGATGAGGTTCGGGATGGCCACGGCCAGCAGCAAGAGCGCGATCAGCACACCGGCGATGGGGGCGCCGTAACGCTCCATCTGTCGCAAGCGGGCCTGCGCGACGGCCGCCTGGATTTCCTCTCCTTCGAACAGCCGGTCGCGGCCCATCTCAGCGCGGGTCCGCTCGGCCTCCTCGATGGCAGTGCGCTCCTCGTCGGCCAAGCGGCGAGCGCGCAGATGCAGGTAGGAGATGAACCAGATGGCCGTGGCGCCCAACAGGTGCCAGGCCTGCAAACCGGCCGGCATGGAGTTGCACACGCGGGACACGACCAGCATGATGGTCATGCCCAACAGGGTCAGGACCACGCCGCCAAGGGCCAGTGCCTCCGCGCGCTTTCGAGGGACTCGCGTCATGGACTCGGCCTTTCCTGTCGGGGTCCGCCTTTGTGGCTGGGCCCGGTCACTCGCGCACCTCTCTCCGCGCGAACAACACCATTCCAAGGGCAAGAACCGCAGCTAGATACAGAACCGTGTACAGGGCTGTGGATCCGACATACTCCCACGGAATCTGCTTGAATTCGTGCTCCCAGGGGCGGGGGCCCCGCTCGGCCATGGCCTCCTGAACCCAATAGAGCTGGAGGTTAGGAAGCACCGCGTACAAGGCCTCGGCCGGCCAACGGGCCAGCGCGCCCAACTGCAGGATCTGATCGTACATGAATTTCGACAGCAACCCGGCCAGGAACGCCGCGGTCGTGATCGTCAGGGACGCGACGATGCGAACGCGCGTGCTCGCCACCAAGGCTACCGCCACCAGCACGAGCACCGCCTGCAGGACGAGCAAAACCGAGACGGCCACCTGCCAGTTCAGCCCGGCACCGAATCCGGACCACTGGTACTCCTTGTCATAGATGGCGAAGTAGATGAGGCAAAGAGTCATCGTCGCTGCGAGGGCCCAGACCATCACGGTGATGAAGGGACGGGCGAAGAAGTAGTTCTGGAACAGGCCGATGAGCAAGGCTCCCAGGACGGCCAGAGACATGCCCGCGACCACGCCCCAGTCGAGCTCAATCCACACGGCGTCTTTGACCCCGAAGCGGTAGGTCAACATGAGCACGATGCCCAGGATGTAGACCGCTACGGTCACGGCGAGGGCCAGGCCGAGGAACTTCCCAAGCACGAACGACTCGCGGCTCACAGGCTTGGAGAGCACGGTAAGTGCGGTGCGCCCCTCGATCTCTCGGTTGACGACCGTGGCCGAGCAAAGCACGCCCAGGAACAGTCCCGCGAGGAGAATGGTAGCAAGCCCCATGTCGAGCACGAGCTTGGTGCTGTCCACGAAAGTGAACATGGCGATGTGCGGACTGAACACGATCAGCAGCCCGGCCAGTGCAAGTACAAGGCCGTATACGTTCTGCCGCAAGGTTTCGGAGAGCGTGTTGCGTGCTATCGCTAAGATCGCGGTCACTCCAGCGACCTCCTTCGCCCTGTCAGCTTGAGGCCGGCGGTCGAAGGCCGACCTCAATACGCCTCTGTACCGCGGGCCCGGTCGATCCCGCGCTCAATCAAATGGTCGTGGAAGGCAACTCGGCGTTGGCCGAGCCCTCCCTGCACCGCCCCGCAACGGACTCGGCACATGACCGTCCTACGCACGGATGACCTGATATCCGGTCCATGCGTGGCGCGGCGAGGGCATAACGGGTATGAGTCCGAATACGTTACTGAACCCGCCACAGCACGCACGCGTGCGAAGTCCGCTGACCGGGGCCGTCGCGACGCCCCGCGTCGGCACTGGAGCTCCCTTTCATACCCGCCCCGAGGCCGGCTGTCAAGCACAAACTGCCTGTTCCAGAGCTGATAGACAAACCCTGCATATGCCGCGCTGCACAGAGGTTCCAGGCTTTCGCGCGGTGCCGCGCCAGCCAGCCTGCCGTAGCGCGGCGCGGGTGGTGTCAGTCCACGGCCCCAAGCTGCTCACGGAAGTACTGGATCGTGCGCAATAAGCCTTCGCGCCGGCTCACTCGGGGCTGCCAGCCGAGTCGCGCTTTCGCGCGGGAGATGTCCGGTTGGCGCACCTTTGGATCGTCGACGGGTAGCGGCCGGTGCACGATCCGGCTGGAGGATCCGGTGAGCTCGAGGAGCTCGTGTGCAAAGGCAAGCATGGTAATCTCTTGCGGATTGCCCAGATTCACCGGCTCGGTCTCGTCGCTCAGCAGCAACCGATAGATGCCGTCAATCAGGTCGTTGACATAACAGAAACTCCGTGTCTGGGAGCCCTCCCCGAACACGGTGACGTCCTCTCCGCGAAGCATTTGGGACAAAAAGGTGGGCAGGGCCCGCCCGTCGTCGAGACGCATCCGTGGCCCGTAGGTGTTGAAGATCCGAGCGATACGGGTCTCCATGTCGTGCGTGCGATGGTAGGCCATGGTCAGGGCCTCGGCGAAACGCTTGGCCTCGTCGTAGACCCCTCGGGGGCCGATCGGATTCACGTTGCCCCAATAGTCCTCGCGCTGGGGATGGACCTGCGGATCTCCGTAGACCTCGCTGGTGCTCGCCAGTAGAAAGCGTGCTCTCTTGGCCTTGGCCAGTCCCAGCGCGTTGTGGGTGCCCAGGGACCCGACCTTGAGCGTCTGGATGGGCAAGCGCAGGTAGTCGATGGGACTGGCCGGACTGGCGAAGTGAAGCACATGGTCCACGGTGCCGCGCACGAGGATGTAGTTGGATACATTGTGGCGTACGAATCGGAAGTTGGGACGCTCCGACAGGTGCTCGATGTTCTCCAGCCTGCCGGTGCACAGGTCGTCGATGCAGATGACCTGGTGGCCCTGGTCGAGCAAATGCGCGCACAGATGGCTGCCCAGGAAGCCGGCGCCTCCGGTCACTACGGTGATCGGCATGGGTCCCCTCCGTTCAGATCGGACTGCGCCTTGCACGGGATCCGGACATCCTCATGATCGGCACGCCTGTTACCAGAAGAACTTCACCGTCCACAAGCCGTGCCAGCACACCCGCAGCATGATCAGGCCATTGCGCGCGCGCTTGGTCATCTTGCTCACGCCCGCGACGCGCTCGAAGTATCGGACCGGCAGTTGGGCGATCTTAAGGCCGTACCGTGCCGCGCCGAAAATGAGGTTGTAGTCTCCCCACAGATCCTTTCCCTCCAGGTTCGTGCGCATCGCCTCAAACAGGGGCCAGTCCCGGCGCCAGTAGACCTTGGTCCCGCACAGCGTGTCCGTGGTGCGAGCGTCGACAATATAGCTGAAAAGGACCGAGAAGAATACATTGCCCAGTAGGTTGGCAAACCGCATGGCGCCTTGCTCCTGGGGGTACACGAACCGAGTGCCGTGAATGAAGTCCGCCCGCCGCGCGCGCATGGCCTCGTAGAATTGCGGCAAGTCCTCCGGTACCACAGTGAGGTCCGCGTCCAGGATCATGCATAGGTCGCCGGTGGCGGCGGCCATGCCCGCGCGCACGGCCTCGGCCTTGCCGCGTCCTGGACCTCGGGCCAGCCGGATCGTCCGCTCGGGGTGTTGGGCCTGAGCCTGGCGGATTCGATCCTCGGTGGCATCCGTGCTCTGATCGTTGATGAGTACGAGCTCGACCTGTCGCCCGAAGTCCGGCACGCGACGTACAGCGGCCTCCACGTTGTCCTCTTCATTCTTGCACGGGATGAGCACGGACGTTGTGCAGTGCTCGCCGGGCTGTTCGGGGCGCATGCGTGCCACAAACAGGGTATTGAGCGCGAAAAGCCGAAATACGGGCAAGCGCGCCAGGATCCCGTCCAGCAGCCACGAAGCTACGGGCACATGCACGGGCAGGAGGAATCGTTGATACCGGCGGATGTTCTCCCATCCGGCCATTTCTACGAACGCGTCGATGTCGTCGTTGCGGAAGAAGTTGCCGAACGGACGATTGCGGGACAGGCCTAACAGCCCTCCGATCCGGAACAGGGGCATCAGCAGCCAATTGAAGTTCGAGTATGCCACCCTGGCGCGGGGGGGAAGCCGTCGGCGCATGCGCGCGAAGAACTCGATGACGTCGTACACGTCCACCATGGCCTCGGTGACGCATACGTACTCCACGTCGCCAAAGTCCTTGGCGGGGTCGTCCAGGTCCTGGTAGAACCGGTCGATGGCTTCCGGACTGTCGAGCCACACCTGGCGTTCGTGCGGCAAGCCCGGAGGGACGATTCGTTGCATGAAGCGGCGCAATCGCGCGCGCCATCGTGCAGTGAGCCGACCTTCCGGCACCCCACGCCTCGCCGAGGCGGCATGACCGTCCTTGGGGTTGACCAGCACATCTTGGGCCATGACTATGCGCTCCGGGCTGAACATTCCACAAGCCTACCCCAAGACCGCAGCAAGCTCAAGACCCGCCAATCCACGTCGCTACGGGGTCTGCCGGCCCGCGACGCGGTCGACGCGAGCGAAGACCACGAGGCTGCCGACGTGCGCGGGGTACTCGTCGACCTTTACATAGGGCCCATGCCGATAGCGCGGCGGGACATCCAACTTGCCTCCGTTTCGTACGATCACCCAGGTGGCGCCCACCTGCTGGGCTATGCGCAAAGACGAGTGCAGCCGCTCGAGTCTGGTCTCTCCCGGCGTGGGGCGAATCTGGTTTATCGGCGGGTCCCATCCGATATGCATAAGCGGCACGCGCACCCCGTAGGCCACGGGCATGTTCGTGAGGAGCAGGTTTGCTTGCGGGTCTACGGAGCGAATGTCCCGGAACACCTGGGCATAGGGATACCAGTACTCGCCGGAGCCGCCCCACGGGTCCCGTTCACCCGTTTGCGTAACCGGGGTCAGCAGAGCGTTGCCTACCAACACCATTGCCACGACACCGGCGGCCATCAGGGTTCGGCCGCGAGCCAGACGCGTGAGGCCCTCCCAGGCATACACCAGGACCGGCGGCAGGAGCATGAGATGGAACCGCGCGAATCCGATCCAGCTCGGGTCCTCCAGGAAGTGGAACGCCCACAGCCCCAGGAACAGGAGGCTGGCGAGGAACGCGCGTCCGCGTTCTCCAGAGCGGAGCTGCGCGACCAGCCCCGCAATCGCCACGACCCACAGAACCCCGAACTGGATGGCCAGGGACGAACCGCTCTTCATCCACAATGCGGCACTGAGTATATTCTCCGGGTGGAATGCGTACGGTCGGGCCCCGGCCACGATCCGGACCACGAGGTATAGGATACCGGGCAAGAGCAGGGCAAAGGCCAGCCACAGTGTATCGCGCCAGCGCACGCGCCTACGCTCCGGGCACTCCGCTCCGAGCGGCCACCGGAGGGCAACCTCGCGTCCCAGCCACAGGAGGACCACGGCCACAATGGCCGTATCCTTCATGAAGGGAAGCAATATCGCAGCGGCAAAGGAGGGTCGCCGCATCAGTCTGTGCAAGGGCAGTCGCGTCCAGGCCTTGCCGTCTGCGAGCACCACCCACAGGAACAGGACCGCAGGAAGCTCCAGGTACAGGATCGTGCCATGATAGTGGAGGTCCGGCACGGTCAAGAGCGCCAATGCGCCGAGCGCGGCGAGCCAGGCGGGTTGTCTGCGCCAGCGCGGGTCTCCCATCAAAAACAGCCCCAAGACCGCGAGGCACAGCATGGGCAGTACGCGCAAGAGGGTCAGATCATACACGTACTCTGCGCCCCAGGTCTCCATGCACATTGCGGCCAACAGGGCCGAGTACCACGGCTGGGCACCGGGATATCGGCTCACGCGTCCTCGGGTAAAGGATGCGTCGAGTTCCGGGGCCGAATACACGAGCCAGGTCAAGCCGATGGCCAGGGCCAGGGCGGCAATCGCCCATACCAAGAGAAGGCTCCGGCGTGCCTTGTGACCACTCTGGGCTCGCAACCACAGCGCCAGTCCGATGAGCGCCCACAGGCAGATCCCGACCGCCGCGGGGGTGTACCCGAGCAGTTCGCTGCCCAGAATGCGCGCCATCTGCGCGCTGACAACGTGGTAGCACTCGTCCCCCGCATAGGCCAGTTCAGCCAGCCACGTGCGCAAATAGGCCGCGAGCAGCAGGGGGACCCAGATTGCGACCGCCATCCCCCTCGGCAAGAAACGCCGCAGCCCCAAAGGGCCCAGCCCCGCGAGCACACTCGCCAGCCATAGCCCCCCCAGGAGGATCAGGCCCCCCTGCGCGATGAGCGTAGACAGAGAAGGGGCATCGCTCCCTTCCTCGGTAAACAGGCAATGTGCTACCGGGGTGAGAACAAAGGCCGTCGTGAAGGTAAAAGCGGCGAGCCCGGTGAACGCGACCATGTTCGCCCGCCCCTTAGAAGTGCGGCCAGTGAGCCAGAGGGCTACGACCAGGAAGGCGAACCGCGCAGGAATGTACGGCACCAGGACATATCCGGCCGCGGCCGCCAGGACGACCGCCCAGCTCAGACATGGCCGCTGGCGTCTGTGCAGCGGAAGCACGGGCCGGGGTCTCCGAAGTGCGTCGAGCCGGCCGAGGGCCGGACGGGAATTCGTGGTGGGCGATGCTGGACTCGAACCAGCGGCCTCATCCTTGTAAGGGATGCGCTCTAGCCGGCTGAGCTAATCGCCCAGGCGAAGTGCAAGTTACCCGTGCCCATGCTGGATGTCAAGGAGACAGAGGCGAGCGGAGCCGTGCAGGTGCCCTTCTTGCTTGAATATGCGGCAAGCTTCCCTACAATGGGGGCAAGCGGGCCCTCGCCCGGGGACGGGGGCGGGCGCCCCGCCGGCGCTTCGGAAGGAGGTCGAACCCATGAGGGCGATACGTGCTGCCTTGGTGATTGTGTCCGGTTGCCTGCTTGTTGAGACAGCGGCTGGCGGCAGCTTCTTGGAGCGGCTGGGGTTGGGGCGCGACCGAGCCGAGGACGCGTACGAATACCACTTCGTCATTGAGGTTGGTGGTCGACTTCGGACCACAGGACATACGATCCAGCGGCCCATCTCGTACCGGGGGCTCGATTGCCTGGAGTCAGTGAGTACTCAGAAGACCGTCACGGTACGCGAGGAACGCGAGTATGTGCGCCGAACCGAGCATCGGGTCATCACGGGCCCGGACGGGGAGGGCCTGTACAGCAAGCAAGTCACCTTGGAGGGAGACAGCCGCGTCGAGGAGACGGTGCTTATTGAGGATGGGGTGGCCCGATTCACGGTTCGGGGCTCGGCAGACAAGGACGGCACCGAGGAGATCGACGTGCCCGAGGGCGTGCTCCTGGATACCATCGACGTCCAATGGCTCGCGGACCGCGACCTGGAACCCGGTGCGACCTATCAGGCGCCGGTCCTGAACCGTCGCCGTCGCGAGGTACTCACGGAGACCGCCAAGGTCGTGCGCCTGACCAAGGTGGAGTTCCTGGGCGACATAGAGAACGCCTGGGTTGTGGAGACCACGAACCCCGCCATGGGGCAACGGACCGTGACCAAGACATTCACGCCCGACGGCCGACTTGTACGCCTGGACGCAGGCGAGGCAAGCCTGCGCGTGCTCTCACCCGAGGCCGCCGAAGAGGCGGAGAGCGAACCCGCGTACGAGGTGAGGACAGGCGTCCCCGTAGACTTCGAGCTGCCGGCCTGGGACAGCTTCGACGCGATCACCGTGCAGCCGCAACCGGAAACCGCTTGGGACAAGCTGCGGGAGCTGCCTGAGAACCGCTACTCGCAACTCGTCGCCGAGCCCGCGGGCCTGTCGGTACGATTGCGCAAGGTGTCGCCTGCGGTGCCGGCACAGGCGTCCTTTCCTGTGGAACCGGGCAGCTTGCCTGCGCAGCTCGAACCGTTCCTGGGGACCTCGGAGCGGATCACGCCCGACGCAGAAGAGATCCGGCAACGGGCCGAGGACATCACCGAAGGGGAGACCGAGGCTCTGTACGCGGTCGCCTACTTGGCGGGCTGGATCCACGAGAACATCAAGTGGAACGCCAAGGGCCGCATGAACACCCGTCCGGCGGAGACGCTGGAGCGCCGTCGAGGCGACTGCAGCGAGCACGCGGATCTGTTCGCCAGTATGGCGCGGGCGGTGAACATCCCCACGCGCCATTGCGCCGGGCTCCTGTTGCGGCGCGAGCGAGCGGTGTACCACACCTGGGTCGAGGCGTATGTGGGCGAGACCTGGGTGCCCGTGGATACCACGGTGAACCGGGTGAACCTGCCGGCGGGGTACCTCCTCACGGTGCGGGACGAGGTCGGCGACGGTGAGCTCGTTGACTGGCTTCCAATCAAGCTCCAGACCGAGGACCTGTCCCTGAGTATTGTGGAGGCCACGAAGCTCGTCGGGCAATCCGTGGACGACCGGCGTTCCGTGCGAGCCTACACGCTGGTCCCCAACAACAAGAAGAGCTATGTGGCGTTCCGCGACGACTGGCTCGCGAATCTGTTGTGGGGGTTTGCATTGACCAAGCCCCCGGACTGGGACGGGCGCATTGCCATGCGCAGCGTAGTGCTGACGAGCCCGCCGCCGCAACAAGAGGCCACCTTCCGATGCGAGGCGAACGCGATCGAGTACCGCGCCAACAAGATCGAACTCGACACCCTGGTCCGGGCGCTCGAGGAACGCATGACCGGCTTCCGCAAGCAGAAGGCCGAGGTGGTGCAGTTGCACCATCGGCCCGCGCTGTACGTGGACTTCACCTGCACGGTCGGCAATGGAGAGGAACGCAAGGCAATGCGCTGCCGCCAGTACGTCGTCCCTCGTCGGGACCGCTCGTATCGGATCAGCTGCTGGGCGCCCGAGGACACCTTCGGCCAATACGAGGACGCCTTCGGCCGCGTGCTGGCGAGCCTCGAGCTCTGACGGACATCAACGAACGTATGCCTAGATCGCAATCTCAATTGGACGACAAGGACTTGCGCGACGCTGACGACGGCAAGGGATTCCGCGGCCTGGGGCTCAGTGACCGCGCGCTCGCGGCCGTGCGCCGCGCAGGGTTTGAGCACCCTACGGATATTCAGCGGGAGTTCATTCCGGCCGCGCTGACCGGGCGCGACTGCATCGGCCGAGCCAAGACCGGCACGGGCAAGACCGCCGCGTACCTCTTGCCCATCTTCGAACATTTTTTCGCGGGCGAGCGCGAGCATGCGCTCATCTTGGCGCCGACCCGGGAGCTCGCGCAGCAGATCGTGCGAGACTGCGCCCAGCTCGCGGGCAAGCATCCCCCCACGCCTCTCGCGGTATACGGCGGCCAGCCCATTCATCGTCAGACGGAACGGCTGCGCCAGAAGCCGGACATCATCGCGGCTACGCCTGGGCGGATCATCGACCACTCGAAGCGGAAGAATATCGCGTTCCATCGGTTCTCGATCCTGGTGATCGACGAGGTGGACCGGATGTTCGACATGGGCTTCCGTCGAGACATCTCTTACATTGTGGGACGGTGCACCAACCGACGGCAGACCATGTTCCTGTCGGCCACGTTGCCCGAGGACATCATGCGATTCGCGGAGCGATTCGCGGAGGATCCCATTCGCATTTCGGTGGTTGACGAGGCCCGTCCCAGCGTGGAGACGCTCGACCAGCGATATTTCACGGTTACCAAGCGCAAGAAGTTCCAGCTTCTGACCAAGCTGCTTGAACGAGAGCGGCCGGAGCGTGCGCTCGTGTTCACGCGCACGAAGCGCGCCGCGGACCGCGTGGGCCACGCGTTGCGCAAGCAGAACGTGTCGGTCGGCTGGATCCACGGAGACCTGCCGCAGACCAAGCGCGACGCGGCCCTCGACTCCTTCCGCAAGGGCCGGGTGCATGTGCTGGTGGCCACGGACGTGATGGGGCGCGGAATCGATGTGCCCGCCATCTCCCACGTGATCAACTACGATATTCCGGAGAATTGCGAGGACTACCTGCACCGCACCGGCCGCTCCGCGCGGATGAACGCGCCGGGCATGGCCTTCACGTTCGTCACGCCGGACGAGGGAGACGAGCTTACGCGCATCGAGATGCTCTGCAACCGCCTGCTGGAGCCGGACAAGATTGCGGACTTCGACAGCGGTATGCGCAAGCGATAGGTCCTCGAGGGCCGGCCATGGGCCTCAAGCGCCCGGACGTCTATCACAACCTGGCCACCCTGCTGGAAGCCGGAATCTCGGTGGCGCAGGGGCTGCGAAGTGCTGTCTCCGGAGAGAGCGGGCGGCTGCCTGACGCGATGCGCAGGATCGCCGATGGCGTGGACCAGGGCGAGGGCCTCGCCAGCCAGATGGCGCAGCACCGACGGGCGTTTCCCGAATTCGACATCCTGATCGCGGGCGTGGGGGAGCAGTCCGGCCGGTTGCCGCAGTGCTTTGAGATGCTCTCGGAGTGGCATGGCTTCCGAGCGCGCCTGCGCAATATCGTGTTTTCTGGGCTGGCATACCCGATGCTGATCGTTTTTGTGGCGGCATTCATCATCCCGCTCCCGCCATTTGTCCTGGGACAGATTACGGACGCAGAGTACCTGTGGCGCGCTGCGTGGTACTTGGCGATCTTCTTTGTGCCCGTGGGCCTGATCGTGTTCGTAGTGTTTTTCTTGCGGCCCGAGCATCCAATCCGCCGCGTGGTCGACCACGTGGCCATTCGCCTACCGCTCATGGGGTCGGCGCTCAAGGATTTGGCCCTCAGTCGGTACGCGAGCACGGTCCGCGGCATGTACGAGGCGGGCCTCGGGCTCGCGGACGCCACGGAACTGGGCGGGCGAACCTGCGGGAACGCCGTGGTCGCGCACTGGCTGAAGGGCGGGCAGGAGGCCGCGCGCTACGGGGCGCCGGTGTCCACGGGGTTCGGTCGGCAGGTTCCGGCCGATTTCCGGGTGGTCTGGGAGTCCGGAGAGGAAAGCGGCACGATCTCGGGCGCGCTCGATCGATTGGCCACCGACCGAGCCGAGCGAGCCGAACGCACATTCAAGGAACTCGCCGTGTGGCTTCCCAGGCTCGTGTACTTCGCGGTGATGATCTTCTTGGCCTACCAGATCTTCAAGCTCTACCGGCAAGTCTACGGACCGGCCTTCGACATGCTCGACGGCATGGGTCTCTGACGCTTGCGCCTGGTCCGTTTACCTTGATCCAGGAACGCCAGCAGCCGCCCGGCCAGGTACAGGCTGCCGGTTGCGCACACGAGGCCCGTCGGGCCCGTTTGTCCTTGGGCGCGGATAAGCGCCTCCTCCGGTGACGAGCAGACAGATACGCACCGCGTGCGGGTCTCTCGGAGCAAAGCGGCGAGCTCGGAGGCGGGGCAGGTGCGCGGGTGTCCAGTCTCGGTCGCGATCGCCTCCCAGGCGCATGGGCCGATCAGCCGCGCCATGCCCTGCACGTCCTTGTCTCGGGCCGCTGCAAATACGACTACCAGTCGCGTGAGGTCGAACCGCTCCTTCAACGTGTCGATGAGCGCCTGTACGCTCGCCGGATTGTGCGCACCGTCGATTAGGGTCCAAGGCTGCTTGTCCACCACCTGTACGCGCGCGCGAAGCGGCAGACTGGCCCATGCGCGGCGCAGCTCGTCGGTGCGCAGAGGAGCGCGCCCGACGCGCTCAAAATAGGCCTCCACGAGTCCGGCGGCCTCTGCGGCGTTATCCACCTGATGGCGCCCGAGCAGAGCCAAGGGCACGTCGCGATGCGCAGAGCGCCAGGTGCGCAGGTCCAGGCGCTCGGGCTCGTCGTGGCGGGGCGGGGGATCGGTCCGGCACGTGACCTGCAGGCCGTCGCACCCGACCACGCGGACCGGGGCCCTGCGTTCAGCCGCCACGCGCTCCAAGATCCGCATCGCAGCCGGGCGTTGCGGGGCCACAATCACCGGCGTAGCCCGCTTGATGATGCCCGCCTTCTCGCGGGCAATCGATGCCAAGGTGTTGCCGAGCTGGCGAACGTGGTCGATGCTCACCGGGGTGATGCCCGCAACCACGGGGCGCACCACGTTGGTGGCGTCCAGGCGACCGCCGAGACCCACCTCCACAATTGCCACGTCGACGCGCGCGTTACAAAAGGCGACGAACGCCATGGCCGTCAGCGTCTCGAAATAGGTCGGCGGCAGCCACCGGGCGTCTGCGCGGGCCGCCTGCAAGGCGGGCTCGATCGCGCGGAACGCCCGGCAGAACGCGCGTTTGCCGATCGGCACGCCGTTGACCGCGATGCGTTCGCGAACGCACACAAGGTGGGGCGAGGTGTAGATGCCTACGCGCAGGCCGCGTGCGCCAAGGACTGCGGCTGCAAGGGCCGCTGTGGAGCCCTTGCCCTTGGTGCCCGCAATATGAATCGTGTCATAGGACTGATGCGGATTGCTTACTCGAGAGAGGAGGCGCAGAATGCGCCCCAGCCCGAGAGACTTCGGGCCCGCGCGGAAGTCCGTGTCGCGCTCGTAGTTGGTGAAGCTGTCGAGGTAGCGAACCACCTCGGCGTAGGGACGCAAGCCTGCGCGCAGAGGCGCCATGAAGCGTGCCTCGTCAGCAAGGGGGCAGGGGCCCGACGGCGCGCGGCCTGCTATTCCTCGGCGTTCGTCTCCGCGTCTGTCCCGGGCCGCTTGCCGGGCGGGGGCGGATAAAGCTCCTCGGACGCCTCCTCTTGGGCCTGGGCGAGGCGGCGCTCGACCTCCCTCTCCGCCCAGGCGTACACGGGGATGTCTTCCCGGTTGTCCTCCAACTGCTCGCGCAGGTGCAGAACCGCGCGTTGCAGAGGCAGGTTCTCCTCCAGGTCGACAAGCACCTCTTCCCCGCGCTCGGATTCGAGATAGGTCATCAGGGCCCGTCGCAGCTCCAGGCGCACGTCCTCCGGGTCGACCTCAATGCCGACTTCGTGAATTCCGTCCAGAAGCTGTTCGAATTCTGGATAGGCGTACGGATCCTCGTGGTCGAAGGCCAGCAACTGGCGCATCTTGTCTTCGTACTTGGGAAACGCGCGGCGCACGTAGTCCGTGAGCCGTTGGCTGCTGCGCAGCTTCAGGCGTGCTTCCACACTGCGCATGGGAATCTCGGGCATCGATTCCTCGATGTCCGGCGCGATGCCCTGGTTGTGGATGCAGTCGCCGTTGGGCAGGTAGTACTTGGCGATGGTGAGCTTGAGCGCGGTGCGCCGGTTCGTGGTGTTGAGCCACAAGAGCTGCTGCACGGATCCCTTGCCGTACGTCTTCTCGCCCACCAGCGTCGCGCGGTCATGGTCGCGCAGGGCCCCTGCCACGATCTCGCTGGCTGAGGCCGATGAGCCATTGACGAGCACGGCCATGGGCAACCCGGGATGGGTGCCGCGACCGTGCGAGTAGTAGTCCTTGCGGTCATGCACCCCGGGCCTGCCCTGACTGTACACGATGAGCTTGCGGCCTTCGAGGAACTTGTCGGCCACCTGTACGGCGGTGGATAGCATGCCCCCCGGGTTGTTGGTGAGGTCCAGGACGAGCGCGCGCATGCCTTCGTCTTCGAGGCGGTCGAGCGTCTCTTCGAGCTCGACGGGAGTCGTCTCCTCGCTGCCGAAGCGCTGAATGCGCACGTATCCGATCTTGTCGGGCAGCATGCGTCCCTGCACGCTGGGAATGGTGATCTTGCGCCGGGTGACGGTGAAGGTCTGCGGCTTGGTCCAACCGCGGCGCCACACGAGCATCTCCACGGTGGTGCCGGGCTGGCCCTTGAGCATCTTGACGATCTCTTCCTGGGACATGCCGGACAGGGGCTTGCCTTCGATCTTTTCGATCCAGTCCATGGCCCGCAGCCCGGCCTCGAACGCGGGCTGACCATACATGGGCAACAAAATCGTGAACCGTTGGTTGCGCATGCCCACCCAGGCTCCGATGCCGCCGTACTCGCCCTCCATCTGTTCGGCCATTTGGGTGATGTCGGCCGTATTCAAGTAGTCGCTGAACGGGTCGACTTCATTGGCGATGGCTTTTGCAGCGGTGGTGGCCAGATTGCGGCTGTCCAACCGATCTTGTTCGCGGCGCTGCTCTCGGTCTGTGGCGGACTCGTCCGGCGCGTAGTTCTCGCGAATCTTGTCGATGACTTCGTTGACCAGCTCGCTGGCAAACTGGTCCTCGGTCTCCGTGGTGTCCACTCCGCCCCAGTGACTCACGTCCAGCAGCAGGCCCGCAGTGCCGAGGTCCAGGCTAGGATACTGGGAAAGCTCCCGGAGAAGCGGGGCGACTTCTTCGAAATTCCCTGCGATCAGCGCCGCCCGCGCGCGGTACTTGAGCGCGTTGCGCGCCTCTTCGCCAAGGTCGCCCGGCAGGAATACGAGGTCCTTGAGCAGGGCCACCGATTCGCCCAGCGGCGCGAACGTGGCCAGGGCCACGGCGGCCTCATGCCGTGCGCGTGTGCTGTCCGCCTTGAGCAGAGCACGCAGGCGGTCCTGTGCGGTCTGGGCTCGGGTGAGCCGCCACAGGCTCTTGGCGAGCTCGACCTGAATGCGCTCGTGCAAGGTCCGGTCGGTCAGCAGTACGCGCACCCGGCTGGAGGCGTATTCCCCGCCCTCCACGCCCAGGGCCGCGGCCGCAGCAGTGCGGCGGTCCAGGGGCGCCTCGCGGTTGCGCACGAGCGCCTCCAGGGCGCGCGCGCCCTCGCGCTGCTCGCCAAGGCGCAGGAGCGCGTATCCTGCGGCAAGGGCTACCTGAGGCTGCGGGCTGTCCGCTGCGTCGAGCAGGGCCTTTCTCGTGGCTTCGCCATCTTGGCTGGCGATGGCCGCGGCCCGATCCCAGACAGGCTCGCCGTCCGGAAGATTCTCAAGCTCCTGGAGCAGGGCGGCCGCGTCCATCGGCGCCTCTTCAGCGGCATGGACGATGACCGGGGCGAGGAGTACGGCGATGCCGAAGAGGATCCGCGTCAAAACCGGAAGGATAGAAGCATTGCGAAGCATATGCACCTCCATTTGTATGTCGCGCCATTCGCGCCGTGCGCCCGACCGTGACCAGGGCGGCCGGGCGCACGTCTCAATACCTAGAGTATCAGCCAAAGCGCGCCCGTGCAACGGATTTCTTGCGGACGGTCGGGAACAGGCCCTGGGCTCCGCGAGAGGCAGTTTCAGCAGCGTCGGAGGCCCGCCATGGCACACGGGCGGTGCACCTGCCACAAGCCTTGTTCGTCAGCCG
The DNA here is from genome assembly GCA_964577825.1 of uncultured Planctomycetales bacterium. Lineage (GTDB taxonomy): Bacteria > Planctomycetota > SZUA-567 > SZUA-567 > JAFGNG01 > CAZOBJ01. Next base: position 23,862 of record CAZOBJ010000032.1, read on the forward strand.
CCATGCCTGATTGGCTTGACGGAGGCCTCGGCTATTCCACAACACGGACTCGCGTCCACTTGCGTACTGAGTTGACCATCCACACGGTATCGGCTCGGGAAAGGTCCGCTGACGTGAGCGCTCGTTCCTCGATGAGCCCTTCGCGAAGGAGATGGTCGCGAAACACACCGGGCAGCAGTCCGCAGTCGAGAGGTGGAGTGAATCGCTCTCCGTCCAGTTCGAGCACCAAATTGGCAATGCTGGTCTCTGTGATCTCGCCGCGATCGTTGCGCAGAACAACGTCGTTGCAGTCTGGCCGTTCGGCGCGCGCCCGGTCGTAGACCTCTCGGTTGGTGGTCTTGTGATAGAGAAAGACGTCGCGCGGGTCCACCGGCGTGGCCGCGAGTCCCACGCGCGGCTCCCCCAGGGATGCGAGCGGCGCGGCCTCGATTTGCGTTGTGCCGTCGGCACGAACCAGCACGCGCACCTTCAGGCGCCGGTCGTGCGAGGTCGGCGGTCGGGTCCATGGGCGGCTGAGCAACGCCTCGCGCAGAGCGCCTCGGTCCAGCGGTCGGCCGAAATAGGAAGCGCTAGCGGCCAACCGGCTTAGGTGTTCTTCGAGCAGAAAATACGCGCCCTGTTCGAAGAGGAGGGACTCCAGAAGGTTAAACCGGGGTGCGGGAACGCGCGAGAGCACCGCTGCCTTGGCCAGGCATTCGCGGTACTCGTCCTCAGGGGAGGAGTCCCATGTGATTCCTCCACCCACGGGATATCGAGCGCGGCCGGCCTCTCGATCGATGGTGAGTGTGCGGATCGCCACATTGAAGCGAGCCTGTCTCTCCGGCCCCCATCGGCCGATCGCACCGCAGTAGACGCCGCGCGGGAAGAGCTCCAGGTCGCGGATGATCTCCATGGTGCGGACCTTGGGGGCTCCCGTGACCGAACCACAAGGAAAGAGCGCCCGCAAGAGCTCGGGCACACTTGCTTTGGTGCGTGAAGTGATGGTGGAGGTGAGCTGCCACACCGTCGGATACTGTTCAAGGGTTGCGAACCGACGAACCCTCACAGACCCCGGGGCGCTCAGTCGGCCCATGTCATTGCGCAACAGGTCCACGATCATCGCGTTCTCGGACCGGTCCTTTGGCGAGTTCGTCAGCTCATCGGCGAGCAACCGGTCCTCGCCGGACCATCGTCCGCGGGGGCGAGTGCCCTTCATGGGGCGCGTGGTGAGGCGGTTGCCTTGCAGGTCGAAGAAGAGCTCCGGGGATATGGACACGATCACGTGCCGGCCCGTATCCACATAGGCAGCGTACTCGGACGGTTGGACTGCACAGAGTCGATAGAAGGTCGCGCGAGGATCGCCGCAAAAGGGCGCCTCCAAAGGGAACGTGTAGTTGACTTGGTAGGTGTGGCCCGCAGCGATCCACTCTCGTATCCGTGTCACGGCGTCCAGGTAGTCCCGTCTGCCAAGCAGCGGGTGCCAGTCCCCGGAGACGACGCTCGACGCAGCGTGCTCATCTCGGGGCAGGGGGGGCGGGCGCTCTTCGGACGCATCGTAGAAGCCGAGCCACAGGACGGGCAGGCCCGCCTGGGGGGCATGGGTGCATAACGCACGGTCGAGCGCTGTGGCGGCCTCATACCCGATAAATCCGATCGCACAAAGACCCTGGCGCACGAAGTGCTCAGCCCGAGACAGCGCACGCGGCACATCGTTGGGCGCGTAGGCAGACACAACTTCGACAGGCTCGCCGAAGATCGTCTCGGCGCTCGTAGAGACCAAACGGACCTCGCCCGTGGATTCCATGCAGCCGCTCCCATGGGCTCGAGTTGACTTTCGGCAACTCAGGCGCACAACTATGCGCAACAAGCCCGCGGAGCGCAAGCGGGAGAATGCCGCCGGACGCTTTTCAGCCCTCCTACGCCGTTGACAATTGTGGACGACGGCCTAGGCTAGCGGACGCTCTCCGCGGCGCGACCGTGAGCGATACAGAAGCACAGAAAGGATCCTGCCGTGATTCTGCGCAGCGAGTCCTCTAGGCTACGAGGCACCGCACGCATGCCTAGTTCCAAAAGCCATACCGTGCGCGCGGTTATGTTCGGGCTGTTGGCCGAGGGCACGAGTACGATACGCGACCCCCTCGACAGCGGCGACACGCGGGCCGCGGTCGACGCGGCACAGGGCCTGGGGGCCACGGTGGAGATCGGGGACGTGTGGCACGTCCAGGGCGTAGCGGGAAAGGTGCAGGCGCCAGGAGACGTGATCGACGTGCGCAACAGCGGCACCACGCTCTATATCGCCATGAGCGCGGCGGCATTGTGCAATGCGGGATGGACCGTGTTCACGGGCGACGCGCAGATCCGCCGGCGGCCTGCGGACCGCCTGATTGAGGCGCTCAAGGAGCTGGGCGCGCAGGCCTTCTCCACTCGCGGCAACGGATGCGCGCCGCTTGTGGTGGGTGGGCCCTTGCGCGGCGGCCGGACCATGATCGAATGCCCTACGAGCCAGTACCTCACCAGCCTGCTCATGAGCACCCCGTTGGCGGAGGCGGACACGGACATCGCTGTGCCGCTCCTGCATGAGCATCCCTACGTGCGCATGACCCTGCGCTGGCTTGACGAGCTCGGCATCCAATACGAGGCCTCCGAGAGCCTGGATCGGTTCCGCATCCCGGCGGGGCAGGGGTACCGGGCCTTTGACCGGCAGGTGCCAGCGGACTTTTCCAGCGCCACGTTCTTTTTGTGCGCAGCCGCGATCACGGACAGCGACGTGCTGCTCCAGGGGCTCGACATGCAGGACACCCAGGGCGATAAGGCAGTGATCGACTACCTGCGGGCCATGGGCGCCTCGATCGAGGAGACCCCGGAGGGCCTGCGCGTGCGCGGAGGCGCGCTGCACGGCGCGGACCTGGACCTCAACGCCACGCCGGACGCGCTGCCCGCCATGGCGGCTGCGGCGTGTTACGCGAAAGGAGTCACGCGGCTCCAGAACGTGCCCCAGGCGCGCCAGAAGGAAACGGACAGAATCGCGGTTATGTGCCAGGAGTTGGGGAAGCTGGGCGCGAGGGTGCGCGAGCTTCCCGACGGCCTGGAGATCGAAGAGTCGCCGCTGCAGGGTGGAACGGCCCGCGGGCACGACGACCACCGGGTGGTCATGGCCCTGAGCCTGGCGGGATTCGCCGCTCGGAGAGCGGTCGTTGTGGACTCGGCCGAGGCGATCGCTGTCACTGTGCCGGACTTCGCGGACAAGATGGCCGCGCTCGGCGCGCGGATTCAGATGCGCGAAGCCACGGCTTGACCTGGGACTGGCAAAGGAGCGGACCATGGTTGGGACGTTGAACGAGACCCGATTCTTTGGGGGATTCGCGTCAGCATGTGTCAGTGCACTTGTCCTGCTCCTCGGCCTGGGCGCTTTAGCGACAGCGGGGCAGGGCGCCCCCGCGACCGCTGAGCGGCCGGCTGTGGAGTCGAGCGGCTCGAGTCTGCTGAGTGGGGTGGACGTACCCTCGCTGACCGCCCAAGACTTGGCGCACTACATGCGCCCCGACCATCCACGCCTGTTCCTGAACAGCGACTTGTGGCCGGCTATGCGAGAGCGCGCTTTCGGCGAGGGCAGGGACGCCTATGAGAGGATGGCAACCGTCGTCGACGCACTCGACCCCACGGACGCCATGCAGACCAAGAACTGGGGCACGGACCTACCCGCCGCGGCCTTTGTGTATCGCATGACCGGCGAGCGAGAGTTGCTGGACAAGATCCGGAGGATGCTGGAGGCGAGCCTCGACTACTACGAGAACATATTCGCTGAGTGCGAGGACCAACAAGACCTGTGGGCCTACGGGGACATGCGGTATTCGCACACGCGCATCGCCTGGTTGGCGGCTCTGGACTGGGTGTGGAACGACCTCGCGCCGGATGAGCGCCGCGCGTTCGCCTCGCGCATGGTCGACCACGTGTACGAGCAATTGACGCGCTGGCCGGATTTCAGAAACTGGCAAGGATCGTTCTACCTGATGGACAACTTGTACTGGTATGCCGGCGTGGTCCTGGCGGACAAGGAGCTGGAAGAAGAGCAGTACCACCGCGCGCTCGAAATCCTAGAGAAAGGCTACAGCACGCACATGAACATGATGCGCGCTCGCGAGGACCAGCGCACGGACGACGGCAACGTGCGCGTGCGCTTCGCATACAGCGCGCCGAACTACCCCCACGCCGATTGGAGCTTCCTGCACACCTGGCGGGCCGCGATCAGCCCGGACATTCCACAGCCCTGGCATCACACCGCGCTCATGCCCAATCACCTGTATTGGAACCTGCTCCCGGGCATCCGGTATTTTGGCTTGGGCTTCGCCTGGCATAAGGACAATCACGTGGGCAACGCGGGCGTCCTGGGCGGCAATCTGGCCCAACATGTGTATTTCTACGAAGACTCTCATCCGGACATGGTCCGTCTTGCGCGCTACCTGTGGCAGCGGTTCGACATGGGGCGAGGCGGCAAGTACGGCTCAGTGCCGATCTGGAGCGCCATCTGGTCGCCTGCCGACATGGATGCGCCTCAGGTGCAGCTGCCGGACAATCTGCCCCTGGCGCGGCACTTCGCGAGCAACGGGACCGTGCTGATGCGCACGGGCGGCGGGCCGGAGGATACCTATGCGCTCTTCAACATGTCGGGCACGGAGTACAGCTCCAATCAGTTCGATGCCACGCACTTCGGCATCTACAAGCAGGGATTCCTGGCCTTGGACACCGGTACGCGCAACTCCTGGCCTCACCAGACCGACTACGCCTCACAGACCGTGGCGCACAACTGTGTGCTGATCCGGATGCCCGGGGAGCAGTTCGTGGGTATGTTCGGCGGCCGCGAAGCCCAGAGCAACGCCGGCGGGCAGCGGGAGCGATTCGAGGCCATTGACCCGGTTGCGTTCGAGACGAACCAATACTTCGCGTATGCGGCCACGGATGCGACCGGCGCATACCATCCGGACAAGTGCGCGGAGATGGTTCGGCAGTTCCTGTTTCTGCCGCCGGATCACTTCGTGGTCTTTGACCGCGTGACCTCGACCAGGGCGGAGTACCCGAAGAAATGGCTCCTGCATACGGCCAACGAGCC
>CAZOBJ010000033.1:0-28734 GCA_964577825.1 uncultured Planctomycetales bacterium
TATCGGGGTCAATTTGACGATACGCGGCCTGATAAGGGAACTCCGACAGGAGCGGACCTGCGTGCGGCAGTGGATGCGACGCTGGCTGGTCTTCCTGTGAGTTTCGATCAGCAACCTTCGATCGGGTGTAATATTAAGTGGAAGAAAGAAAATCAGCCTGAGTATGCGTAAGGGGTCGTAAGTGGACTTTTAAAAAAACACCGAGAAAAATGATCGGTGTTTTTTTATCAACTTTGATTTTCAAAACATAATTCTGCCAGCGAGATGAATTTTCGGTTTTTTAGTTTTAAGTTTTTATTACTGTATCCACTGTGCAGGGAAAAATACGCGAGGGAGGATTCGAACCCCCAACCTCCTGATCCGTAGTCAGGTGCTCTATCCAATTGAGCTACCGGTGCGCGCACTTACTTATACCACGGCTGGCCGCGAATGCAAGGCGTTTCGAGCCGGGGGCGCCCCTGTGCATGGGAGAGCGTCTGCCTGTGTGCAACGGTGGCGCGCCTGACGCCGATTACGATACAGGCGGCGGCTCTTGCGCGCGCAGCTCTCGCAGGGCGCCGGCCGGATCCGTGAGGAAGGGGAGCGCGAAGATCGCCTGGAGCGCGTGCGCGGCCGCGGCGCGCACGGCCGCGCGGTCCGCGGACAGGCCCCGCACGAGCGCAGTGGCCGCAGGCGCATCGGCGAGCGGGTTCTCGGCGGCGACTTGCCCCAGGGCCTCGGCCGCGGTGCACGCGACCTCCAGATTCGTGTCCGCGAGCGCCTCGGCCAGGGCATCGACCGCTTCTTCGGCGCGCATCTGACCGAGGGCCCGGGCCGCGGCCACGCGCGCGGGCCCGGAGTCGGCGGCAAGCTGGACGCGCATGCGCGCGCTCATGCCCAGCCCGCCCTGGCGGTGGAGGGCCACGGCCGCTGCGGCGCGCACGCGGGGCGCCGGGTCGTCCAGGGCGTGGGCGAGCGCCTGGGTGAGCCCCGGGCCGGAGAGCCCGCCCAGCGCGCGCGCGGCCCGCACGCGCACCTCGGCGACCGGGTCCTGTAGGCACGCGGCGAGCGCCGCTTCGGAGAACGGGCTTGCCAGGTCGGCCAGATGGTCGAGGGCCAACAGGCGCACGCGCGAGGCCTCGGCCTGGAGCGCCGCATGCACGGCGGCGAGGGCCTCGCGGTCCCCGCGGCGCGCGCGCGCGGTCATGGCCGCGAGCCGCACGCGGGGGTCGGCGGCGTTCGACGCGCGCAGAAACACGCCGTCCGCGGCCGCGCCCAGCCGGTCCAGGCCCGCGCACGCGGCCGCGCGCACCGCAGCGTCGGTGTCCTCGGCCAGCCGGTCCTTGAGCGCGTGTTCGGCCGCCTGGGTGTACCGTGCGTGCCCGAGCAGCACGCACGCGGCCCGGCGCGCGGATGCGGGACCGTGGGCCGCGGCTCGCATGAGCGTGTCCTGCTCGTCCTCGGAGATCGGTCGGTCCGTGCGCTCGCAGAGCGCGGCCGCGGCCTGGAGCGAAGCCGTGCTGACCTGCGGGTCCGCGGCGAGCCAGCGCAGGTCGCGCGCGCGGGGGCCCAGGCGTTCGTACAGGAGCGAAAGCCCGCGCACCGCGTGCTGGCGCACCACCGGGTGCGGGTCGCGCGCCGCGGTGAGGAGCCGGTCCTGGTCGCTCGCCTTGCCCACGCGGCCCAACAGGCGTGCGGCCGCTTGGCGCTCCAGGGCGCGAGCTGCATCGAGCTTTGTGCGCAAGAGCCGAGCCGCCGCCTCGCCGCGCGCGGCCAGCACGAGCTCGGCGGCCCGGCGCTCGCGGTGGGCCAGGGAGAGGTCACAGGCCCGGGCGAAGAGCTCGGCTTCATCGAGGCCCGCATGCACGGGCTCTAGATCCGCGCCGGCCGCTGCGGAGCAGGACACGACGACGAGGAGTGCGGCGATGCAGGCGTAGGCTCGCATGGGCCCTCTCACCGGCTATCTGCCCACCCCGGGAAGCAGGCGCAAGAGCCGTTCGGGCACGGACTCCTGCTCCTCCGCGTCGGCGTCGTCGGGCTCCTTGTCGGGCGCGGGCTGGGTCTCGTCGGGCCGATCGTCCGGGGCCTCCTCTGCGCGCCCGGGCAGCAAGAGGTCGAGCAGGTTGCCGCCGCGCTCTTCGGGCTGGGTCGTATCGGTCTGCGCGTCCTCGGCCGGGGGCGCCTGTGCGTCGTCGGCCTCGTCCGTCCGTCCGGGCAGGGGCAGGGGCACCTCCAGGCCCGGCACCAGGGTGCCCACCGGGTCGCGGATCAGGCTCTCGGCCAGGCCCTTGGACCAGGCGCGCACGCTCTTGAGCACCACCTGCTCGTCGATGGCGATCCGGGGCGCGTCCACCGAGCCGGTGATGCGCGCGCCCTGGGAGATCGTCAGCGGCTGGCGCGGCATGGCGAACGTGCCGAAGAACCACACGAGCGGCTCGCGCAGACCGGAGAGCATACGCGCGAGGCCCGAGTCGGGCGCCGGGGCGCGCACCACCTTCACGCGGTCCAGGGTCACGTCGATGGGCAGATCGAGCTGTCCGGCCGTACACCGGCCCGCCGCGCTCACGGACAGGGTGCCCGCTTCGCCGTCGAGCTCCGCGCCCGCGCGGCGCACGAACGGGTTCGCAAGGCGCGCGGGCAGGTCTTCGAGCGCCATGCGGACCCCGAAGTCGGCGCGCGCAAGGCCCTGGGAGAGGTCGAGCTCGCGGATGGCCACGGACAGGTCGCCCATGCGCTCGGCCGGGGCCTCTTCCTCGGGCGGGGCGACGGCCATGTCCGCAAGGATGCGTCCGGTACCGCGCGCATGGAGCGCGATGCGCTCGGCCGCTGCGGAGCGAACGCGCAGCGCGTAGCGCGCAGGCCGGTCCGCGCTTCCGCCGGGGTGGTCGGTGACCGTGCAGCGCACGTCCTCGACCGTGGCCTCGTCCACGCGCACGGGCGTGGGCGGCGCGGAAGCGGACTCGTCCGGCGGGCTGAGCCTGGACAGTACGCGGCCGAAGGCCGCGACCGCGTCGGAGAGGTCCGTGCGGTGGTCCGCGTCGATGGTCATCCAGGACCGGGCGCCGCGCCAGTCGAGCGTGCGTATGTGCAGGCCCGGGCCCGGCGATGAAGCGAGCGTTACGCGCAACTCGCCCAGGTCCGCGAGCGTGTGCTCGCCTTCATCCGTTGCAATGTGGAACGTGCCGGCCTGCGCGGCCAGGCGCAAACCGTCGGCCGGGTCGGCGTTCAGTTCCGGCGTAGGCTCGGTCCGGGATCCGGGCGCGCCGGTGCTCGCCGCGGCGAATGCATCGGGCGCGAGCACGTGCGTGCGGCCCTGATCGTCGCTCAGTTCTAGGCGCGGGGCCTGCGCGCGCAGGAGCGTAAGGGCCGGGTCCTTGCGCCCGCCCAGGCGCAGGCCCTGGAGCTCCACTGTGCCCGGCCGCACGGTCAGCGTGGCCTCGGGCTCGTTGCCTGCGGCCGGCAGATGCAGGCCATGCGTGAAGTCGTTGAGCGTCGCCTGGTCGAGACTCAGCGCGGGGGCCGCTGCTGCCGCGGCCTCGGTCCGGGTCTCGGGCGCAAGGCCCGCGGCGTGCAGAAGTGTCTGCGCGCGCGCGCGGACCGCGCCCACGGCCTGGACCGCATCCCAGGCGCCGGACTCGGTGCGCGCGAGCCGGGTCTCCAGCCCCTGCCAGGTGAGCTCGGTCATGTGCACGGGCTCCAGGGACGCGACCGTCGCCGCCATTGGCCCGGAGCGCACAAAGGCGGTCTGCGCGTCGGGCGGACCGAACCGGATGGCCTCGAACCCCACGGCCATGGGTTCGGCGTTCGCGGACAGGGCATACGCGGCGCGATCGACGGCCAGGCCTTCGGCCTCGAACCGGGCGTCCGGGCCCTGGGCCGCGGACACGTCCAGGCGCGCCGTCTGCACGGACAGGCGCGCCGCGCGCACGCCGGTCCCGCCCGCTTCGACGTCCTCGATCGCGAGGCCTCCGAGTTCGCACGCGAGCAAGACCTCTGCGCCTTGTGCATCGCGCACGTCCACGCGCACGCGTTCGACCCGGGCGTCCCTGATTCGGGAGAGCGCGGGCGCGGCTGCGGGTCTCGGTCGTTGTGCAGGATCGCCCCCGGGCAGGTACGCGCGCGCCAGGGCTGCGGTTCGGTCCAGCATCCGCCTGGCGCGCAGCCGGCCCTGCGTGTCCATGCGCAGGGCGAGGCGCAGCTCGCCCAGCTGCGCCTGTTCGACCGTCGGGCCTGCGTCCTCCTGCGGGGCCAGGGTGAGGTCCGCGGACGTGCACCGCAACGCGGCCTCGCCCTCCTGCGCGCCGCAGTGGACCTGCACATCCTTGACCGACAGTTGCCCGGCGATTGAGCCGCGCGAGGTATCCGTGCGCAGGGAGGCCACAGACGCGCGCGCCGCTCGGCCGGCCCACAGGGTCTCCTGGCCAACGGACAGGGTCAGCGCGCCATCCTCCACCGTGAGCTCGCCGTCCTGAAATCCGCCGGGGCGCGAGTCTCCGCTCTTCGCGTCCAGGCCGAGGGCCGCGCACGAGAGTTCCAGGGACGCGGGGCCGGGGTCTGTGCCCTTGTCGACCAGGCGCACGCGCGCGTCGCGCAGGTCGAAGCGTGCGGGCGGGCCGAGGCCGGCACTGGCAGCGGGGGCCTCCTGGACCTGCATGGCAAAGGCCTCGCGCCAATCGGTTGCGAGCTGGGCGAGCACGTTCGGGGCGGTGGGCCCTTCGCCCGCGCGCATGTCGAGTTCGGCCTCCAGGCCGCGCAGGGTGACCGCCTCCAGGGCGGGCGGCCCCTGGCCGCGCAGAAGCGCGCGCACCTCGAACCGCTCGCCGTCCACGCTGCTCGCCGACGGGCCGTCGGTGACGCGTGCGCCCAGGCCCTGGAGCTCCGTCTGGAGTTGCAGGTTCGCTTCTCCGCTGCTCTCAAGCGCCAGGGACGCCGCGTCCAATTCGATGGAAGCGAGGTGCGCGCCCTGGCGCGTCTCGACCGCCAGGTCCTCCGCGCGCACCGAGCCCGTGGGCATGCCGTCCGGTCCGGGCGCGGCCAGGTCCTGTAGACCGACGAGCGCTGCGGTGAGAAGGATGCGCCCGCGGTCCTCTCCGCCGCGCACGTCCGCGAGGCGCAGGTCCAGATTCTTGATCTCGGCGGACTTGACCGTGAGATCCAAGGCGTGCGCTTGGCTCGCGGACCCTGTGCTCTCGTGCGCGGATGACAGGGGCGCCTGGGCCGCGAGCTCGGCCAGGTAGTCGCCGATCGCGCGCAGCCGGGTCCGACCCGGCGCGGTGAGCTCGTCCTGGCACGAGGGCTCGTCCACGGTCAGGGTCTGTACGCGCCACCCGCCCGCGCTTGTGGGCGTGAGCGTGGCCTCGCACGTGGCCACGCGCAGACGCTCGGTCTCGCCCTCGGTGAGCGTGGCCCCGCCGACCGTCACCCGTAGGGCGGTCGAGGCGTCCTGCAACCGGTCGGCGGCGAGCCCGCCGAGCTCCAGCGTGTTGCACTGCGCGACCGTGCCCTGTGCGCTCGGGCCGGGCATGCGCAGCTCCAGCCCGCGCACGCGCACGTCGGACACGGCCCAGGACGGAGCCGCCTCTTCGGCGCCTTCCGAAGGTTGCGCGGCGCCGCCCAGGTTGCGCGCGAGGATGGCCAGGTCCCCGCCCTCGGTCCAGGGGTCGTCCGGGACCGCGACCGTCACCCCGCGTGCGTCCACCTGCGCCACGACCCGGTCGCCGAGCAGGGACAGGGCGCCGTCCACGTCCACGCGCACGTGCTCGGCGCGCACCAGGCCCTCGCCCTGGCCCACGCGCACCCGGTCGAGCGACACGCCCGCGTCGCCGAACAGGAGCACGCGCAGCCTTCCGATGCGCACAGGCACGCCCAGTGCCTGGGTGGCGCGGTCCTCGGCCACGCGGCGGAAGAGCATGTCGCCGAAGAAATACGCGCCCAGGATTACGGCCGCGACCACGACCAGGCACCCGCACCCGGCCCGGCGCAGCCTGCGGCCCGTGCGCCCGCGCGGCATTTGGGCGTCGGACTTCGACGCAGAGGAATCGTCTGCCATGTTCGGCTCCCTTTGGGATGGGCGGCCTGCCGGCCGCTGGTGGAGCCAAGTGTACCCGGCCGGCGGCCCCGCGCAAGCGGCCGGTCGGCAACTCTTCGTCAATCTCGGGTGAGTGGCGCATGCGGGCAAGGGGTCGACGAGGTCGGCCAACAGGGACGCGGTCACGACGCGCACGGACCGCCGGACCGACCGCAGGCGTGTGGAGGAAGCGCGTGGGCGGCCTACTCGTCCTCGTCCTCAGGAGACGCGTCCTCGGGCGCCTCGTCTTCTTCCTCAGGCGTGTCCGGGTGCTCGGCGCGCGAGAGCCGGCGCGCGGCCTCGAGCTGCTTGCGCAGGGCAGCCGTCTCCTCGGCCTGGGCGTCGAGCTGCTCTTCCAAGAGGGCCCGCGCCTCGCGCGCCTCGGCGGCCTCGGCCTCCATGCGTCGGGCGCGCTCCTGGGCTTCCCGCGCCTCCTGGCGTAGGGCCTCTTCGTCGGCAAGCCGCCTCGTGACCTCTTCCAGGCGTGCGCGCAGCCTGTCGGTCTCTTCGGCCAGACGGTCCGCGCGTTCGGCCCGGTCCTCCAGGCGCGGGATGCGCGCTTCGAGGCGCTCTGCGGACTCGCGCAGCCGATCCCTCAGGTGCTCGAGCTCGCGGATCTCCTCCTCCGCGCGCTCCAGGGCATCCGCGTTGTCCGCGGCCTGCTCGCGGACCGTGTCCAGGGCGTCGGTGCGCGCCTGGAGCCGCTCGCGCAGGCCTTCGACCGCGGCCCGAGACTCCACAAGGTCGGTCTGCGCCCGGTCGCGCACTGCGCTCACCCGGTCGTAGCGCTCTTCCAGCCGGTGGAGCCGGTAGAAGATCCCGCCCGCGAACAGCACGAGCACGAACACGACGAGCCACACCGTGCTCGCGGGCACGCTCGAGCGCGACACCGCGCGCGCAAGCGGGGTCTGGGCCTCGCGGATCGCGCGAGTGAGAAAGTCGGCCGCGTCCTGCGGCGTCCAGGCCGCGACCTCGCGCGACCGGCTCGCCGCTTGCTCGCGGTTCTCGCCCTCGCCGCGGGCGTGTCCGCTGGCCTCGGCTTCGCGCTCGGGAGAGGAGAGATCTTCCTCCGAGCCCGCGCCCGGTTGTGACGCGTTCTTGTCTTCGTCGTGAGGGTCGCTCATGGAGTTCTCCTTGCAGCATTTTGGACATGCGTTCGCGCCGGGCCCGCACGCCGGCTGCGCGCATTGTGCACGGTCCCGGCGCGCGCGTCAACACGCGAGGCGCGCGCGTGGGCGCGGGAACGCGGGGCACACGGTCCGCGCCGCGGGCCGGGTGCGCATGCGGGTGGCCCGCCGGCATACAGGTCGGTTACGCCTGGGAGAATTTGCCAGGCTGCCGGTTAGACGCTAGAAGTCCACAACATATGATAAGAAAGAGAGATACAGCCATCTTGTGTACGATCCGCACGGAGAATATGCATCTGGACATTGACAAAACTGTTTCTCTAGGTAACATTGTTTCTGTCGAGTCCGGCCGAGCAGGGGCCTATGCCATGGACGCGGAATCCTATCACCAGCTCCAGATCCTCAACCACGTGGAAGAGACCCCGGTCCTCACCAACCGGCTGCTCTCCAGCAAGATGGGCGTGAGCGTGAAGCTCGCCCATCACCTGATCAAGCGCATGGTGGCCAAGGGGCTTCTGCACATCCAGCGCCGCGACGGGCGCAGCTGGTACTACTTCCTCACCCCGGCGGGCGCGGCCGAGAAGCTGCGGCTCACCTACCAGTTCCTGGAGTTCAGCAAGCAGTTCTACCACGAGGCGCGCAAGCGCTCGAGCGAGGTGTGCCTGCGGCTCACCCAGGCGGGCGTGCGGCGCGTGGCGTTCCTGGGCGTGGGCGAGCTCGCGGAGATCAGCTACCTGGGCCTGGCCGAGCACAAGTTGCGGCTCGTGGACGTGTTCGGCGAGCCCGCGCGCGCGGGCGAGCTCTTTCTCGGGCACGTGGTCCGCCCGATCGAGGACCTGGACCAGACCCGTGCCGAGCGCGTGCTCGTGACCCTCTACGACCCGTCCGAGCCCATGAAGGCCCACTACCTGCCCGAGGGCGTGGCCGAGGACGAGCGCTTGGTGTGGGTCTTCGACCACGCGCAGATGCTCGGCGACCTGGTCGACGGACTGCCGCCCGGGCCGCGGGAGGCCGCGTCATGAGCGCGCGAGGGCGCAGCCCGGTCGTGACCGTGGAGCCGCGCCGCGGGTGGCTGCGCGTGGACTGGCGCGAGCTGTGGCGGTTCCGCGACCTGTGGATGACCCTGGCGGTGCGCGACATCAAGGTCCGGTACAAGCAGACCGTGCTCGGCGCGGCCTGGGCGGTGCTCCAGCCGGTCGTGGCCATGCTCATCTTCACCGTGGTCTTCGGCCGGCTGATGGGCGCGTCCACGGCGGGGTATCCCAAGCCCGTGTTCTACTACGCGGGCATGCTGCCGTGGCTCTTTTTCGCGAATACGCTCACCGGCGCCTCGCAGAGCCTGATCGAGGGCTCGCGCCTTATGACCAAGGTGTACTTCCCGCGGATCCTGATGCCCGCCGCGGTGCTCGGCTACACCCTGCTCGACTTCGCGCTCGGGGCCGTGGTGTTCCTGCCGATCATGGCCCTGTATGGGGTGGCCCCGTCGTGGCGCATGGTGTTCTTGCCGGTCCTGCTCGTGGGGCTCGTGCTCGCGGCCCAGGGCGTGGGGATCCTGATCGCGGCGCTCAACGTGAAGTACCGGGACTTTAGGTACGTGGTGCCGTTCCTCGTGCAGGTGTGGTTCTTCGCCACGCCGGTCGTGTATGCGGCCGAGATCATCCCGCAGCGGTACCAGTGGGTCGCGCATCTGAACCCCATGGCCGGGCTCGTGGGCGGGTTCCGCGCGTGCCTGCTGGGCGGGGCCCTGGCCTGGGACCGGATCGCGCTCTCGTGCGCGGTGGGCGCGGTCCTGTTCCTGGTGGGCGTGGTGCACTTTCGCCGGGTGGAAGACGAGTTCGCGGACATCGTGTAAGGCCGGAGGCGGCCGTGGCCGCAGCATCGCGTACGTCAAGGAAGCGCACCGCCGCGCAAACGCTGTCCGCGTCCGCGGCCCTGCGCGTCGCCGGGGAGTGAGCCCGTGGCCGGCATGATCGCGGTCGAACACCTGGGCAAGCGCTACCGCCTCGGCGGCCGGGAGCAGTACTACCGCACCCTGCGCGAGGGGCTCGTGCGCGCGCTGTCCATGCGGGGCCGGCGCGAGCGCGGCGACGAGCACATCTGGGCGCTCAAGGACGTCTCGTTCGAGGTCGCGGAAGGCGAGGTCCTGGGCATCATCGGCCGCAACGGCGCGGGCAAGTCGACCCTCTTGAAGATCCTCTCGCGGGTCACGCGTCCGACCGAGGGCCGCGCGCGGCTCTACGGCCGGTCGGGGTCGCTGTTGGAGGTGGGCACGGGCTTCCACCCGGAGCTCACCGGCCGGGAGAACATCTTCCTGTCCGGCAACATCCTGGGCATGACCCGCGCCGAGGTGCGCGCGAAGTTCGACGAGATCGTGGCCTTCTCGGAGCTCGAACAGTTCCTGGACACCCCGGTCAAGCGCTACTCCAGCGGCATGTACGTGCGCCTGGGGTTCGCGGTGGCCGCGCACCTGGACCCGGAGATCCTGATCGTGGACGAGGTGCTGGCCGTGGGAGACGCGGGGTTCCAGCGCAAGTGCCTGGGCAAGATGGAGGACGCGGCCCAGAGCGGGCGCACGGTCTTGTTCGTGAGCCACAACATGACCGCGGTCCAGGGGCTGTGCTCGCGCGCGCTCCTGCTCGAGGCCGGGCGCATCCATGCGAGCGGGCCGGTCGACGAGATCGTGACCGCGTACGAGGCGCTCATGGAGACCAGGGCCTCGCAGGACCTGTCCGCGCGCACCGACCGGCGCGGGGACGGCCGGCTGCGGTTCGTGTCCTTTTGCCAGTGCAACGCCGCCGGACAGCCCAGCCCGCACGTGTGCTGCGGCGAGGACTGCAGCCTGGAGCTTTCGTACGCCTCCGCGGACGGCAGGCCCCTGCGCGACGTGCACGTGGCCGTGGCCGTGCGCGGCAGGTTCGGCCAGCCGGTTACGCACCTGTCGACCACAGTCAAGGGGTTCGAGTTCGAGGAGGTCCCCGGCCGCGGGCGCATCGTGTGCAGGCTCAAGCGCCTGCCTCTGCGGCCGGGCCGGTATCCGCTCGTCTTCTTCTCGCGCGTGGGCGGGCGCATCGCGGACTGGGTGGTGCACGCGGCCGTGCTGCACGTGGAGGCGGGCGACTTCTTCGGCATGGGCAGGCTTCCCCCGGACACTCAGGGGCCGCTGCTCCTGGACCATGCCTGGGAGGTGCAAGGCGACGCGGAGCGCGCCTGACCCCGCTCGTCCGGTAGGGTAGAGAGGAGCGACCCCTTGTCCAACGACGCGCGTAACGTCCCGGTGCTCATGCTCCTGTTCAACCGGCCGCACCTCACCGAGCGGACGTTCGAGGCGGTGCGCGCGGCCCGGCCTGCGCGGCTGTACCTGGCCGCGGACGGGCCCCGGCCCAGGGTCCGCGGCGAGGCCGAGCGGTGCGCGCGCGCGCGGGCGGTCGCCGACCGGGTGGACTGGCCCTGCGAGGTGCGCACGCGCTTCCGCGACGAGAACCTGGGCCTGCGGCGGGCCGTGCCGGACGCGATCGCCTGGCTCTTCGACGAAGAGGAGGCGGGCGTCATCCTGGAGGACGACTGCCTGGCCGGCCCGGGCTTCTTCCGGTTCTGCGCAGAGCTTCTGGACCGGTACGCGACCGACGAGCGGGTGATGATGGTCTCGGGCAACAACTTCCTGGACCGGCCGCCGCAGACCCGGGCGAGCTACTACTTCTCGCGCCTCTTCCGCATTTGGGGCTGGGCCACGTGGCGGCGCGCCTGGGCGCGGTACGACCCGGACATGCGCCGCTGGCCCGAGGTGCGGGGCACGGACTTCCTGCTCAAGATTCTGCCCGACCGCCGATGGGTGGTCGAGACCGCCGACGCACTGGACCGGGTGCATGCCGGGCAGCTGGAGAGCTGGGCGTGGCGGTGGGTGTTCTCGTGCTGGACGCATAAGGGGCTGTCCGCGGTGCCGGTGCGCAACCTGGTCATGAACATCGGGTTCGGCCCGGAGGCCACGCACACCACGGCCGTGGACCCGCGCAAGGTGCGCCCCGCCGAGGAGATGGGCTTTCCCCTCACGCATCCGGACGCCGTGGCGCCCGACGCGGAGGCGGACCAGCGGGAGATCCTGGCCCTGGGCATCCGCGAACGATGGCGCGCGGCCGCGCGCTTGCGACGGGCGGTGCGCAGGGCCTTGCCGAGGCCGGTGGTCGGCGCGTTGCGTTGGGTCCGCGCGCGCCTGCATGCAGCCCAACGATCCAAGCCAGAACGCTCGCATCCCCACGGCGCGGCGTCCCAGGCGCGGCGGGCCGCGTGTTACCAGTTCTGCCGCGACCGGTACGTGCGCGCCACGGACGTGGTGCTCAACCTAGGCGGCGGCCTGGAAGAGGGCTTGCGGATGTTGGGCGGCAAGGCGCAGGCGCTGCACGGCGTGGAGGTCGACGAACGCGCGTTGGCGCGCGCGCAGCGCGTCTTCGAGGGGCACCCCCTCGTCAAGTCCCTGTCCCTGTACGACGGCAGGCACCTTCCGTTCCCGGACAAGTCCGTGGACGGCGTCGTCTGCGTGGAGGCGCTCGAACGCGTCGAGGACTACGAGGCGTTCCTGCGCGAGCTCGCGCGCGTGGCGCGTCGCTTCGTGTTCCTGTCCACGCCCAGACGTCGGCCTGAGCGTGCCCTGCCGGACGGACGGCCGAAGGACCGGCCGCACCTGCGCGAGTGGTCGTACGCAGAGCTCGAGGAGATTCTCTCCAACCTGGACCTGCCGCGCACATGGCATTTCCTGGACGGCGAAGAGAACGGGCCCTTTCGATGGGCGCAGGCACAGGGCCCGGACACCCGGGCTCTGGTGTTCGTGCTCAGACCATCGGAGCAAGGCGCACCTCGCTCGGTCCGTGGCGAAGCCTGAGGAGCGCACTCATGCGAGCCAAAGGCCCGGGCGCGCCGAAGACGCGGGTTCCAGCTGCCCGTTTGCGCACGTGCCCGGCTGGACATGCGCGCGCGGTTGCGGAGAATGGGGGTCGTTGTTGGACGGCGCGGCCTTGCTTGGCTGCGTGGCTGCGGGCGGGGGTGACCCCGCCAGGATCCTGACCCAACGACATATCCCGGCTTGAAGGGACCCGAGATGAAAGGCGCGCAGAACCCGAACGAGTTCGTCCTGGCCCTGGACTTCGACGGCGTGGTCGTGGACAGCCAGGCCGAGTGCCTGGTGGCCGGCCACAACGCGTTCGTCGCGCATACGGGCCAAGGAAAGCGCGTGAGCCGCGTCGAGGACCTGGCCCCCGGCCGCGCGCAGGCCCTGCGCGACCTGCGGCCGCTGGTGCGTTCGGGCGAGGACTACGTGTACCTTGCCCTCGCGCTCACCGAGCACGAGCCCCCGCGCACCCAGGCCGAGTACGACGCGTACAAGCGGGCGCGCGCGGACCTGCAGGCTACCTTCTACGACCGGTTCTATTCCGAGCGCAGGCGGTTCTGCGACGAGCGGCGAGACGCGTGGCTTGCGCTCAACCCCCTGTTCCCGGGCATGGAGGCGCTCCTGCGCGAGTATCCCGCGCCCGAGCGCCTGTTCGTGCTGACCACCAAGGAGGTGCATTACGTGCGCATCATCCTGGAGGCCCGGGAGGTGCACCTGCCCCCCGGCCACGCGCACCAGGCCACGGACGACTGTCCCAAGGACGCGCTGCTCTGCGGGCTCGTGGACGAGCACGGGTTCGCCAAGGACGAGGTCCTGTTCGTGGACGACCACCTGCCCACGGTGCGGGCCGTGGCGCGCACGGGCGTGCAGAGTGTGCTCGCGGGCTGGGGGTACAACGACGCGGCCGCGCATAAGCAAGCCGCTGCCGCCGGCATCCCCGTGTGGGGGCGGGACGAATTCCTGCGCGAGGCGCGCCGCCGCGCGGGCATGCCCGCCGGGCCCGATCCTCTGGAAGGAGGAGACACGTGAGCCGCGTGCGGCCGGGCGGCCAGAGGCGGCCAGCCGCGCCGGAGACGCAACCGCGGCTGCGCGCGGGCCGCCTGTGCGAACGATTTGCCAAGAGGTGGCTCTCATGCAGGTGATGGCCCTCGGCATGCTGCAGACCGTGGCCGCATGGCTCGGGCTCGGGCTCGCCCTGGCGGGAGTGGGCCTCGCCGTGGCGCGGCTCGCGGGTCGGCGGGTGCGGGGGCCTGCGGAGCTTGCGGACGCGTTCTGGACCGGCTGGGCGGTGGTGGCCGCGTTCCTGCTGGCCTGGCACCTGGTCGCGCCCGTGGACGAGCTCGCGCTCGGGGTGGTGGCGCTCGGCGGGCTCGCGGCCCTGTGGGCCTGGGGCCGGCCCGCGCTGGGCGCGGCGGCGAAGCAAGCGCGCGGTGCCTGGGCCTGGACCGCGGCCGGTCTGCTCCTTATCCTCTGGCTGGCCAACCGCGCCATGGGGCCCATGGACTGGTGCTTTGACGCGGGGCTGTATCACGTGGGCGCTGTACGCTGGGCCGAGGCCCATCCCGTGGTCCCGGGCCTGGGGAACCTGCACTTCCGGCTGGGCTTCCACAGCGTGCACTTCCTGTTCCTGGCCCTGGTCGACCGCGGGCCCTGGGAGGCGGGCGGCCAGCATCTGGTGAACGGCCTATTGCTGGCGATGCTGCTTGCGCAGGGGCTTGTCAGTCTGCACCGCACACTCGGACGAGGCCGGGCCCGGGCGCACGATATCCTGCGCCTGGGGCTGCTCGCGCCGGTCGTGCACCGCGCGTTCATCCACGGGGCCACGGACGATCCGGACTTGGCCGTGTTCGTGCTCGGCGTGGTGGTCAGCGTCTCTCTGTGCCGGATGCTCTTCGCGCGCACACAGGCGCAGCCGCCCGAGTTCGGGGCCCTGCGCGTGGCGCTGTTGGCTGCGGCGGGCACGGCGGTCAAGCTCAGCTTCGCGCCGTTCGGACTCGCGGCCGTGGTCGTGGCGCTCTGGGCCGCGCGACGCAGCGGGGCGCGGCTTCGCACCGCGGGCCTGGTGGCGGTGCTGGCCGCGGGCGTGGTGCTCGTGCCCTGGGTGGCGGGCAATGTGCTCCTGACCGGCTACCCCCTGTACCCGTCGACCGTGGGCGGGCCGGCGGTGGACTGGCGCATGCCGGCCGACGAGGTGCGCGCCGAGGCGCGCTGGATCCGAAGCTGGGCGCGCGAGCACGGCAGGCCGCCCGACGAGGTGCTCGGCGACTGGGCGTGGCTGGCGGCCTGGGCGCGGCGCACGGCGCGCAGGTTCGACGTGGCCGGCCCCCTGGCCCTGGGCGGGCTGGCCGTCGCGCTTGCGCTCATGCGCCGCCGGCCGACCGAAGGAGGCCACGGACGAGAGGCTTTGCTCGCCGCGCCCGGGGCCGCGGCCGTGGCGGTCACGTTCCTGGTGGCCCCGGACCCGCGGTTCGCGGGCGCCGGGTTGTGGGTCATGGCCGCGTGCGCCGTGGTGGCCGCCTGGCGGCGATGGCGGGGCACAGGCGCGACGCGGGTCCTTGCCGCCGGGCTCCTGGCGGCCGCGGTCCTGGTGGCCGCACGCGACGCGGTGCGCCACGGCCCGCTCGTGCCGCCCGGCCCGGAACGCGGGTTCCATCCCCTGCCCGAGGCGGAGCTTCGCACCGTGGTCACGCGTGCGGGCCTGGCCGTGCACACGCCCGTGAAGGGCGCGCAGTGCTGGGACGGGCCCCTGTTGTGCACGCCGCAGCCGGACCCCGGGCTCGCCTTGCGTCAGAAGGGCGACCTGTCCGCCGGATTTCGCATGTTGGGAGAGGAGCAATGACATGGCGACCATCGCGCTCGTGAATCCGTTCGAGGGTGGGCATCACGCCATGCATCTGCGCCTCTTCGGCTGCGCGCTCCTGGACCTGGGCCACGACGTGCTGCTTGCGTGCGCCCAGCCCGAGGATGTGCGCGAGCGCGTGCTCGCGCGCACAGGCGCGGCGCCCGAGCGCGTGCACACCTGCACGCACCGCCTGCCCGCCGCGGCGCCCGTGCCGTGGAAGCGGCTGCGCGACAACGTGCAGACCGTGCGGCTGTGGCGCGCGGCCGCGCGCGACCTGGACAGCGCGCGGTCGGGGACCGGCGCGACCGTGGACCTCGTGTTCTTCCCGTGGCTGGACGCGTACGCGGGGTACTCGCGCCGGGTGGTGCATCGGCCCGTGCTGACGCTCTTCCGGCGGCCGTGGGCGGGCCTGTACTTCCATCCGCGCTGGCTGCGACTGCCTCCTGATCGGCAGCCGAGGCGGCGGCGCAACTGGGCGCTTCCCTTCCGCTCGCCGAGGTGCCGCGCGGTGGCCGTGCTCGACGAGGGCGTGTCCGAGGCGTTCGAGGCGGGCGCGAGGCGGCCGATCGTGGCGTTCCCGGACGCGGCGGACCTGGCCGCGCCCGACCCGGACTATGCGCCTGCGCGCGAGGTGCGCGAGCGCGCGGCGGGGCGGCCGGTCGTGGGGCTCGTGGGCGCGCTCGCCCGGCGCAAGGGCGTGGCCACGCTGCTCGACGCCGCGGACCGGCCCGGGGCCGAGGACCTCTTCTTCCTGTGCGCGGGGCGGCTTCTTGAGCACACCTTTGCCGCGGACGAGTGGGCGCGGGTGCTGCGCCAGGCCGCGGCCCCGCCGGGGAACCTGTTCCTGTCCCTGGGGCACATCCCGGACGAGCCGCAGTTCAACGCGCTCGTGGCCGCCTGCGACATCGTGGCCGCGGTGTACGAGGACTTTCCCCACAGCAGCAACCTGCTGGCCAAGGCCGCGCACTTCCGCAGGCCCGTGATCGTGAGCCGCGGGCACTGCATGGCCGAGCGCGCGGACCGCTACCGGCTGGGCCTGGCGGTGCCCGAGGGCGACCCAGACGCCCTGATCCGCGCCGTGCGCACGCTCCTGGACCCGCACGGGCCGTACGCGGATCGGAGTGCGTTCGGGTTCGAGGCGTATGCGCGCGACCATTCCGAGGACGCGCTGCGCGGGGCGTTTGCCAGGCTGCTCGCGCACGCCCTTCCGCGCGAGGGCGCGCAGCCGCGAGGCGACGCGTCATGAGGCCGGTGGCCTTGAGGGCGGAGGGCTACGCGTTGTCGGCCGAGGTGTGCGTACAAGCGTCCCTCCCCCTAGCCCCCTCCCGTAGGGAGGGGGGACGCTCCCTCTCCCCTCGGGAGAGGGTTGGGGTGAGGGGCGGTACGCGCGCCCTCATTCGCCCCTACCACGGCGGCCGCCTGTGCGGCGAGGGCAACTTCTCCCTCCCCCTAGCCCCCTTCCGGAGGGGGGACGCTCGGGCGCGAGGTGCGACGCTCCCTCTCCCCTCGGGAGAGGGATGGAGTGAGGGGGGCGTTGTACGAGCGGACCTGATGAGCGGCACGCTTGTGGTGACGGACAGATGAACCGAGGAGCATGCGCATGTCGCCGACCGCGCGCGGACCGCGAGTGCTGATCGCCGGGGCCCTGGGCCACATCGGCTCGCGCCTCATCCGCGCGCTGCCCGCGCTCGTGCCCGGCGCCGAGGTGTGGATGGTGGACAACCTGTCCGCGGGCGGGCACCATTGCCTGTTCAACCTGCCCGCCGAGGGGCGGTACCGGTTCCGCAACGCGGACGTGCTGCGCATGGACGCGGGCGCGCTCCTGCGCGAGGCGCGGCCCGAGGTCGTGGTCAACCTCGTGGCCATCACGAACGCGCCCGCGAGCTTCCGTCAGCGCCGGCGCGTGCAGCGAGTGAACCTGAGCGTGGTCGAGCGCCTGGCCGCGGCCTGCGCAGAGCAAAACGTCCCCCTGGTCCACATCTCCACGACCAGCGTGTACGGCGCCGCGCAGGGCATGGTGGACGAGACCGTGCCTACAGAGGACCTGCATCCCGAGAGCCCGTATGCGCAGAGCAAGCTCCAGGAGGAGGCCCACCTCAGAGAGCTCGGCGAGCGCGCCGGGCTCTCCTTCGCGGTGTGCCGGTTCTGCACGACGTGCGGGCCGTCGCCGGGCATGCACTTCCACACCGCGGCGAACAAGTTCTGCTGGCAGGCGGTTATGGGCGAGCCGATCACGGTGTGGCGCACCGCGCTGCACCAGGTGCGCCCATACGTCACGCTCACCGACGCCGTGGGGGCGCTCGGGTTTCTGATCCGCGAGCGGGTCTACGACCGGCGCGTGTACAACGTGGCCACCGCGAACCTGACCGTGAGCGAGGTGCTCGAGCAGATCCGCGCGCAGGGGCTCGACACGCGCGTGAAGCTCGTGGACGCCCAGATCATGAACCGGTGCTCGTACGAGGTGTCCACCGCGCGGATCGAGGGCCTGGGCTTTCGCATCCGGGGCAGCGTCCCCCAAGCCCTGGCCGAGACGATCGACCTCTTGCGCGCGGCGGGCGGCCGCCCGCCCCCGCAGGCGAAGGGCCGGACGAAGGAGACCTGATGCCCGGGGCCGTGGAGTTCGTCACGAACTTCGACAGCCAGTATCTCTTTCACGGCCTGGCGCTGGCGTGGTCGCTGCACCGCGTGGCGCCCGAGGCGAGGCTCACGCTCGTGGGCATGGACGAGCGATGCGTGGACCTGTTGCACGAGGTCGCCCCGCCCACCAGCCGCGTCGTGTCCATCCGCGCATTGGAGACCCCGCAGCTTCGGGCCGTCAAGCCCGTGCGCAACGCGGGCGAGTACTGCTGGACGTGCAAGCCCACGCTCATCCGCCACGTGCTCGACGCCGCGCCCGAGGCCGAGGCGGCGACGTACCTGGACAGCGACCTCTTCTTCTACGCGCATCCGTCGCTCATGCTCGACGAGCTGCGCGCGGGGTCGGTGCTCATCACCGCGCATCGGTTCCCGTCCCGCCAGGAGTGGATGACCGGCCGCAACGGCCGGTTCAATGCGGGGTGGCTCAGCTTCCGGCGCGACCGGGACGCGCTGCGCGTCCTGGACTGGTGGCACGCGAAGTGCATCGAGTGGTGCTATGCGGTGCACGAGCCGCACCGGTACGGCGACCAGAAGTACCTCGACGACTGGCCCGAGCGGTTCGCGGGCGTGCGCGTGCTCCAGCGGGCGGAGGTGTACCTCGCGCCGTGGAACGTGGGCGCCCACGCGCTGGAGGCGCGCGACGGCGGGGTGTGGGTCGACGGCCGGGCGCCGCTGTGCGCATTCCACTTCCAGGGCCTGAAGGTCCACGCGCCGGACCGGTTCACCCTGGCCGTGGACGAGCGCCTGCGCGCCGAGGCACGGGCCCTCGTGTTCGCGCCGTACCTGGAGGCACTACAGGCGGCCATGGGCCGGGTGTGGGCCGTGGACCCGCAGTTCTCCGCGGGGTTCGCGCCCAGGCGGCGGGGCGGGGTGGAGGCGCTCAAGCGCCTGAAGCGCCGGGTGCTGGGCAAGGACAACCTGGTCCGCTACGGGTCGCCCGCGCGTGCACAGCGAGGCGCGGGCCCGTGAAGCTCTCCATCGTGACCGCCACGTACAACAATGCGGACTCAATCGCGGCCACGATCGCGAGCGTGCGCGACGCCCGGGGCCCGGAGCGCGAGCACTGGGTGATTGACAACGCGTCCACGGACGGCACGCTCGAACAGGTCGACCGGTGCGCGAGCCCGTACGTGCGCGTCGTGTCCGAGCCGGACCGGGGCATCTACCACGCGTTCAACAAGGGCCTGGCGCGCGCCACCGGGGACGTGGTGGCGTTCCTGAGCGCCGGGGACCGGTACCTGCCCGGCGCGCTCGAGCGCGTCGCGGACGCGCTTGCGCAGGACCCGCAGCCCGCGGTGGTGCACGGCAACATCGAGGTCGCGGGCCCGCGCGGCCCGCGAGTCGTGCGCCCGCGCGCGGGATTCTTGTCCTTCGGAGGCGCGCGGCTTCTGCACCCGGCCACGTTCATGCGGCGGTGCGTGTTCGACGCGGTGGGCCCGTTCGACGAGCGGTACGCGATCTGCGGGGATCTGGACCTGTTCCTGCGCGCGCAGAGGCGGTTTGCGTTCCAGTACCTGGACGCGGCGCTCACGCACTTCGCGCTCGGGGGCGTGAGCACCCGCCGCCGGTTCCGCGCCACAGCGGAGGTGCTCGCCATCCTGCGCCGCCACGGCACGGGTCTGGGCACGCTCGGGGCCGTGGCCCTGGCCGAGACCGCGCGCAACCTGGCCGGGACCGCGCTCGGGCCGGTCCGCCGTCTGCGTCGGTGACCGCCCCCGCCCGTCGGTGCGAGCGAGCGCTTGTTCGCTTTTCATTCAGCCCTGGACGAGACCTGCGCCCGCTGGTATACTAGAGAATTCTGGCCCGAGATTTGCAGCGAGGCGCTCGGGACGCGCAGGCGATGCGCGGTGCGGGGCGTTGTTTCCCGGGCTGTCGGACTGGCCGTGGACCGCGAAGGCGGTCTGCCCGGACAGGTCAACGAAGAGTACGTTGCGAGGGAGCGAGACGAGCATGGCGCGCAAGACGGCGCTGCAACAGATGCGCAATATCGGGATCATGGCCCACATCGACGCGGGCAAGACCACGCTCACCGAGCGGATCCTGTACTACACCGGCCGCAGCCATCGCATGGGCGAGGTGCACGACGGCGCGGCGGTCATGGACTGGACCAGCCAGGAGCGCGAGCGGGGCATCACCATCACGAGCGCCGCGACCACGTGCGCGTGGCGGGAGCACGAAGTGAACATCATCGACACGCCGGGGCACGTGGACTTCACCGTGGAGGTGGAGCGCAGCCTGCGCGTGCTCGACGGGGTGATCGCGCTCTTCTGCGCGGTGGGCGGCGTGGAGCCGCAGTCGGAGACCGTGTGGCGCCAGGCCGAGAAGTACGACGTGCCGCGCATCGCGTTCGTGAACAAGATGGACCGCATCGGCGCGGACTTCCCCGGCGTGGTCGAAGAGATCCAGCGCGAGCTGGGCGCGAACGCCGTGCCCCTGGCCCTGCCCATCGGCGCGGAGGACGCGTTCCGCGGGCTCATCGACCTGGTGCGCGGGTGCGCGGTGTACTGGGAGGCCTCGGACCTGGGGCTGACCGTGCGCGAGGAGCCGGTGCCCGACGAGCTCGTTGACGAGGCCGACCGCGCGCGGCGCCACCTCATCGAGAAGGCGGCCGAGGTCGACGAGGCGCTGCTCGAAAAGTTCTGCGCGGACGAGCCCATCGAAGAGGCGCAGCTGCGCGCCGCCCTGCGCCAGGCCACGCACAAGCACCTGTTGTGCCCGGTCCTGTGCGGGAGCGCGTTCCGCAACATGGGGGTGCAGCGGCTCTTGGACGCGGTGGTCGACTACCTGCCCAGCCCCGTGGACCTGCCGCCGGTCAGCGGCCGGTGCCTGGAGGACCGGCCCGCACAGCGCGCCCCTAGCGACGAGGGTCCCCTGGCCGCGCTCGCGTTCAAGGTCACCGCGGACCGGCACGTGGGCAAGCTCGTGTGGGTGCGGGTCTACTCGGGCACGCTCCAGGCGGGCAGCCGGGTCCTCAACGTCACCCGCAGCAAACCCCAGCGCGCGGGCCGGCTCGTGAAGATGCACGCCAACCGCCGCGAGCAGGTCGACGCCCTGTACACCGGCGAGATCGGCGCGGTGGTGGGGCTCTCGGATACGTCCACCGGGGACACGCTCACCTGCGAGGAAGAGCCGATCCTGCTCGAGGCCATCGAGTTCCCCGCGCCGGTCATAAGTGTGGCGGTGCGCCCGCACAGCCGCGCGGACCGCGAGAAGCTGCAGGCCGCGCTCATCCGCCTGGCCGAGGAGGACCCCACGTTCGTGGTCAACACGGACCCGGAGACGGGCAGCACGGTGCTCAGCGGCATGGGCGAGCTGCACCTGGAGATCCTGCTCGACCGGCTCGACCGCGACTACGGGGTCAAGGTCCGCTCCGGCGCGCCGGAGGTCGCCTATCGCGAGACCCTCACCGCGCCGGTGCGGGTCGAGGAGCGCCTGCGCAGGCAAACCGGCGGCCGGGGCCAGTACGCGCACGTCATTATGGCTCTGGAGCCCCTGGAGCCGGGCCAGGGGTTCGAGTTCGAAAACGAAGTCGCCGGCGGGCGCATCCCCCGCGAGTACATCCCGGCCGTGGAGCGCGGCGTGCTCGAGGCCATGGGCAAGGGCGTGTGGTCCGGGTTCCCGGTCGTGGACCTGCGGGTGCGGCTGCTCGACGGCAGCCACCACGAGGTGGACAGCTCCGAGCGCGCGTTCCACAGCTGCGCGAACGCGGCCTTCCGCCGCGGGTTCCTGGACGGAGGGCCGGAGCTTTTGGAGCCGGTCATGAGCGTGAACGTGGTCGCGCCCGAGGGGCACGCCGGCGCGGTCACCGGCAGCCTGTGCGCCAAGCGCGGGCGCATCGTGGGCATGGACGCGCAGGGCAACGCCCAGATCGTGCGCGCGCTGTGTCCGCTGGCCGAGCTCTTCGGGTACACGAGCGAGCTGCGCAACCTGACCCAGGGCCGGGCGTCGTTCACCATGCACTTCGAGCACTACGAGGCCGTGCCCCTGGCCGTGGCTGAGGAAGTGATCGAGCGCCGCCGCCGCGAGCAAGCCGAGCGCTGACCCTTCTACTCCAGGTTCGCGTGCGCGCCGCGCAGCGCGTCCGGGTCGTCGAGCCCCTTGCGCTCGGCGATCATGAGCGCCACCGCGTCGCCGAGCACCAGGAGCGCCTGCTCGAACAGGCTGGTCATGATCTGCGCGCTGGGCGTCTCGCCGGGCCGGCGCAGCCGCGTGGGCGCCGGGATGCGCACGAACAGGTGCGCGACCGGAGCGAGGCTGCTGTGCGGGTTCGAGCCGATGTGCGCCACGCGCGCGCCCAGGTCCCGCGCCTTGCGCGCCAGGACCACGGGCACCAGGCTCTCGCCCGAGCCGGACCCCGCGACGAGCAGGTCGCGGTCCGTGATCGCGGGCTCGGCCGTCTCGCCCACGCACCAGGCGCGCACGCCCAGGTGATTGAGCCGCTTGGCAAACGCCTGGAGCGACAGAAGCACCCGTCCCACCCCCACCACGAACACCTGGTCCGCGGCCAGGACCGCGTCCACGAGCGCGTCGACCTGGGCGGGGTCCACCGCGTCGAGCGCGGCCTCCATCTCCCGCAGGATGAGCCGAGTGCAGGCGCGGTACTCGCGGGGCATGACGTTCCTCCTGTGCATGCGGGAAGCGGTCAGTCGCGCACCCACCGGCGCCAGTAGGCCACGGACGCGGCCAGGTGGTCGAGGTGCGCGTTCTCCTGCGGGTGAAAGGCCGGGGTGCGGATCTCGAACGCGAGCAGGACCTCCCCCTCGCCCGAGTCTTCGACCGCCGCCACCACCTCGTCGGCGCGGACCGTGCCGCGCGCGTTGTGTTCGTCGGTGAAGGGCCAGTGCCGGCTCGCGTGCCGGTCGGTCTGCTGGCAGTCGATCACGTCGCACCGCGCGCCGTACCGGCGGATCCAGGCCAGGGGATCGGCCTCCTGGGGCGCGCCCCCCAGGTACCGGTGGCCCAGGTCCAGGCACACGCGCAGGGGCGCGGGCCAGTGCGCGCCGGCCGCGAGCACCCGGTCGTTCTCCGCGAAGGTGGCGCACGACTCGCGCGGGGTGCTGGTGGCCTCGTACACGAGCGCGCCCAGGCCCTGGTCGGCTGCGTAGGCGGACAGGCGCGCGTACGCGTCCAGGGCCTGGGCGAGCACGGCCTCGCGGCGCTGCGGGTCCTCGTGGTCGCGCACGCTCAGAATCGCGAAGCACGTGCCGAAGCTCGCGCCGCCCAGGTACGCGGTCTGGCGGATCGCGCGGCGGTAGAAGTCCTCGGCCCTGTGGCGCACCGCACGGTCCGGATGGCCCAGGTAGTGGCGGTGGCCGTGGTGCCCGCCGAAGCTTGCGCGGATGGCGATCCCGCGGCGGGCGCACGCGTCCAGGGTCTGGTCGCACAGGCGCCGCTGCAGGCCCCAGGGCCACAGGGGGTCGATGAGGTCGATGCTGAACATGACGTGACGCACGCCCAGGTCCGCGCAGATGCGGGTCCATTCCCCGGGCTCGTCATACCGGTTCGTGAAGCAGTTGGCATTGAACCCGAGCACGATCTTGGCCATGCGGGGGCCACTCCTCGAATCACAGTCCTGCGGGTGCGGCGGCTGAACGTGCGCGCGACGCGCCTGCGATCACTCGGTCCCGTCCTGGACGCAGCGGACCACGACCTTGAGCCCCTCGCGCCGTTCGGCGATGTCGAAGCCCTGGTGGATACGGTCGAGGTCGACCCGGTCGGTGATAAGCTGATCGGGATCGATGTCGCGCCGCGCGAGCAGCCGCAGGGCCTCGCGGTTGCCCTCCGGCAGGCTGGACGAGGCGCCGGCCAGGAAGAACTCGTTGTAGTGGAGCCGGTTCGCGTCCAGGGCGATCACATGGTCGTCGCGCGGCAGCCCGCCGAACAGGTTCACCCGTCCCCGCGGGGCCACGAGCCGGGTGGCGGTCTCCTGGGCCTCGCGCGAGGGCGCGCACACGAACACCACGTCCGCGCCCCGGCCGTCGGTCTCTTCGCGGACCACGGCGTCGAGGTCCTCCTCGGACCGGGCCACGATGCGGTCGATGGCGAACCGCGCGGCCGCAACCTCCAGCCGGGGCCGGGACCGCTGGCTCACGATCACGCGGCGCGCGCCGCGCAGGCGCGCAAGCCGGCTGTGGATCGCCCCGGCGGGTCCGCTGCCGAGCACCAGCACCACGTCGCCCTCGTGCACCGGGCTGTTCTCCTGGGCGTTGAGGCAGCAGGCCAGGATCTCGGACAGGCTCGCCTGCTCGAACGAGAGCCCCCCCGGGATCGGGTTGACGAATCCGAGCCGGAAGATGTTCTCCGGCACGGCCAGGAACTCGGCGAACCCACCGTCCACCCTGTACCCGAGCGACGGATAGGGGTCCAGGCATACGTTCGGGTGCCCGGCGCGGCACATCCGGCATCGACCGCATCCGTGGCCCGGGGCCACGCACACGCGGTCGCCCTCGCGCACGCCCTGGGCGCCCCGGCCGACCGCGTCCACCACGCCCGCGATCTCGTGGCCGACCACGACCGGGTACTTGGCCCGGTGGTCGCCCTTGCGGAAGATGCGCAGGTCCGTGCCGCAGATCGCGCACGCCTGCACCCGCACGCGCACCGAGCCCGGGGGCGCCTCCGGCACGGGGCGCTCCTCCAGGCGCAGGTCCCCGGGTCCGTACACCACCGCTGCAAGCATCCGCCTTCTCCGTACGCCGGGCCCTAGAGCCGGATAAGCACCTTGCCGTAGGCCAGCGTCCCGTCGATCATCCGGTCGATCATCTCCTCCGCCTCGTCCAGGGGCACCTCGTGGGTGATGAGCGCCTCGAGCGCAATGGGCGCGCGGGCCAGGAAGCCGCGCAGGGTCTCCGTGTCCTCGCGCAGGTCGTATCCCCAGCACCCGCGCACCGTGAGCTCCTTGCGCAGGAGCCGCTCCCAGGTCTCGTGCGCCAGCACCGTGTCCCCGGGATCGCGGCCGATGACCGTGATGGCGGCGCAGTCGCACACCAGGTCCACGGCCCGGGCCAAGGCCGCGGCCGCGCCCGCGGCCTCGATGGCGTGGGCAAAGGGCCCGGCCTCTTGCAAGACCTCGTCGTCGGGAGCGAAGACCGTCTCGAACCCCACGGCCCGGGCGAGCGCACGGCGGTCCTCGCGCGGGTCGATCACCGTCGTCTGCGCGCCGAAGACGTGCAGCCACGCGGCCGCAAAGAGGCCGATGGGCCCGGCGCCGAACACCGCGGCCCGCTCGCCCGCGCGCACCCGGGCGCGGCGCACGGTGTGCAGGCCCACGGCCAGGGGCTCGACGAGCGCCCCGAGGCGCAGGTCCAGGTCCTCGGGCAGGGACAGCAAGTTCGCCTCGGGCACCAGGGCAAGCTCGGCGAATCCGCCGTCATTGCGCGACCCGAGGAACTGGTAGGCCCGGCAGTGGAACGGGCCCCACCTGCGGCACCCCTCGCACGCGCCGCACGGGATGATGGGCAGCACGGCCACGCGGTCGCCCTGCTGGGAGCGGGCGCTGTCCGGGGCCGGGGTTTCCACCTCCCCAGAGAACTCGTGGCCCAGGATCATGGGGTGGCGGTAGCTTCCCGTGCGCGCGAACCGCGGCAGGTCCGAGCCGCACACCCCGGCATAGCGCACCCGCACGCGCGCCCAGCCGGGTTGCGGTTCGGGGTCGGGCCAGTCGTCCTCGACCCGGTAGTCGCCGGGTCCGTGCAGCACCAGGGCACGCATACGCGCGCTTTCCTCGTCGAAGGTATCAGGAACGGGCAGTCTAGGCCGCCTGCGCGCGGCGGTCAAGCATTCTCTTTGATCGAGACTGTTCGTTTATGCGCGGCCGTGAACCCGGATTTTGCGCGAAACCCGGTTGCAGGCGCCCGCCCGCCAAGTACAATGACCGCCCTTCAGGGGGCCGATATGCTCATCGAGGCGCGCCAGCAAGCCATCTACGAGGTTCTGCGCCGGCGTGGGAGCGCGCGCACCACCGAGCTGAGCGACGAGCTGGGCATCAGCCAGATGACCATCCGCCGGGACCTCAACGCCCTGGCGCGCCGGGGCCTCGTGCGCCGCCTGCACGGCGGGGCCGCGCTCACGGGTCCGCCCAACGCGCTGACAAGCACAGGGGCGGGCGCGGTGGCCGAGCTCCCGCGCAAGATGGCCATCGCCCGCGAGGCATTCGCGTTCCTGGTCCCGGACCAGGTCCTGTACCTGGACGGGAGCACCACGTGCCGGGAGCTCGCCAAGCTCTTGCCCAACGACCTGGGCCTGCGGGTGGTGACCGACAGCCTGGACACCGTGCTCGAGCTGCACGCGCGCGCCGGGGTGGAGGTCACCCTGCTCGGGGGGGTTCTCCAGCGCAAGGACCGGGTCGGCAACACGTTCGCCGGGTCCCTGGCCCTGGAGAACGCGGCCAAGATCGGTGTGGACCTGTGCTTCTCCTCGGCGTGCGCGTTCGCCGAAGACCACATCGGCAACCCGGACATGGCGGGGGTGGAGGTGCGCAGGTCGATGCTGCGCAACGCCCGGCGCCGATTCCTGCTCGCCGACAGCACCAAGTACGGCAAGCGCGGATACATCGAGCTGTGCACCTGGCGCGAGGTCGACGTGCTCGTGACCGACGAGGGGCTCACCGCCCAGCGCCTCGAGGGCGTGGCCGCGCAGGATGTGGAGATTCTGATCGCGGCCCTCGGCGTCAGCGCGCCGCAGACCCCGTGACGAGGACACCCCGATGAGCAAGACGCTCTACGGCAAGCGCTGGCCCGAGGACTTCCGTAGGCGCTTCTTCGTGGGCATGCACACCGTGGACACCGACCAGAACGCCACGGTGCCGGACCTGTTGCGCGACATGGACGGCCGCCAGATCGTGCGCCGCATCGCGGACGCGGGCGGGGACGCTGTCTACTTCTACTTCTCCTGCCACAACGGCAACGCCTTCTACCCGACCGAGGTCGCGCACGGGCACATGCACTCCGGACTCGAGGGCCGCGACGTGTTCGGCGAGGCCGCGGACGAGGCGCAGAAGCTCCAGGTCGCGCTCATCGGGGTGTACGAGTTCGCCAACCTGCGGCAGACGAACTTCGGCCCGCGCGAGTGGCGCCACTACTACCCCAAGCCAGGCCCGCGCAACGCGGGCAAGCCATGCTGGAACACCGGGTACGCGGATCTGGTGGAGGGGCAGATCGACGAGGTGGCCCGCCGCTACCCCCTGGCCGGGATGTACGTGGACATGCTCGACCATCCGGACCTTGTGTGCTGCGAAGGGTGCGCCAAGCGGTTCCGGCAGGACGTGGGCGTGGCCCCGCCGCGCGTGCGCGACGCGCACCATCCCCTGTACCAGGTCTTCCGGCTGTGGACGTTCCGCGATCAGGCTCGATATCTACGCCGCCTGCGCGAGATCCTCCAGCGCCACCAACCCGGCGCCACGATGGTGAACAACTATCACGGGTTCACCTGCGGGGACCTGTACGAGGACGCCGAGGCCACCGACTACCTGTCCACCGATCCGGCCGTGGGGTTCGGGTCCAAGCTGGGCACGGTCACCCACAGCGCGCGCATGGCCCTGTTCGGCGCCCTGAGCCGGGGCAAGATTCCCTACGAGATCCTGCACGACCCCATCTGCGTGGGGCACATCAACGTGGTGCCGCCCGAACCCTACAACGGCATCACCGCGCTGCCCGCCCTGCGCGGAGGCGCGCAGGGGTATCCGGGCTCCATGATCGACCGGAGGGGCAAGCTCAACCCCGCGGCCCTGGGCCTGGCCCGGGAGCACTACGCGTTCGCCCGGGCCCGCGACCCCTGGCGCGCGGAGGGCGAGCCCGTGCGGTTCGCGGGCCTGTACGTGAGCCAGGAGTCGGAGTTCTTCTACGCAGGCGCCGTGGGCGGGCGCACCGCGTCGCGGCCGTTCTCGCGGTACCTGGACGAGTACCACGGCGCGTTCCTCATGCTCCAGCGCGAGCACCTGCCCATGGAGATCCTCACGCGCCGGGACCTCGATCGCCTGCAAGAGTACCCGGTCGTGGTCCTGCCCAACGCCGTGTGCATGAGCGACGCGGAGGCCGAGGCGTTGCGCGCGTACGTGCGCGAGGGCGGGACGCTCGTGTCCAGCTACCGCACGGGGCTCGCCAACGAGTGGAACGAGCCGCGCGAAGACTTCGCGCTCGCGGACGTGTTCGGCGTCTCGTACACGGGCCGGCGGGCCGACCCGTACCGGACCTTCGACTTCGTGCTGCCCGAGGGGCAGTTCTCCACCGAGCCGTGGGAGAGCCGGTTCGTGGCCATGCGCCAGAGCGTCCTGGAGTGCACGCTGCGCCAGGGCGCCACGAGCCTCGTGGACATCCACGACCGGTACCGCCCCGACTCGGACATCCGCTACTCGGGCATGCACAACTACTACGTCAAGGACGAGCCTCTGTGCCCGGGCCTGGTGGAACACCGGTTCGGCCGGGGCCGGTCGATCTACTGCGCGGGCAAGGTGTTCAGCGCGTACCTCTTCACCGGGGTGTGGACCCTGCGCAAGCTTATGCTCGTGTGGCCCCTGGAACGGGAGCGCGCCGAGGCCTGCCCCGTGCGCCTGGAGGCCGGCCCCGCGTCCGTGGAGCTGGGCGCCTGGGCACAGCCCGAGCGCAACCGGGTGCTCGTGCACCTGGTCAACTACCAGTCCGCGCCCGGGCGCATGAACCTGGTGCCCGAGCTTCCGCTCGTGGACCGGGTCGAGCCCGTGCACGACCTGTTGCTGCGCACCACCTTCGGCGTCAAGGACATCCAGGAGGCCAAGCTCCAGCCCGCGGGCGAGGCCCTGGCCGTGGAGGAGCGCGGCGGCCGGGCCGTGGTGCGCATCCCCCGCGTGCACGTGCACGAGATCGTGGAGCTCGTCCTGCGGCCGGGCGCATGCCCACAGTATCCGGACAGCAACCGGGTCTTCGACTTCCCGCGGCCGGACCTGCGCGCGCGGGCGCAGGCGTGGCTGGCCACGAACCCGCCGGACTACGACGCCGCCGACGACGGCGCGCTCGACTTCCGCGCGTGGCGTCCGCCCGAGGACTACATCACCGAGTGGCGCATGGCCGGACCCTTCCCCTGCGACCCGGGGCAGGGCATCCGCCGGGCCTATGGCCCGGAGCGGGACGCCTCGGCCGAGGCCGCGTACGAGACCCCGGCCGGCCCGGTGCGCTGGCAGCCCTTCAGCGGCACGGACCGCCACGCCCAGGGCTGGGTGGAGATGGTCCCGCAC
>CAZOBJ010000034.1:0-26697 GCA_964577825.1 uncultured Planctomycetales bacterium
GTCCGTGCACTGTTCCTGCGCGCGGTCCAGGAGTGCCTTGGCCTCGGACAGCGTGTCGCGGTCGAACAGGCCGGCCACCTTGACCGGATCGGCCAGGAGCGACCCGTTGGCCCTGGCCCGGCCCAGGCACTGGAAGTAGGCGATCATGGGTTCCGCCGCGGTCGCGTAGAACTTCGCCATGTAAGCGCGCAGGATTCGCTCCGCGTCCGTCTCGACATCCATGGCCTTGTGCGCGGCCATGTAATAGTTGAAGCCATAGGGCGCTGCGTTCACGTAGTTGGCCTGCGTATAGAAGCCGTCCAGACCAATGTCATGGTAGAACTCCAGATCAGCGGCAATCACGTCATGGATCGGGAAGATCAGCCCCGAAGTGGCGCCGTGACCGGAGAAATAGGCGTGAAAATACACGCGCCCTTGCGTGACCTCTCGCCAGCGACGCAGCATCGACGGGTAGTAGGTATACGTGGCCTCGTCCGGTCGGTCCGGGTTCAGGCGCTCGTAGTCCTCGGGCACAGACAACGGTTGGTTCAGCGGTCGATCGTAGTACCGGGAAAAGAGCGCCACCACGGCGTCGATGTTCGGATGCAGCTTGGCCTCGGCCGACGCGGGGGGCTCCAGGGTGGACGTGTAGAACAACGCGCCCAGCTGGACATCCGGGTGCTCGGCCGCCACGTGTTCGGCGACCTTGTTGAAGAACGGGATGTAGGCGTCCGTGACCACGCGTGCCTTGTGGACCTTGAATTGCACCGGGCAGAAGCGCAAGCCCGTCTTCTCCCGGCAGTCCGCGCACTCGCACCAGCCGCCGCTGCCGTCCTTGGCGCCCAGCCCGATCGCGTCGATCTCCGGGCGCTTGTCCAGGTAAGCGTTCACGTTTTTGGCAAACACCTCGGCCGCCTCCATGCTGCTCGGGCAGATCCGGTGCTTGCCCTCTCCGCCTCGCCGGCCGTTGACGAGTGCAAAATACTCGGGATGCTCCTTGAAATACGGATCATCGGGCATGAAGTCCTCGAATGTATGCACGCCGACGCTGAGTTGCATGCCGCGCTTTTCCTTGGCCTCGCGCACCAGCAGGTCCCGGTGTTCTTCGAAGGTGCTCACGCGCGGGATTTTGGCCACGTTGAACCCCAGCTTCGCCGACCAGTCCACCATGGCCTGGGCATCGGACGCGGGCCGTCCCGGTGCTGGAAAGGTGCATAGGGACCGCACCCCCAGGCTGGGTCGCCGGCAATGGTCGAGCCGACCGATCTCCACGGTCGCGCTCTCGGGTACCACCTCCCCGAGTTCCCCGGGCATGCACCATCCGCAGCCGAGCTCATGCTCCAGGAACCAGTACACGCCATGCAGCGTCGCGCATTTGTCCGCGCCGCAGATGGCCAGGAGCCGATCGTCTGCCTTGATGGCAAATGCCTGATCGGGCAACGCGTTCGATGCGATGCCCGCGCGACTCGTCAACCCCGTATGCCCGATCGAGACGACCGCCCCGTGCTCGGGAGCATCGGTGACAATGGGCAGTTGTGCACCGGTGCTCTTCTCCAAGTATCGCTGGAATTCCGCGGCGGCAAATGCATCCGTCTGCGCGTGCACAATCGCAGCCCTGGGCGTCTTGTTATCAACCAGCCGCATGATAGCTCCTTACTCTTCCATCAGTAGTGTCAAGACCTTGCGGACAAGACTTCGGCGCATCCCGGGATCCCGTGCCCAGCTTCCCATCGATCGCCTGCCCTTGCCCAGCAGGCTTTCGAGAATCCCTCCGCGCCCTATTCGGGCCGCGGGGTAACGGTAAGTACGCGCAGATCGAACGGATTGGCCCCGGTCTCCTTGGTGAGCCGGATGACGAGATAGCCGTTCTCCTCCTTATAGTTGCTCTCCGGCACGGCCTCCATGGACCCGTCATCGGTCACGTACTCCAGCGCATAAGGGCCGTCTGTGGCCTTCTCCACATACAGGTCGCAGCCCCGCGCAGGATCGTACGAGAAGTTCAACAGCCCGATCGTGGTCCGGCCCGTGTCGGGATCCACAAGCACGCTCGGACACACGTCCGCCACGTCGTCGATGAACGCCGGCAGATGCCCCCCGCTCAGCCATTCGACCATCCCCTTGAGCTGCTCCTTGTTGAACATGGACATGCAACCATGTCGGTAGTCCTGCAGTTCCTTCAGACTGTACGGGAGCACCACCCGCCTGCGCCCCCCGCCCTCAAGGAGTATGGGGCCCGAGCCCACCTCCTCGTCGTCGGGATTGCGCACGCGAGATACGGACACACCCCCCGAACTCGATGCAGCCAGCTGCGCGAACTTGGCGGAGCGGAACAGCCGCAACCGCACCGTCTCTCCTGCGTATCGACCGTTCA
This sequence comes from uncultured Planctomycetales bacterium, assembly GCA_964577825.1. Classification (GTDB taxonomy): domain Bacteria; phylum Planctomycetota; class SZUA-567; order SZUA-567; family JAFGNG01; genus CAZOBJ01. The sequence continues at coordinate 2,351 of CAZOBJ010000034.1, forward strand.
CCGGATGATCGGTAAGCTCCTCCGTCCATCCCCGCCTGCCGAACTGCCCTCGCTTGTCCAGCAGTCCCTTGACCTCCACGCCGGCAAGCTCGCCCATGCCCTTCTCGCGCAGCGCCAGCAGGGAATCGAGATCGAGCAGCAGGTTCTTTTCCGCGAACCGCCGCTCGACCTCGTCCGGTTCGAACAAGATGCTGTTTCTTGTCAGAAACGCCGTGTCGCTGTCGTCAAACGTGATCGGAATCCCCATCCTCCACAGGGCTACCAACTCGCCGTTCTCTCGGTTGAACAGGATCGGCCCCTGCGCATGCATCCGCCGCCCGATCATGTTCTCGATCACCCCCAGGCCCCTGCGGACCGCGCGGTCCGGAATCACCTGCGCGATGGCCCGGTCGACCTTCAGCTTCTCGTTGATCTGCTCGATATGGCGGTAGTCTTCGTCCAGACGCTCCCCCGCATCGAGCCATGAGACGCTGTGCGTGCCCGTGCCGCAGATCATGTTCGCCTTGATGCTGTAATCGAAGCACACCCTGATGCCCTTGCTGAACAAGCCATGCGGCACCGCGTCGATCTCGGAGTACATCTCCGTGTTCTCGGGCACCAGACTGTGCTGATACAGCACGTCCGTGAGCTCATTGATGAAATACAGCCTGTTGTAGTCCTGGTACCAACCCATCCCTGTGCGCACCAGCGGCTGCAGATCCCCGGCAAGGGCGCGCAGGACCTCATGCGTCTTCCCGCTATAGGACGTGATGTCGCTGCACGTGATCATCAGGCCCAGCCGCACTTCCGGATTCTCCGCATGGGCGGCCCGCTCCATCAGAGAGGCCAACTCCACCAGCACGTCCGCCTGCAAGTCCAGCCAGTCGAGCTGCACCTTGCCCATGGGGTCCTCGGCCAGCTTCTGGACCAGGCCCTCTCGGTCGAAGTCGTATCCGTACCGTTTGTTGAACTCGGCAATATGCAGAGGACAGAAGCACGTGTCCCGCGTCGCGTGCAGATGCCCGAAGTCGTCGTCCAGGAAGATCTTGCACGCTCCGGTCGTGGCCAGCTTCGAAAACAGAAAGGCCGTGTACTCCCGGTAGGTCGCGTCGAGCGGACACGGCGACCTGTCCTCGCGGTTTGCTCGGGTCACCATGGTCTGCGGAAACACGGGACCTCGATCATCGGGACGCATCAACGAGACTATTTGGTCGCTCACCCGGATTCCGTGCTCGTTCAGTACATGGAACGCCTTCTTCGCACGGTCCGCCCTCTCAAGATTCGCGTCCTTCGGCGCCCAGGGCGAGATTCGTGAATGGACCATCGCCTCCTCGGCGCCCGTTTTCTTGCAGAAGCGGATCAGCCCCTGCACCTGCTCTTCGTTGTCGAATCGCACGTTCCTCGGGACAAACATGAACTTCATGGCTGCTCCCTTCTTTATGGAGACCGTCGCTTTCCACGTGCACGCCGTGGCCGTGATGCACGGTCCTCGGCAAAGCATCGGTTTCCAACCCGTATGCGCGGCCGTGCCACGCGAGTGTCACTTCGTGAGGCGCACTTCCGGCACCTCGCGCAGGGTGGTGCGGTTATGCGTGGGTCTGCGCGGCATGTACCTGGCCTCCATGGTGTACCGCAGCAGCTCTTCCAGCATGGTCATCCCGATGTCGAGGATCTCGTCGAAGGTGTAAGGGAACTTCTTGATGCCATGCGGGAATTCAAAGGCCAAGGGCAATCCGCCGCACACGTAGTGGAGCGCTGTGGGCAGGTTGATTGTGCCGGAGTACCCGCTTTGCCTCACCTCGGTGATCAACTTGCGCGCGGGCCGCAGCCCCTCGCGGCGGTGGCGCTCGGCCACGAGAGTGGCGATCTGGATCTGGTGATACTGGCACCGCTTCGGGATCAGGGCGTTGGGAGAAGCGATCCAGGGGCCCGGGCCGTGGCCGTGGAGCACGACGAAGCAATCCGGCGTCTCGTCACGCACGAGGTCCATGAGCGCGCTCGTCTCCGGCGCTCGATCGAGCGACAGGAAATCATCCAGGTCGATATTCACGCCCGCGTCGTTGAAGTAACCTCCCAGGTAACTGACCCGCCCGGGCGGAACGGGATTCATCCGCAGGTAATCCTCCCAGGCCAGCGATTCGCCGTTGGCGGAGCCCTGGTCATAGTAGTTGACGTCCTCCGGGGTCCCGCCGACCAAGTGCCGCACGCCTGCACGAATGCGCCCGTCGGGCTGCGCGATGGGTACGATCACCACCCGCATCTCATGGGCCAGTTCGCGCAGCTCGTCCCACTTGCGGCCGCGAAGATCGGTGCCCTGCTCGATCAGGTGGGCGAAATTCAGGCAAGTCGCGCACCCCTCCAGCTCCGCGCCGTGGATGGGCCCGATGACCACCACAACCGGGCGGCTGCGGCGATCCGGATCGAAAAAGTCCTCCAGGTGTCCTGCGGCGGCGGCGCTGTACGGGTTGTTGGAGCGCTTGATCGGCTCTTTCTCTCCGAACGCCGCGGCACGAATCGGCCGTCCGCCTTGCGAGCGCCCGAATTCCCATACCTGGTCCGTCTTCAGGTCCTCGAGAAAGGCGTTCACTTCGTCCCACTCGGTCTTCCAGAAGTCCGGTGCCTCGAAAAACGCGGGATTACGGATCTCCACCGTACGTCCTCCTCCTGGGCGCAATACTGGGCGACTCCGATGCGCTCACTAACGCGCCGGACACAGCAGTCCTCTATCGCTCGAATTTCGCCTTGTTGCCCTCCCACCAGGCTTCCCACTTGGGCTGACGATAGGTGCCGATCCACTCTGCTCGCCATCCCAAGGGGATGTCCACCGTATGGCCGGTGATCTCCTGCAGGGCCGCGTTGGCGTTGTAGCCGACCGGCGCGTACGTATCGCTCATGGCCGCAATCAAAGGCTCAATGGCAGCCGGGGCCTTGATCCGGCCCAACGCACGGGCCGCAGCTACCCGGACGCGAGAGTCCGCGTCCTCCAGCGCCCGCGCCACAGCCTCGACGGCTCGCTCATCCTTGATCCGTCCCAGCGCGTTGACCGCCGCCAGCCGGACCGCTGCGGCCTCGTCCTGCAACACGGCAAGGAGCGGCTCGACCGCCCGCGGATCCCGCGTTGCCCCCAGCCCCTTGGCCGCCAGGCGCCGCACGTCCGCATCTTGGTCCCTCAACAGGCCCTTGAGGGGGTCCACGGCCCGTGTACCGGCGATTGTCCCGAACGCCCATGCGGACCAAGCACGCACGTCCCCGTTCGGATCGCCGAGCAACTCTTGCAGCACCGAGGCAGGTCCGCGCTGGGCCTCACCAATGATTCCCAGGGCCTGGGCGGCGTGCGCACGCACGGATGCGTTTTCATGCTGCAACGCTGCGCCCAATGGCGCCAGGGCGGGCCGGCCGATCGCGGCCAGGGCCTCTGCTGCAGCCTCGCGCGCGTGCAGAGCCTCCTTCGCCAGCGAAGCGATGAGCGGCCCGACCGCGGGCTCGCCGATTTCTCCCAGGGCCCAGACCGCGTGCGCCCGGACCCGGGGATCCTCGCTCGCAAGGGCGCCTAGTAGGCTCTCTACTCCGCGTGGCTGCTTGATCTTACCCAGGGACCAGATCGCTCGGAGCTGCACCCCAAGATCCTTGTCACTGAGCATCTTCGCCAATGGTTCGACCGCCGCCGGGCTCCCGATCCTGCCCAGGGCCTGTACCGCCCTCATGCGCACCTCGGCTCGTTCGCTATCGAGTGCCTCGACCAGCGCGTCTATCGCAGGGCGCCCAACCTTGCTAAGCGCCAGTGCAGCCGCGCTGGCGACGAAACTGTTCGGACTCCGCAGCTCCTTCGCCAATGCCGGGATGGCTCGGGCGTCTTGAATCTCGCCCAGCGTCCAGGTGGCTCTGCGGCGCACCTCGGGCCCAGCGTCAGGCAGCGCCGCCAATAGAGGGTCCACTGCTGCGCCCGAGACCCCTGTTAGCTTGACGGCCGCTGTAGAGCGTTGGTCCTGCGCCACCGTCACTTGCGCCTCTGGATCGGTCAGCTCCTCAAGTAGCTGATCGACCGATGGACCTACGTCAGCCCCGCTGGCCGCATTCGCCGTAACGATGCCCAAGCCTACCAGGAGGATCAGCCGCAGGCCCCGGCCCATCTCGACGCACAAGGCCCTCATCATGTTCTCCTTTTCCCCGTGTGGTACGCGTTGTTTCCGACGAATCCTATCCCTCGAAGCGTGCCTTTCGTCAGAATGTGCTTGGCCGAGACGCATCCTGCGGAGCGGCCGGCCGACAAGTCCGCCCGAGCATCGGGGCGGCTAGGTTCTCTCCAGTGAGGGCATTTCCACGGTTTGGACTTGCGCCGCGGCCAGCGCAAGGCCTTGACTGACATCGCTGAGGTGGGAGGACAGCTTGCATTAGACGCCCCGGCTGACCATGTTGGCAGTAGACTGTATGTCGTCGCGCTTTTTTGTCAAGTCGCAAGCGCAGATGGATAACCCGTTCCTCGCCAAGCGGATGCAACCAGACCCGAGGCATCCGTCTGCCACATGCTCCATGACCCGGGTGGACCCGTCTCACCCAAGCCATCTCCTCCCATCCCATCGGTGCAGGACACATCCGCTCTAGCAGTCAGGTGCCTTGACAAGCCCTTGTTCACACTCGACACTCGCGGCCAATTGGAAAGGAACTCCTTGACAGGTGGACCTTCTCGCGTTTGATGGCAGGCGGGTAGAGAGGTTCTTGCAGGCTGGCCGCGCGCGCGTCTTGGACTCTCCAGCTCACCGAACCAGGCAGGCGGGCCTGGCGGATGCACACTTCAAGTCGGACGTTCCGGGCCGAAAGATCGTAGAGCTGCTTGACCAGAGGACCCGCGCAGAAAGGAGCCCGTATGCACACGCGCACATTGGGACGCACCGGTGCGCAGCTGTCCGTGATCGGCTTCGGCGGGATCGTGGTCCGCGACATGTCGCCGAACGAGGCAACCGACGCCGTGGCGCAGGCGATCGACCGGGGCGTGAACTACTTCGACGTGGCCCCGACCTACGGCAATGCCCAGGAGCGTCTCGGCCCGGCCCTGGAGCCCCATCGTGATCGTGTCTTCCTGGTCTGCAAGACCACGCAGCGCCTGGCCGAGGGTGCGGAGGCCGAGCTCCACGGATCCCTGCGCGAGCTGCGCACCGACCACTTCGACCTGTACCAGCTCCACGGCGTCTCCTCGATGGAACAGGCCGACCAGATCCTCGCGCCGGGCGGCGCGCTGGAAGCGTTTGTGAAGGCGCGCGAGCAGGGGCTCATCGGCCATATCGGATTCTCCGCGCACGACGAGCCGACAGCGCTGCGCTTACTGGACGCGTTTCCCTTCGACAGCATGCTCCTGCCGATCAATCTCTTCTGCTGGCGCGACGGCGGGTTCGGCCCGCAGGCGTGCGAGCGGGCGCAGGAGCGAGGCACCGGCATCCTGGCCATCAAGGCCCTTGCCAAGCGGCCGGTGCAATCGGGCGAAGAGAAGAAGTGGCCCAAGTGCTGGTACGTGCCCATCGACACTCTGGACGAGGCAAAAGCAGCGCTCGCGTTCACGCTCTCCCAAGCGGTGACCGCGGCCGTGTGCCCGAGCCATGCCGAGCTGCTGTGGCTCGCGTGCGACGCCGTGGACGCGCTAGACTTCTCTTCGCTGGAGACCGAGCAGGCCCGCGACATCCAGGGCGCACCGATCTTCCACACGCCCTGAGGAGCTAGGGCCCGGATCGGCCGCGCTCATCGGCACCGCACCAATCGGGCGCGCCACGTCCCTTCGGAGTGCTCGCCGCGCTCTTCCAGCGTGACTCAGCGGCCCTTTTCTTGCGCATCGGACGAAATCGGGAATCGAAGCCCCTCGCCCTGCCGGAGCAGGTACAAGAAGAAGTCCCGGTTGTCCAGCTGTAGATACCGCATGTGCCCGCCCATACGGCTGAAGGTCTTGGCGTAGCGCAGGTAATACTCGGGCCGATCCTCCGGCGGCTCGCCCTGCGACCAGTCCCACGTGGACTCGGCGAGGTCCACGACGTAGATGGCGTGCCCTTCGATCCGCTCCCCGCGCTGGAGGGCCAGGTTCTGGGCCATGGCCATGGACTTCTCAAACACCATGGGCGACATGACCGCCGACCCCACGGACAGGTACACCCCGCCCCGGAGTCGGCTCACCTCCGCGGCGAAGCGCAGGAAGTCGCGCTCGGCCACCCTGCCCAGCGCAGCCCCGCAGTTCATGGGATGCGTATAGATGATGTCGTGCCCGAACATGGGGTGGCTCGTAAAGGGCACACCCATCCGAAAGGCCGCGGCCTGCGCGCTGTACTGTTTGAACGGGTGTTCTACGGCATGGAACCCGGGCTCGAGACCGAAGCGGTCGATACGGTCCAAAAGATCCGCGGCCGCAGCGGCCTTGCGCGGATCCTCGCGCGCGCAAGCGATCTCCTGTTCGAGCGTCGTGCGCTCCGGGATGTCCAGGCCATCATTGTGGATGAGCGCGCCGACGGACTCTCCGTATCCCCTGCCCTCGTACGCGCCCACGTTGAGCGCCAGGTTGATGTACCAGCCCGTCTCCTGCCACAGGCCAAAGCTGCCCGCAGCCACGTTCGCGCGCACGTCCTCGCTCGTCTCGCCCTGGAAGGCGAACTCCCAGTCATGGATCACCCCCGCGCCGTTCGTGGCCAGGTGGGTACACCACCCTCGCACTATGAGCTGGGCGAGCACGGGCCCCAGACCGTTCTTGATCGCGTGCGCGCCAAAGGCCAGCATGACCGGTCGACCGTGTTCGCGCGCCGCGCGAATGCGTTCCAGGGCCTCATCCAGCACCTCGCGCACGCTCGAGTCGAGCTTCCGGGGAGCTTGACCCACCGGCACATGATCGTCCTCGATGCGCTTCTTGTTCTTGCGCTCGGCCAAGGGGTACAGACGCAGCTTGCCCCGATCGAGTTCCTCGAAACTCATGGAAGCGCCTCCGCGACACGGCGCATGCCAAGCAGTTTGAGCAACTCGCTCGCCTGGGCGTAGTCGGGTACGACCAGGTCCGCGCCCGCGCGGATTAGCCTCGCACGCTTGCGGGCATTCAGGCCAAAGCGGCGCACCTCGTCGCTCGCCACGCCCATAGCCAGACCGCCGCGTCGTACGGTCTCGCGAATCTCCACCGGCCCGTCGCCGAAGGTCACCAGGCCCGCGCGTGCCGCTTCGCCCACTTCGTCCAGGATCCTGTCCAAAACTACGCGCTTGGCCTCCACGGTGGTGTCAGCCCGCGCTCCGAAGATCCCGCCTGCAAAGAGGTGTGCGTAACCCAGGGCTTGCGCTTCGGCTCGGACGTCCTCCTCGTCCGTGCCGCTGGCAAGATACAGGCGCACGCCCCCTTGATGCAGGGCTTGGAGAAACTCGGGCGCCCCCTTGATGGTGAAGTCTCGCACGTCCAGCTCGCCCCGTTCCAGCTTCGCGAGCCGCGAGCGCACCTTATACATAAGCGCCTCGTTGTAGACCTGCTTGTATCCGGTCGCGTCCCGGATCTTCGGTTCGGGCACGCAACCGAACTCGCGCACCAGATCGACGAGCCCCTGCATCTGGGTTATCGTCTGCACGCCCGTGGTCTGATCAATGTACGCACGCACCCGGTCTACCACCCGGGCGTAGAGCGACTCGTCCGCCTCTTCGAAGCGCGGCCCCAGGATCTCGCGCACCATCATGGGCTGCATCACCTCTTCCCACCCCTGACGCAGGGTGCTGAGGGTGCCGTCATGGTCGAAGATGGCATGCGCCGGGCGGAACCCGGCGGGAGCCCCGGTCACGATCTCCATATCCGTATCGCCGTGGTAGCGCGCGCGGCGCGGGTCGTCGGCCGCCTCCGGACGGAATACGTAGTCCGGCGCCTCGCTGGCCTTGCGCACTTCCAAGGGAGTGGCCACGCCGGTCTGGAACAGCTTGCGCGCAGTGACCGAGGCGACCAGGTTCCCGAAACGGGCTGCCGTCGTCGGCTCTCGCCCCGTGGCCAGGCCCAGCGCAATGCCGGCGAGCAAGCTATCTCCCGCGCCCACCGGGTCCACGCGACCGGTGATCTGGATCCCAGGGACCTCATGGATGCCCCGCTCATCGCAGACCACACATCCGCGCGGTCCGCGAGTGACGAACACAGGCTTCCTTGTGGCTCCGAACATCTTCTGCGCCGCCTGCAGCACCTCCTCGCGCAAGACCATCTCTTCGGGCTGGCGCTGCTTGCCCACCCGTCGGGCCGCTTCGTGGTCGTTGACCTTGCAGCACGCCGCCGGGTACGCGTCCGGGAAGTGGCGGCTGTCCACCAGGAACGTGGTCTGCGGATGGCGGCGCATCAGGGCGTCCAGTTCCTCCCTGAACAGGGGCGTATGCAGCCCGCGCTCCACCTGCTCGTTCACGATTACCACGTCCACCTGGCGCACAATCTCGTCCAGCCTCTCGGCCACCTCGCGAGCCACGCACTCGGGCAAACGGTTGAAATTCCCGAAGTCGATCCGATTGAGCTCCGTATCGCCGACATACGGCTTCACATACGCAAGGGTTTCCCAGTTCTCGCCGCGCGTAACCATGCCCCGCGTATCAGCGCCGGTGTCGTTGAGCGACCTGAGCATCTCCCGGCCCCAGGGGTCGCAGCCAACGACACCGACTGCGAACAGTGTGCCGCACTCGAGCGAGGCGAGATTCTCCACCACATTGCCCGCCCCCCCAAGCGAGTACCGCTGGCCCCGCACGGGCCGGGTCTCGAGTCCCGTCTCCAGGGACGGCTCGGCGGCCGACCGATCCACGAACCAGTATACGTCCAGGCAAAAGTCCCCAACCACGGCGACGCGCGCCCCGCGCACGTCGGCCAAGAGCCGGTCGAACTCTTCCCGCTCGGGGGCGCCTGCCATGCCGCGCTCTCCTATCCGGACCCGGCGACCAGGGCGGGGTACGGCCGTCCGGCGATAAGCCGCGTGCCGTCCGAAAACCCCTCCGGCCGGTCCTTGAGCTCTGCGATCAGGCGCCCGCGCCACATCGTGATGCGCTCCTGGCTGGCCTGGTCGTCAATTCGGTTCGTGAGCTCCTGGGGGTCCTCGCGCAGGTCGAAGAACTGCTCCCTGCCGTCCTGCACGTACCAGATAAACTTCTCTCGCCCGTCGGTCAGCGTATGGTGCATGGGCGCGTGCTCGATGTGCAGGTACGCGCGGTCCAGGTCCGCGTCGTCTCGCATAAGCGGCAACAGGCTCCTTCCGTCCACGGTCTCGGGCACAGGCACGCCTCCGAACTCGAGCAGGGTCGGCATCACGTCATGCAGGCCCACCGCCGCATCGGTGACCGTGCCGGGGGTCAGGCCGAACTCCGCGGGCGCGCGCAAGAGCATCGGAATGCGCGCCGAGGGTTCGTACGGCACGGTCTTGCGCCATAGGTGGTGGTCGCCCAGCATCTCGCCGTGGTCCGAGGTGTACAGCACCACGGTGTTCTTGCCCACCGGGCTGCGCACGGGATTGAGCAGGCGGCGCAGCTGGTCGTCCACGTGGTTGATGAGCCCGTAATACCCCGCGCGCGCACACAGGAGCGCCTCGCCGGTCAGGTCCACGTCGTTGGCGGACACGTCGCTGCCGATCCCGCCGCCCTCCGGCGGCCTGGCCCAGTCGCCGATGACCGGGTCGGGCACCCCGGTTCGCAGGTACCGCTCCAGGTAGAAGGCAGGCGGACTCAGCGGCGGATGCGCGGCCAGGAAGCTGACGACCAGAAAGAACGGGCACGTCGGGTCGCGCCGCTCCAGGTACCGCAGCGCCTCGCCCACGACCCAGCTCGTGTGGTGCAGGTGCTCGTCCAGATGGAACGGCCGCGCAGTCCAGTCGTTGTGCATCACGCCACCGCCGAAGTATCCGCCTCCGCCCTCGGGCTGGTTGCGCGCCAGGAAGTCGTCGTATTCTGTGGGCTGGTTGCCGCCCCCGGAATGGGGACCGCCGGACAGGATCATGTGCTGGAACCCGAACCGCTTGCGCAGCGGCACCTGGTGCATGCTCCGGCCGATCCAGCAGGTCTGGTACCCGGCTGCGGACAGCACCGCCGGCAGGGTCTCTGTGATGTTCCACTCCGCGTTCCGATACCCCACCAGCCCATGCGTGGCGGGCTCCTGGCCGGACAAGAGCGTACGGCGCGCGGCGATGCAGCTCGGGGACAGCGTATAGGCACGCGTGAACCGCACGCCCGCCCCGGCGATGGCGTCCAGGTTCGGGGTCATGAGCACCGGATGGCCCTCGCAGCTCAGGCAATCGCCGCGGTGCTGCTCGGTGATAATGAGCAGGATGTTCGGCCGGTCCGGCATGATCCTTCCTCCCCTTGCTGTTTGTTGTCTGGCCCCTCATCTTACCTGCCGCCAGAAAAGCTCGGCACGGCCCAAGCCGCGCGCGCCGCGCGAGGGAGTCGCGCGCACGGGCACTCTACTGCGAACGCGTTGGGCCTGTCAACTGAACGCACCTGCGCACAGCGCCTTGCCAGACGCCCCTGGCCCGATCCTCTCGGCGCGCTATAATGGCCGGGCACCCCTGGGCGGGTGCGGGCCGGCATCGTCGCCCGTTCGAACGCGCGCTTGCGGAGGCTCGGGGCATGTCCTCTCCCTCGGCCGAGCCGACCGACCAGGCCCTCGTGGCCGCGGCCAACCGCGGCAGCGCCCAGGCCATGGAGGCCCTGTACGCGCGTTACGGGCCCTGGGTCTACGGGCAGGCCCTGCGCATCTGCGGGCAAGAGGCCGACGCCGCGGACGCCACGCAGGAGGTGTTCGCGTATCTCTTCGCCAGGTTTCCGGGCTTCACGCTCACCTGCCGGATGAAGACCTTCCTGTACCCCGTGGTGCGCCACACCGCGCTTCGCATCAAGCGCAGGCGTTCGCGCGCCGTGCCTCTGTCCGAGGGCGCGCCGGACACCGTGCCCGACCCGGGCGTGAGCCCTGAAGCCGATCATTTCGCCCTCTCGGACCTCGTGGCCGCGTTGCCCGCCCACGAGCGCGAGCTTGTGCTCCTGCGCTTCGAGGAGAGCCGCACACTCCCGGAGATCGCCGAGCGGCTGGGCTTGCCCCTTCCCACGGTCAAGTCCAGGCTATACAAGGCCTTAGACGATCTGCGCCGCCGGCTCGGCGCCGGGGAGTAGAAAAGAGTCGAACAAATCGCTGACGTTTCGCCCGCCCCGTCGTCTGTACAGATAGAGACCCGGCGCCCAGGAGGCCCCCCATGGCCCCGACCCCGAACGACCACAGTCCAGAGCATCCGGACCGCTTCGCACAAACGTGCGAGCGTCCCGACTGGCCGCTGATCGACGCGGTGCGCGCAGGCACCGCCGACCCGGCCGCGCGCGACCACGTACACGCCTGCCCCGCGTGCCGGTCCGGCCTGTCGCTCCTGGAGGGGCTTGCGCGCGAGTTCGCCGAGCCCGCGGCCCATCCTGTGCCCGAGGCCGTGGACCGCGCAGTGCGCAGCCAGGCCCATGCCCGCGCCCGTGCGATCCGCGCCCGCCGCACCAAGGTCATCCGCCTCGCGCGCTGGGCCGCGGCAGCGGCCGCGGCCGTGCTCGTCGTGTGGGGCGCGCACTGGCTCGCCGGGCCGCAACCGACCGCCAGCAAGGCCCTCGGCCCGGCCGAGGACCTGGACCAAAGCGGGGGCGTGGACATCGTGGACGCGTATCTCTTTGCGCGGCGCCTGGAGCGCGGCGAGCCGGCCGATCCGGCCCTGGACCTGAACGACGACGGCGCGGTGGACAAGGGCGACGTGACCGAGCTCGCCCGCCGCGTGGTGGCAGTCCAGCCAAAGGAGACCTGACCATGCGCCTTGCCTTGTGCGCCCTGGCGGTGGCTCTGGCCACCCTGTGCGCCGCGGCCCGGGTGTCCACGGCCGCGGGCGAGCCCTACCCGACCGAGCCCGGCGTGCGGTTCCAGGCGATCGACGTGTTCGTGGACAGCCCCGAGAAGCTCGCCGCCTACCAGGTCGAGCTCACCTACCCGGCCGCGACCGTACAGGTCGTGGGCGTGGAGGGCGGCGCGGCGGACGCGTACCGCGAGGCCCCCCATTTCGACGAACGCGGCAAGACGGGCGGGCGCATCGTGCTCGCGGCGTTCACCCTGGACGAGGATCGGGCGCCCGAGGGCCGCGTGCGCGTGGCGCGGCTGCACCTCCGGGTGCGCGGCCCCGCGACCCCACAGATCACGGTCCGCCCCGTGACCGCGGCCAGGCCGGGCGGGGACAAGATCGACGTAGACGCGGACGTGCGACCCGCGCGCCGCGCCGAAGGCGAACAGGCCACCGAGGCTTGAGTCCGGGCCCGCAATCCGGGCGACACGAGGGAGGAAGAGGCATGCGAAGCTACCGCAGAGCGCTGTTGTGGATCACTATCGCATTCGGGCTTGGATTGATAGTATGCGGCCTGATGTTGCCCGCTCTTCAAGGGTCTCGCGAGGCCGCCCAACTGGCATACGAACGCCAGTACGGAGACAAATCGATGGAGGCGAGAGCTCCTGCCCTCGCGCCTGGACCGAATGCGCAACTCTGGGTGATCGAGAAGGGTGAACCTACGCCGGCTGCGGAGGGCATCGGGGGCTACCAGCCCGAGGTTGAGGAGCAGCGCCCCCCGACGCAGGGCGAGCTGCGCGCGGTGCGCGAGGACAAGGAGGTGCCCCTGCCCCTGAAGCACACGGACGTGCACGCGAGCGTCGAGGCGTTCCTGGCCACCGTGGAGGTGACCCAGCAGTACGAGAACCCGTTCGACACCAAGATCGAGGCAGTGTACGTCTTCCCCCTGCCCCAGAGCGCGGCGGTGACCGACTTCCTGATGAAGATCGGCGACCGCACCATCCGCGGCGTGATCCGCGAGAAGGAGGAGGCTAAGCGCATCTACGAGCAGGCCAAGCGCCAGGGCTACCGCGCGAGCCTGCTCACCCAGGAGCGGCCCAACATCTTCCGCCAGAAGGTGGCCAACATCGAGCCCGGCAAGGGCATCGACGTGTCCTTGACCTACTTCAACCCTCTGCGCTACGTGGACGGGGGCTTCGAGTTCGTGTTCCCCATGGTCGTGGGCCCGCGGTTCAACCCGCCCGGCCACACCGACGGCGTGGGCGCGGTCGCGCGCGGCAAGCCCGGTCGGTCCGGCCACCCGGTGGAGGTCCAGTACCTCGCGCCCGACGAGCGAAGCGGCCACGACATCGGCCTGACGCTGGAGATCGACGCGGGCGTGTCCATCGAGGACATCTCCTGCGCCTCGCACGTCGTCGACGTACAGCGGCCCGCGCCCACCCGGGCGACGGTGAGCCTCAGCCCCCGCGACACCCTGCCCAACAAGGACTTCGTGCTGCGCTATGCCGTGGCGGGCGCCAAGCCCAAGACCGCGATCCTCACCCACGAGGCCGAGGACGGGCGCTACTTCGCGCTCCTGCTCGTGCCGCCCGCCGAGCTCACCGACGTGCCGCGCATGCCGCGCGAGATGGTGTTCGTGGTCGACTGCTCGGGGTCCATGTCCGGCGAGCCTCTGGCCAAGGCCAAGGCGGCCATGCGCCGGTGCCTGCACAACCTGGACGAGGACGACACCTTCCAGATCATCCGGTTCTCGGAGAGCGCCTCGGCCCTGGGCGGCGCCCCGATCCCGGCCACGACGCGCAATATCAAGCGCGGGCTGCGCTACCTCGACAGCCTGAGGGGTCAGGGCGGCACCATGATGATCGAGGGCATCAAGGCAGCGCTCGACTTTCCGCACGACGAAGAGCGGCTGCGCATCGTGAGCTTCATGACCGACGGGTACATCGGCAACGAGGCCGACATTTTGGCCGCCGTCAAAGAGAAGGTCGGCTCCGCGCGGATCTTCAGCTTCGGCGTGGGGTCGTCGGTGAACCGGTACTTGCTCGAACGCATGGCCAAGATGGGCCGGGGCACCGCGGCGTTCGTCGGCCTGCGCGACGACGCGGCGGACAAGGTGGACGCCTTCTACGAGCGCGCGTCCCGGCCGGCTCTGGCCAAGATCCATATCGACTGGGGCGGCGCCGAGGTCGGCGACCTGTACCCGCAGGCCATCCCGGACCTGTTCGTGGGCCGCCCGCTCCTGGTGGTGGGCCGGTTCGCCTCCGACCCGCCCGCACAGGTAAGCATCCAGGGCCGAGTGGGAACGCGCGCCACGGAGCACACCCTCGCCCTTAATCCGGACGACGCGCCCACCGACCACCCGGGCATCCGCACGGTGTGGGCGCGCTGGCGCCTCGCGGACCTGCACGAGCAGCAGATCACCGCGCCCTCGGACGCGCTGCGCGAGGAAATGACCGAGACCTCGCTCGCCTACCGGGTCCTGTGCCGGTACACGGCGTTCCTGGCCGTGGACAGCCTGGAGCCCACCGCGGGCGACCACGGCGTCACGGTCGCCGTGCCCGTGCCCACGCCCGAGGGCGTGCGGTATGAGACCACCGTGGCCGAGTGACCCGGGCCGGGGAAGGAGCCGCTGCGCGTAGGGCGGGGCGACCGGGGGCAGCCGGCCGCCTCGCCCGCCCCTTTTCCCCATGGTTCCCGCGCTGCGGCGCCATACCCACCCGTTGACAAGCAGGGCTGCTGCCCGGCCTTTTGATGCCACATCCACTCTTGACAGCCCGGGCGTTTCCGAAGATACGATAGGGTGTGGTGTGGGCGCAGGACCGGTCGCGCTGGAGGAGGAAAGTCTCATGCCTATGCGTAGGCTACGGCTGTTCGCGTTGATGTCCTTGGCCGTGTGCATCGCGGATGTGGTGCCCCGGGCTGGGCAAGGGACCATTGAGCCCCCCGAGGTCCAGGTGCCCGAAGACTACCTTCAGTTTTGTGAGGCGAGCGCCTGGGAGCTCAACGAAGAGGAGCAGGCTGTGGTCGACTTCCTGGTCCAGGCGAGTCCGCTCGAGCTCTACAACAGGCTTCCACGGCTTCGACGGCGAGAACGCTTCCTCTTGGCGTGCGCGGACGTACCCGGAACGGGCCTGGACTGGAACGAGATCAGGCTCAAGCGAGACCTGGCCTGGGCGGGCCTCCCCCGTGCCACTGGGCTTCTGGAAGCGCTGACTGACTTGGCACAGGACCAGCGTGCATCGCCCGGGCTCAAGGGCACGGCGCTGCTCAAGACGGCGGCCCACTTCGAAGCGTTTCTTGGAGACATTGCAGGCGCCCCGTGCACGCAGCCCCTTGTGAATGCGGCAAAGAAGCTGGCCTCCTCGGAGGACATTCGGCTTCGCTGGGGCGCATATGCGGTCCTGTCGTATTCTCTACCCTCGAGCCGGGAGGCAGGAGCCTACATCGAGGCCCTGCTCGCCAAGGAGAAGAATCCGTACCTGAAGGAACTGTTCGCGGAATACGCGTCACTGGGCGGCCACCGCGAGGCGCTACTTGCCCACGCGAAGATCGTGGCAGAGCTGTACAGACGCACGCAGGGACTCTACGAACCGGCCTGGGCGTTTTGCAGCCGGTTCCTCGACGGTGTCCAGGCGACCCATGACCTTGACTACCCCACGCTCATCAGATTCCTCGAGGAGAACCTGCAGCAGTTCGAGAAGGTGCCGAGCCTGAGTGCGAAATGGCGTTTCCACGGAGAGTTGAAACCGCATACAGGGCTTGCCCCGCCCCCTTCCGAGGTCGGAGAGGAGGAGCTGGAAGAGAGATACGAGTGGCTCCGCGAATCAAAGCCGGGTACCCGATTCTGCGGCATCTCGTACTTCGCCGATGACACGCCGATGAACGACCCTGAGGCGATCGACCACCTGATGGCGCATCTGAAGCGGTGGCGAGAGTCCGAGGTGCGCTGGAGGGTGGAGGATTACACAATGCGTTCTCTGCGCTACATTTACGAGTTCACCGAATCCGACGAGGTGCGCACAAGCGCCAGGCAGGCCTATGAGACGTACCGAGAGAGCCTCCCCGAGCAGGAGAGACCGGACATCGAGCGCGCCTGGACCAAGGCGGGCCGAGAGATCGAACGCGTCTACCGGGGCAACGAGTGACCGCGGCCACGAGCCCTGTACTCGCCTGCGCCTCCGGCGCGTGCGCAGCCAAGGGGCGTCCCTGCTCCGGCCTGACTTGCCCTTGACAAAAGTCCGTCTTGCGGGGATAGAGAACGCGGACACCGCGCGTGCGGACCATGACCCGCTCCCCTCGCAGGAGACAGCCATATGGACCTCGACCGACCCATGCTCTGGGAGAACATGACCGTACAGGAGATCGGCGCTGCCATCGACAAGACGCGCACCGTGCTCCTGCCCCTGGGCGTGATCGAGCAGCACGGCTTCCATCTGCCGGTCACCGTGGACGTGTACAACGCGTACGAGATGTGCAAGCGCATCGCCGCGCAGGCGGACTGCCTGGTGGCTCCGCCGTACGTGTACTCCTACTCGGGCGGGGAACTGCCGGGCACGATCAACGTGCACCCGCACGTGGTGAGCCTGGTGCTCGAAGAAATCGTCAAGGCCTTCATCCGCCAGGGGCTCAAGAACATCATCATCGTGCACGGCCACGGCGGCTCGGAGATCAACCGATCCCTACAGACCTTCCGCGACATGTTCTTCCGCCAGAACAACCACCTACAGGGCATCGTGCTCGCGATCACGGGCGCCATGAGCCAGGACTCGCCCACGCGCCTGTCCCTGCGCGAGCGGGGCGAGTGGCACGCGAGCCTGATCGAGACGTCGCTCATGCTCTACTGGGCGCCGCACCTCGTCAAGCCGCGCGACCAATGGGCCATCGACCAGGGCGAGATCGCGCAGCGCATGCGCGAGGACCCGGACGCGTACCAGGAGTCGTGCAGGCCCGTGGACCGCGACGAGGTCGCACCCTACACCAGGCAGCGCGATGACGTGAAGGTGGGGGTCATGGGCACGCTCGACGAGGCCGATGCAGAGATCGGCCGCAAGATCGTCGAGGAGAGCCTGCCGGAGAAGGTCGCGCTCGTGAAGGAGATCCAGCGCCGCAACGCCTGACCGGCGCGGTCATACCGCCTTGTAGTACGTGTGCTCGCCGCGGATCTCGGGCGCGACGGCGCCGCGCTCCTGGAGCTCGGTCACGTACTTGACCGCCTCGTTCGCGTGCAGGCCCAGGCCGGCGGCCACGTCGTCCAGGGTGCAGGGCCGGCGGCGCAAGAGGTCGAGCACGTCCTCGCGCCGCGCCGCGAACTCGCGCTCCCGGTGCACGCCGCGGAAGTCGGCGATCACCTCGGCCCGGTCGCCCAGGCGCGCGGCCAGGCGCTCCATGTCCTCGCGCGTGACCGGCAGGGCGAAGTCCTCCGCCGGCGGGCGGGTCACGGTGTTGAGCTGCACCTTGTCCGGACGGATGCGGTCGATCACGCGGCCGATCTTGTCCACCTCCGCGGCGAGCGCGGTCATGCCGCCGAGCAGGAACATCTCCAGCCAGTACGCGCCCCGGTACGCGTCCCGGAACGCCACGAGCCCGTCCACCATCCGGTCGAAGGTGATCGCCTCGTGCGGCCGGTTGATGTGGCGAAACAGCGCCTCGTCGCCCGCGTCCAGCGATGGGACCACCAGGTCGGCCTCGGCCAGGCCGGCGCGCACGTCCGGGTCGGAGAGCAGGCTGCCGTTCGTGAGTACGGCCACAGGGATGTCGGTGCTCGACTTGATGGCGCTGACAAGCTCGCCCAATCGCGCGTACAGCGTGGGCTCGCCGGACCCGGACAGGGTGATGTAGTCCGGTTCGGTGGCGAGCTTCTCGCGCACCTCGGCGGTCACCTCGTCCAGCGGCACCCACTCCTTGCGCTCCACGGTCTTGCACGTGGTGGGGCCAAGCTGGCAGTAGATGCAGTCGTAGCTGCACGTCTTTAAGGGCACGAGGTCCACGCCCAGCGACCGCCCCAGCCTGCGCGAGGGCACGGGCCCGAATACATGGGATGCCATCCTGTCCTCCCGTCTGTCAACCGGTCGGCGGCGCTCGGTCCAGCCCAAGGGTCACCGCCGCTTGGCGCTCGACTTGATATCGATCACCGGCGAGCCGTCTGCCGCGTCGAATGCGGTCACCACCAGGTCGTGGCCGTCCACGCGCACCACGCGCACGGTGGACACGCCGATCGGGTTGGGCCGCATGGGGCTGCGTACTCCGAACACGCCCTTGCGCGGCCGCGCCCTGTCGCCCCGGGGATGCACCTTCGTCGCACGCCGCTGCGCGCCGTCCAGGTTGTGCATCCAGTACAGCACGTCGAGCTCGTCGCCCGCCTGGACCCCGTGCAAACCTTCCTGGTGTTCCGGTAGAAGCCGAATCCGAAACTCCTCGTCCGAGGTGCGCTGTGCCGTACCGATCGGGACAATGTCCAAAGGTTCTTCTCCTCTCTGTGGCCTTTCGACCCGTCCCACACGTTGGCTCCTCAAGGGCGCAAGCCCCATGGCCTAGTCGACGGGCTTCTCTGCAAACGTCACGCTCGTTCCCACGGACCATGCGCCGCATCGGTCCGGGAACCGGTTCCATAGGGTCGCGACCGCACGCGGGCCCGTGCAGTGCGCCGCGCGCAGGTGCGCCACCTGCATGCGCTCGAGCGCGTCCGCCGTTTGACTGATGCGTTCCTGCGAGGCCGCTCGAAGATGCATGCCGCCGATGACCGCATACATGGGCCTTCCGCCGGTAAGCTCCTGCACATAGGCCAGCGTGTTGACCGCACCCGCGTGCGCGCACCCGAGCAGAACCGCCACGCCCCTGTCCGTATCAAAGAACAGGGCCTGGTCGTCGTCCAATGGGTCCGGCCGCCGGCAGTCCGCGTCCGCGAAGAAGGCTTCAGTCGCCGATTCCTCGTACTCGGTCTTGCGTGGCACGGGGCCGGTGGCGAACAGGCCGGGCGCGACCATGGTGGGCGCCAAAGCCTCGACCACCTGGACGCCCTCCCGCTGCACTGCCTGTCGGTCTGCGTCCCGCATTCCGATGCTGCGCACGCCGCCCTCGGCGTCGCGTTTGAAGCGAAGCCGAAAGGCACCCGGATGTGCGTACACGGTCGCGCGCGGGGCCGGTTCCAGCGCGGCGGCCAGGCCACCCGTGTGGTCGTAGTGGCCGTGGCTGAGCACAATCGCATCGACCTCATGCAGCGGCACACCCAACTCGTGCGCATTGTGCACGAGCGCAAGCCCCTGCCCGGTGTCGAAGACCACACGCCTGTCCCCGACCTCCAGCCACATGGCCAGCCCATGCTCGCCGAGCAGCCCGGCCTTATCCGCTGTGTTCTCGACAAGAGACACCACACGAATCACAATAACGCTCCATCGCGAGACGCCTTGCGCGTCGGTGCGCCTTCGGTCTCGCGCGCTCAGGTGGCCGGTTCGTCGGGCTTGTCGCGGAGCTCCTCCGCGTCCATGATCGACCGGACGACCCGCTGGAAGGCGCGCGCAGTCTCCGAGCCTTCGTGCGCGTGCAGGTACATTGTGCCCTCGTCGCTAGCGCGCACGACCTCCGGGTCGATGGGCACCCGGCCGAGAAAACGGATGCCCATGTCCGCGGCCATGGCCTCGCCGCCACCGGAGCGGAAGATGTCCGAACGTTGACCGCAGTGCGGGCACACGAACCCGCTCATGTTCTCCAGCACGCCCAGGACCGGCAGCTCCAGTTTCCGGCAAAAGGACACGCATCGGCGCACGTCCGAGACGGCGAGCTCCTGCGGCGTGGTCACCACGATCGCGCCGTCCGGACTGCCGATGAGCTGCACCACGGACAGGGGCTCGTCGCCCGTTCCGGGCGGGCAGTCCACTACCAGGAAGTCCAGGTCCCCCCAGTCGACATCGCGCAGGAATTGCTTGATCACGTTCATCTTCAGCGGCCCGCGCCAGATGACCGCGTCGTCTCGACCGCGCAACACGAATCCGAGGGACATGACTTTCAGGTTCGCATCGTACTCGATGGGGTCGATCGTGTCCCCGGATCCCGTGGCCTCTCGCTCGTCGAGCCCCAGGAGCCTGGGGATGCTCGGACCGTGGATGTCCACGTCCAACAGCCCCACGCGCTTGCCCGCCTTTGCAAGCGCGATGGCGAGGTTCGCGGCGACCGTGCTCTTGCCCACGCCGCCCTTGCCCGAGAGAACCACGAGCTTGTGCTTGACGCGATTCATGCGCGCGCCCACGGCCTCACGCTCCAGAATCTCGTCTACAGGCGTGGCTTTCATCTTGCCGTCAGCAGCTTGCTTCGGATGTTCGGGCATTGCAGCCTCTCCCGTGCGAGACTTCGCTTCATGCAACTTGCGCTACCCGGCTGACGCGGCGTTCGACACGGCGCAAGGAGATGCCAGCCGCCCTCTCCGTCTACTCGGAGGACGACGCCGCCGGACAGGCGTTCGAGACCTTGGCGACCAGTACTACCTCACGGTTCGCGCCCGCTTGGGCCATCGCGGCTTTCAGGCCATCGAACACGTCGGCAACATCGCCTTGGACCGCGGTGCTCATGCTGCTCATGGTCACGCGCAGCCCTCGCTCGCGCAGCACGTCGCAGAACGCATTGATCGGTGGCCCGAGCTCCTGGGTGCGCAAGGGATACAGGCTTACCTCGGCCTGCACATTCATCGGACTTCCTCCTCGCTCTGGCCGGCCGCCAGGTGACATCGCCGCTTCTCCTCGCAGGCCGCGGGCCGAACTCACCGGACCACGCTGCCCACGATAAACGCGCCCCGTCGGCTACGGCTCAAGCGGCCGAGGACATCCCACAACCCCGCAAGCGGCAAGACCGCCTTGCTTCGCGGCACAAAGCCGGCCACAGTCACGCGCGGCGCTCCATAGGGCGCCAGCAGCGCATGCACCTCCTCCGGGCGATAGAATCTCGCGGCCGCGTACGTCGACGAGCCGCCGGACTTGCGCTCCCTGTTGATCGCGGCCAAGGCGTTGAGCACGCCCACGAGCACAACGCCGCCGGCCCGGCGGGTGCAACGAGCGAGCTCGCCCAGGGCCGTGCGCGCATCGCGGACAAACTCGAGCGTGGTGATCGCCACGCTCACGTCAAATGCCTCGTCATCAAAGGGCAGCGCATGCACGTCCGCGATCTGGAAACTAGCGCCGGAAATCCGCTTCTCTGTGGCGACGTCGACCATCTCGCGAGAGACGTCCACGCCCGTGACCGCAAATCCTTGTGCGGCGAAAAACGCGCTCCAGTGGCCGGTGCCGCACCCGGCGTCCAGCAGCTTGGCACCCCGATTGTGCGTCGGCAACGCCCGCGCGACCGCGCGCTTCTCCAGCGCATCGTACATCCGCCCGGTCGGCGTCCGGTACCAGGCGTCGTAGGAGCGCGCCTTGGCGCCGAAGTCGACGGCAGTCCAGGGCTTGCGCACCTCATTGCCGGACTGGGCCGGCATCACGAGGCTCGTTCGCCGAAGAGGGCTGTGCCGATGCGCACCACGTTCGCGCCCTCTTCGATGGCGACTCGGTAACTGTTGCTCATGCCCATGGACAGGTACCGCATCCGCCCGTCGCCCAGATCGAGCCGAGAGAGGTGGTCGAAGAGCTCCTTGGTCACGCGGAAATACAGGCGCGCTTCTTGCGGGTCGCCGAAGCGCGGGCCCATGGTCATGAGCCCCTCCAGGCGCACGTGGTCCAGGGCGGCGAGCGCGCGAGCGAGATCCTCAGCCTGTTCCGGCGCCACGCCGGTCTTGCTCGATTCGCGACCGCTGTTGATCTCGATGAGGACCGGCATGGTCTTTCCGATCTCGGCGCAGTGGCGGTCCACGGCGCGAGCCAGGCGCAGCGAGTCCAGGGTCTCGATCATGTCGAACAACTCCACCGCCTTCTTGGCCTTGTTGCGCTGCAGGTGACCGATCAAGTGCCATCGGGCCCGCGCACCGCTGTCGCGTTCCAATGCGGCGAGCTCCTGGCGCATCGACTCGGCTTCCTGGACGTAGTTGTGCCCCACGGCTCGCAGGCCCGCCTGGACGGCCTCGCGCACCTCGTCTGCGCTGCGCGTCTTGGCCGCGCCCACGAGCAGCACCTCCTCCGGGAGCGAGGCCAACAGCGCCTTTACTCGCTCGCCGATGGTTGTCTCGGACATGGCCCACCTCCAAACTCCACGTCTCAGGAGGACCCACCCGGTACGCCTGTGGGCTGGTCCTCGTGCTGTTGCGCAGCGTACATGATCCGTTCGAACACGGAGCTTAGGAGCGCGGCGGTCTCGCCGCCATCGTACTCGAGCAAGGTCTGCCGGCGAATCTGCGCCTGGGTAAACGCATTGTCGTACGGAATCTCGGCGAGCACCTCTGCGCCGGCCGTCTCGCCCAGGGCGGCGATGCGACGGCCCATGTCCGGATTCACGTCCGCCTTGTTGACGATCACCCCGCTGGGCACGCCGAAGTGGCGCGTCAGGTCCAGGATCCGCTCCAAGTCGTGCACGCCGGATACCGTCGGCTCGGTGACGATGACCGCGTACCGCGCCCCGCCTATCGAGGCGATCACGGGGCACCCCGTTCCGGGCGACCCGTCAATCTGTACGAGGTCTCGCGGCGCTGCGCTCGCCGTGCGGCGTGCGGATTCTGTCGACTCCGCGCAGAGCTCGCAAGCGAAATCTCGCACCAGGGTCACCAGGCGGCCGGAGTTCTCCTCCGCATGTCCCAGAATCGCGTGCGACATGGGGCCGAACCGGGTCTTTGAAATGAACCACTTGCCGTTGACCGAATCTTGGATGTTCACCGCATCCGACGGACACACGACCTGGCACGCGGCGCATCCCTCGCACGCGGTCTGGTCGATCGCGTACCGGCCGTCCTCGGTCCGGTCGATCGCCTCAAACCGGCACACTTCCTTGCATCGGCCGCAGGCCGTGCACTTTTCAGGGTCGATCTCCACGGTCACGCCGCCCACGAAGTCGCCTTGCTCCTGGATCTCGGGACTCAGGACCAAGTGTAGGTCCGCGGCGTCCACATCGCAATCCGCAATCACCGCGCCGCTGGCAAGCTGCGCGAAACACGCGGCGAGCGATGTCTTGCCCGTGCCGCCCTTGCCACTGATGACCACGATCTCGCGGGGCCTGCTTGCCGAGGGATTCGGCGCCTTCGCGCGCGAGGCCGCCCCGCCGGGCGTGAAGAGCGGCTCGATCAGGTCCCTGTGCACGGGTCGTTCGGTGCCGGCCAGGGACAACGCTTCCCCCAGCAGGCTGCGAAAGGTCTCGCGGTACTCCGGCAGCTTCTCGACCACGAGGTCGCCCACGGAGTAGACCTCGGCGATGCGCCGGTCGTCCGGGATCCGCCCCACGATGGTAAGCTGTGCCCGCGTGCAGTAGTCGCGCAGCTGGGTGTCGTCGAGTCCCGTGCGGTTAACCACCACCGCCGGTTCCTGGCCGATCTCTCTGCACATGTTCACGGACAGCTTCAGGTCGTGGATGGCAAAGGGTGTGGGATCGGCCACAAGCAGACACAAGTCCGCGTCCTTGACCGTCTCCACGGCGGAGCACGCCGTGCCCGGAGGCGAATCCAGGATCGTGATGTCCGCGCCCGCGTATTGCTTCAATCCGCGGATCAGCCGTGGCGACATGCCGCCTACCGCGGTCTTGAGCAACCCGTAGTGGAAGTCCACCTCGCCGCTCTTGCCGTGCAACAGCTCGCCGATCTCCTTGTCGCCCTCGATCACCGCGCCCGTCGGGCACACCAGGGCGCAGGCCCCACACGCGTGGCAGAGCTCCGGGAACAGGAGCGCCTTGTTCTTGATGACCGCAATCGCGTTGTAGTGGCAGGCCTGCGCGCACTTTCCGCACCCGGTGCAGGCCTCGGGGTCCATGCGCAGGGGCGCGCGCACCGTCATTGCCTCGCTGCGCTCGATCGTAGGCTTGAGAAACAAGTGGCCGTTCGGTTCCTCCACGTCGCAATCGAGATACGTGGTCGCCTTGCTCTCCTGTGCGAGCAGCGCGGCCAGGTTCGTGGCGATGAAGGTCTTGCCCGTGCCGCCTTTTCCGCTCGAGATCGCTATCTTCAAATCGGATTCTCCCACCGCAAAGAGCTCTGTCCAATTGGTGTCAATCGACGCATCCGCTGTCTCTACGCGAAGGACGCCTGTCCCTCATGCGCCTGCCGCCCGGCACCGGTCGGTCCAACGCGCAGGGCGCAAGCCCGTCCGGCCGTGCTAGGCGACGCGCCCGCTCCTAGAGCGGGGACTGCGGCTCCTCTCGATGCAGGCCCAGCAACTCTCGCACCTTTCTGACCAACACCTCCGGCGGCACGGGCTTGTCCAGAAACGCGTCCACCGGAAGGTGCGTCTCGTCCGGGCTGAATCGATACGGCACTCGCTTCGTCTGATGCACGACGCTCAGCATCACGATGGGCAGCTCCCGGAGATCGAGCTCCTCTCGGATGCGGCGCGCGAGGTCGAACCCGTCGTACTCCTGGGGCATCAGCACATCCAGGATCACGACGTCGGTCTTTTCTGCGCGCACCTTTGCCAGGCCCGCGTCCGCATTGTCCGCTTCGGCCAC
>CAZOBJ010000035.1:0-26295 GCA_964577825.1 uncultured Planctomycetales bacterium
GTACGATCACGCCGCGGACCACGCTGCCCTCTTAGATCGGGCTTCCGGGGATCGCCTTCTTCACGCTGCCGACCACGATGTCGCCCAGCGATGCAGTCGACCCGGCGCCCCCGAGCACGCGCACGCACATGACCTCTTTGGCGCCCGTGTTGTCCGCCACGCTCAGTCGGGTCTGCATTTGAATCATCGTCTTGCTCCACGGCCGCCGCAGAACCGGCTACTCGGCGCGCCGCAACACACGCACCAGCCGCCATCGCTTTGTCCGTGATAGGGGCCGGGTCTCCGCGATCTCCACGGTATCCCCCGCACGTGCTTCGTTGCCCTCGTCGTGGGCATGGTACCGGGTGGTTCGGCGCATGAACTTCCCGTACTTCGGGTGCTTGACCAGCCGCACCACGCGTACGGCGACGGTCTTGTCCATCTTGTCGCTCGCCACGATGCCCTGCACCTGACGGCGCCTTCCACGAACCCGGTTTGTGGTCATGCCTCTACTCTGCTCCCGCCTGCATTCTCCGCAGCCGCCCTCTCGCGCTGGACCGTCAGGATCCGCGCGATTTCTCGGCGAGCCGCCTTGATCTCACCCGGCTTCACCTCTTCGCCCATAGACACGCGACAGCGCAGATTCAAGAGCCCGCGCCGCGTCTTCTCGAGCTCGTTGTTCAGTTCCGGCGCATCCATGCGTCGCAGCTCGGTGGCCTTCACAGTGCGTGCCTCCTCCGCGCAAGGCGCGTCTTGACCGAAAGCTTTGCGGATTGCAGGCGAAAAGCTTCGCGCGCGATGTCCTCGTCCACGCCCGCGATCTCGTAGAGGATCGTGCCAGGCTTGACATTCGCGCGCCAGTAGGTGACGTCGCCCTTGCCCTTGCCCATGCGGGTCTCTGCGGGACGCGCCGTGGCCGACTGGTGCGGAAAGATGCGGATGAAGAGCCGCCCCTCTCCGGCCAGGAACCGGTTCGCCGCCACACGGGCGGCCTCGATCTCGTTCGCGGAGATCCACCCGGCCTCGATGGCCTGGATGCCATAGTCGCCAAAGGCCACGAAGTTCCCGCTCGTGGCGTTTCCGCGCAGGCGGCCTCGCTGGAACTTGCGGTGCTTGACCCGCTTGGGCATGAGCGCCATGATCAGCTCTCCGCCTCTTCGAAGTCGCCTCGATAGATCCACACCTTCACGCCGATGGCGC
Organism: uncultured Planctomycetales bacterium; assembly: GCA_964577825.1. Taxonomy (GTDB): domain Bacteria; phylum Planctomycetota; class SZUA-567; order SZUA-567; family JAFGNG01; genus CAZOBJ01. The sequence continues at coordinate 1,180 of CAZOBJ010000035.1, forward strand.
CCATGGTGGTGCGCGCGAGCGCATATCCGTAGCTCACATCGGCCTGCAGCTTCTGACAGGGCACCGAGCCGATGCGCAGGTTGTCGGTGCGCGCGATCTCCGCGCCACCCAATCTGCCGCGCACGACCATCTTGACGCCCAACGCACCAGCCTGCAGGACCCCTTCGGCCGCCTTGCGCATGGCCCGCCGGGTGCCCATACGCTTCGAAAGCTGGGCCGCGACGTCTTCGGCCACGAGCTGCGCGTCCAGCTCCGGGCGGTTGATCTCGAAGATTTTGACGTTCACCTTGCGGCCCACCAGATCCTCGAGGTGGTCACGCAGGCGGTCCACTTCCGCACCGTGCCGCCCGATCACCACTCCAGGCCGGGCCGCGTGCAACAGAACCTCGACCTCGTCCTCGGTCCGCTCGATCTCGATGCGCGGAATCCCAGCAAAGCCGAATTCCTTCTTCACGAACTGGCGGATCTTCTCGTCCTCGACGAGGTACCGCCCGAAATTCTTTCGCTCGGCGTACCAGCGGCTGTCCGCCTTGCGCGTGATGCCCACGCGGAATCCGATGGGGTTGACCTTCTGACCCACGTCACTCCTCCCTGCCAGAACCGCTCGAAGCGGCGGGCTTGGCGACCGCGTCCAGTTCGATGACGATGTGACTCGTCTGCCGTTCCACGGGCGAGGCCATGCCGCGGGCGCGCGGACGCCACTTCGCCCGCGTGGGCCCCTCGTCCGCGTAGGCGGCGGTCACCGCCAAGTCACGCAACGACTCTTCCCCGAGCTCTCGAGCATTCGCCTGGGCGCTCTTGAGCACCTTGCCAACGAGCGTGGCGGCGCGTTTGGGGCTGAAGGCGCACAGGTTGAGCGCCTCCTCCAGCGACTTCCCCCGCACGAGGTCTAGCACAAGCCGGGCCTTTTGCGGGCTGATCGGGGCGAATCGGTGCTTCGCCACATAGGCCATCGAACGGTTCCTTGTGCTCGCCTGTCCTATCGTCTGCCGTGGCCGCGATGGGCACGCGTAGGCGCAAACTCTCCGAGCTTATGCCCAACCATGGCCTCAGTCACGAAAATGTTGTGGAACGTCTTCCCGTTATGGACCGCCAGATTGTGCCCCACGAATTCCGGCACGATCGTACACGCGCGAGACCACGTACGGATGGGCTCGTGCCCTCCCTGCGCGTGCTGTGCCAAGACCTTGGCCAGCAGCTTCTCGTCCACGTAGGGGCCCTTCTTGGTCGATCGACCCATGTCTGGCTCCGCCTCTTCCAATCCGGCGCGCTACTTGCCGCGTTTCTTCCGCCGGCGCAGAATGTACTGGTTACTGTGCTTGCGGGGGTCGCGCGTCTTGCCGCCCTTGGACAGTACGCCAGACGGCCCCTTCGGCGACCGGCCGCCGGCGCGGCGGCCCTCGCCCCCGCCCATCGGGTGGTCGACCGGGTTCTTCGCGCTGCCTCGTACGTGGGGGCGCCTGCCGCGGTGCCGGGTCTTGCCGGCCTTGCCTACCTTGACGAGAGAATGCTCCACATTGCCGATGCGGCCGATAGTCGCGCGACAGCGCACCGGCACCGAGCGCAGCTCGCCGGAGGGCATCAGCAATACAGCGCGCTCGCCCTCCTTGGCGAGCAGGTTGACCCCCATGCCGGCGCTACGCGCGATTCGGCCGCCCCGCCCCGGGCTCATCTCCACGTTATGCACGGTCGTTCCGGTGGGGATCGAGGCAAGCGGCATGCAATTGCCCACCTCGGGTTCCGCGGCCTGGCCGGCCATCACATGCTGTCCGTTCCGCAATCCCGCCGGCGCTAGGATGTATCTTTTCACACCATCGGCGTAGTGCAGCAGGGCAATGCGCGCCGAGCGATTCGGGTCATACTCAATCGTCGCGACCTTCGCCGGAATCCCGTCACGGTCCTTGCGCTTGAAGTCGATGCGCCGATAGTACCGCTTCTGGCCCCCGCCTCGATGGCGCGTGGTGATCAGACCCCGGCTGTTGCGCCCGCCACTCTTGCGTATAGGCTCGATCAAGGTGCGCTCGGGTCGCGACCTGGACACCTGTCCGAAGTCGCTGACCGACATGCCTCGGCGTCCGGCGGTGGTTGGGCGATACTGCTTCGTAGCCATTCCGATCTCTCAGTCGCCGTGTTGGCTCACTTCAAGGCGTCAATGGCCTGGCCCTCGGCCAGACGCACGATCGCCTTCTTCCAGTTCCGGGTCAGGCCCCACTGACGCCACCGATACCGCTTGGGCTTGCCCCGCACGTTCATGGTGCGAACCGCGGCCACGCGGACGTTCCACAGCGTCTCCACGGCGTTGCGAATATCGTACTTCGTGGCCTCCGGCGCCACGTCGAAGAGATAGGTCTCCGTAGACTCCACGGCCGCATGAGCCTTCTCGGTGTACACCGGCCGCTTGATCACGTCGTACGGGTCCATCACTGCAGCTCCTCGGGCAGCGCGGCCAGGGCGTCCTTGGTCATCACGATCATTCGTCGCCGCAACGCAAAGTAGGCGTTCAGTTCCCGTAGAGGAAGCAGATCCACCATCTGCAGGTTGCGCGCGGATTTCCACGTTGCCTCGTCCGGCGTGCGGATCACGATGAGACAACTTTGCTGCACGCCCAGGGCCTTGAGCACGGCCGCGAGCTCGCGGGTCTTGGGCGCATCCTGGTCCAGGTCCGTAACCACCTTGATCTCACCATCGCGCAGCTTCGCCAAGAGTGCGCTGCGCAACGCCGCGCGCCGCGCCTTCTTGGATAGCTTCTTGTGGTAATCGCGCGGCGCCGGGCCGAACGTGACCCCGCCTCCGCGCCACAAGGGGCTTCGTCGCGAGCCCGCGCGCGCCCGTCCTGTCCCCTTCTGGCGCCAGGGCTTACCGGTCGCGCCCATCACCTCGCGTCGCGTCTTGGTCTTGGCGGAGCCCACGCGCTGGTTCGCCTCGTGCGCCAGGATCGCCTGATGGAGCAGCCGCACGCGTACCGCACGTCCAAGGCAGGAGTCGTCGAACTGTACCTTGTCCACGACCTTGCCGTGCCGATCGTGGACCGGGATCTCGATCATCGCGCACACGCTCCCCTGCGGGCGGCCGCATTCGACGGACCCCCAAGCCATCCTCGGGATGGCCAGACCGTGCCGCCTCGGTTTCCAGCCGGGAACACGGCAGGAGTCCAGATTTACAGGCACCACAGCCAGCCGCCGACTGACCGGCCGGCTTTCTCCACATAAATCATGTGGACTCCCACTCAGCGTGGGAAAGGTTAAAGATAGGGAGCACTTACGACAGAGTCAACACATTTTTCTCACATTTTCCGGAGAAAAAAGGGGTCAACCCGTGCGCGGGGAGGGCGGCCCGTGCAGGCCGGCGCAGCTGAGCGGCATCCAGGCCTCCGCGCACTCAGGGCCGGATGATCACCGGCGCGTCGATGAGCGCGAAGCCGTACACCTCCTCCACCTCCGGGTTGAGCATGCGGATACAACCCTGGCTCGAGGTACCGGGAACCGAGCTGGGGACCGTGGTCCCATGGATGCCGATGCCCTCGCCGGGCGCACCGCGGGTGAGCCCTATCCATCGGCTTCCCAGGATGTTGCGACTGTCATCGTGGGCGTACAGCTGGCCGGTCTGCGGATCGACCCAGTCCGGGTCTGCCGCCTTGTTGAGGATCCGAAACGGCCCGGTAGGGGTCTTGTCGCCCCCGTGGCAGACTGGATACTCCTTGATCCAGTTGCCGCCCAGAAACAGCGTCAGGGTCATATCGCTCTTGTCGACGACGAGCTCCGCGGGGAGCTTGAGGATCTTCAGCCGCTGCCCGGCGTGGATGTAGTACTGGGGACGCCGGATGCCGTTGATCGTCGCGATGCTGTCATAGTGGACCCCGAACTTGCGCGCGATGGTCGCCAGTCGGTCACCCTTCTGGACAACGTACTCCTCGGCCCCGCGGCAGGGCTGCCTGCTGAACACGATCCGGCGGTTCAGACGCGCGAGCCGCTCTTTGATGCGCCTGCGCACGGACTGGGCAAGGAACGGGGCGTCGTCTTTGCCCAGGGCGTCCGAGTAGGCGTCGCGAACGGCCTCCCATTGCTCGTACTCGGGCACCTCGTCGCAGAAGGCCTCGTACCACACGTCCGCCAGGAAGAGCGCCGCCAGCCGCCCGCCCCGGGTCCGGGGAAGCTCCTGGTACACGCGCCGCCACGTCTCCTGCGCCTTGCGCTTGTCGCCCTGCTTGCGTGCCAGGACCCCGAGTCGGAAGCGGGCCATGGCCCCGTGTTCATCGCGGGGATGCTCCTCGGCAATCCGCTGCAATGCGTTGCGCAGTGCGGCCATGTCGCCGGCGCGCTCCAGCGCCTCTACGCGCTGCCAGGCCCCCTGCACGCCCGTGGTGGTCGGCACGGAGTGCTCATCCGGCTCCGGAGCGTCCTGCTCGGGCTCGGGTTCCTGCGTCGAGGAGCCCTCTACAATCTCCGGCAGGTCGGGCGCGTCGGGCTCGGGCTCCTGCGTGGCGGCCTGTCTGTCGTCCACCACTGGCGGCATGGCCACACCGGAAGGCATGGCTTCTGCGCCTCCGGCCGAGTCGTTCGCCGCTGTATCTACAGTGCTTCCGTTGTCTGACATGCCACCGACTGCCCGCTCAACGCCCTCGCGCAGCGCGCCGCCATACTGGCGATACCCGAGGTACAGGACCCCAGCCAGCACCGCGAGTCCGGCCAGCAGCCACCATCCGCGCCGGCTGCGCCGTGGCGCCTCGTCGACCACGCCTTCGCCGGGTAGGAACTTGTCAGGGTCCAACGCCATTCCTATCCCTCGATCACTCCAGGATCAAGGAGCCACAATGCCCACAGGCTCCACAGGACTGTCCGCGTCCACGAGCAGCACCTGGTCGAAATACAGGTCATCCTCGCGATTGCACAGCGTCACGGTATGCTCCGTGCCCTGGCCAAGCCGACGGGTGACCGGGTCGCGCGGCCCGCCCACGCGCAGCCAGATCCAGCGAGGATTCTCCTTGTCCGCGTTCCCCTGGATCGTGCCCAGGTACGTCCCGTCCAGCACCACGTCCAGGCTGTCCCCACAATCGTCGCTCCAGCGCACCCGCACCCACACCACGTACACGGCAGTTGTGGGCGCGCCGAAGCGGATCCTCGCATATCCGGGGTGCGCGGCCTGCGCATACCCCTTCGTATATTGCGCGGTCTCGGGCCGTTCATTCACCTTTTCCGGTCCCAGATAGCAGCATCGGCCCCCTGAGGCCCCCTCCACGCCTTCGGCCAGTCGGACTGGGGGCTCCAGCTCCTCGGCGTCTTCGGCTTCGAGCACGATCCAGGCGGCCGGACGGCTGGACACCGTGACGACGCTCCCCCCGTTGCCCTGCGCCGGCGCATCGTCGCCCGGACGCCCGTCGGAGGACCTTGCGCGCAGTCCGAGTACCACAGCCGCGAGCATACCCGCCCCGACTACGAGCACGAGCGCCCGTCCCATCAGCTTGCCCACGCATCGCTCCTCAGGCAACGTACATGAACGGCCCCGCTCCTGAGTGTCGGGTCCTGGCGCCCCTGCCCGCGCCCAACCCACAGGGCTCCGCTGTCAATCTACCGGCTCCCCTGGCCCGGTTCAAGAGACCTCTCGCCCCTCTCGGCCAAGTCCATCGGAGAACGCGGCGTTGACTCGCCAACAGCCATGCGGCAGAATGTGGGGTCGGCTCGCATCGCACGAAGCGAGCGACGAACGCTACCAATAGGAGTAGGAGGCCAGAAGGAGACCCGTTTATGCCCACCGTTGGCGTCAATCAACTCAACCGCGGCAATGCCGTGCGCCTGGACGGCGAGATCTACCTGTGCGTAAACCTCGAACACGTCAAGCCCGGCAAGGGCCCCGCCTACGTGCAGGCGAAGCTCAAGCACGCGCGAAGCGGCAAGGTGGTGGATCGCCGACTGCGAGCCGCCGAGAATGTCGAACAGATCGACGTGGATCGTGCCGAGGCCACGTTCAGCTACTCCCGAGCAAACACCTACGTGTTCATGCACACCGAGACCTTCGAGGAGATCGACGTCCCGGCGGACCTGATCGCAGACAAGGCGTCCTACCTCGTGGAAGGAGAGCCCGCCACCATTTGCACGGTGGGCTCGCAAGTGCTGTCCGTCGACCTGCCCAAGACGATTGTCCTGGAGGTGGTGCAGACCCCGCCGGGAATCAAGAACGCCAGCGCCACGAACGTGGGCAAGCCCGCAACGACCAACACCGGTCTCGTGGTAAGCGTGCCTCCGTTCATCAACCAGGGGGACCGGATCAAGGTGGACACGGATACGGGCGCCTACATCGAACGGGTCAACGCCTGACCCTCCGACTCGGGAGAGTCGCTTGCGCATCCGCCGTGTTGCCGTCGCCGTACTCAAATACGGGGTGGTGGTCGCCGCGCTCTCGTACCTCATCCTGACCGGGCGGCTGGACCCCCGTGGCCTGGACTTGGACCCGGCTCGCCTGCACATCGCGGCGGCGGCGGTGCTCCTCGTGCTACTGCCCTGTCTCTTGAGCTTCGTGCGATGGTGGCTGCTTCTGCGCGGGGCAGCCGCGCCGATCCCGTTCCCCACCGCAGTGCGGCTCGGATTTGTGGGCATGTTCTTCAACACCTTCATGTTCGGCGCCTTCGGTGGCGACCTGGTGAAGATTGGGTACGTGATCCGCGAGACGCACCGCCGCGGAGCGGCCGCGGCCAGCGTACTCATCGACCGCATCTGCGGGCTGCTGGGGCTTCTCGCTCTCGGCGGGCTCGCCATCGTCCTGAGCTGGGATTACATGCAGCGCGTCGAGGGGCTCCCCTACGTGGCCCTGACGCTGTTCGCGGTGCTGGCCGGGTTCGGGCTCGCGCTCGCGGCCGCCATTGTCGCCGTGTCCATCGGCCGCGCCTGGGCGCTTGCCGGCGTGGCCCTATTGCTTCTTGCTCAGACGTGGATCGTGCATCGAGGATTGCCGAGCGCACAGTTCGGGATGTTAAGCGTCTGGGCCCATGCCGCGACCACCGTGGACCTGAGCGTTGCTGCGCTGACCGCGCTCGTGCTGCCAGGACTCCTGCCCGGTCGCACGCTCAGCCGCCTGGCGCGCGAGCACCTTCCCGGGGGACACGCGCTCATGGGGTTCGTAGAGGGCTTGCTCGCCTACCGGCGCAGCCCGGGGTCGTTGGCCATCGCCCTGGGCCTCAGCATCATCATTCAGGGCATGGTGCTCCTGGCGCTGACCGCTCTTGCACAGGCCACGGGCTTCGGCGTGACCATGACGCAGGTCTTCTTCTCGGCCCCTCCGGCGCTCGTGGTGAATGCCTTGCCGGTTCCCATGGGCGGACTGGGCGTGGGCGAGACTGCGTTTGCGGAGCTCCTGCGCACGAGTACGGCCGGTGCGATCCGCAACGGCGCGGTGCTCTTCCTCGGGTGGCGCATCATCCTGAACCTCATCGGCGTGGGCGCGGGCCTGCCTCTGTACCTACGCGGCAAGCGCGACATCCAGGCCGTCCGGCGCACGTACGCGCCCGAGGGGCTTGCAACCGACCGGCAGCCCGCGGACAATGCGAGAGAGCGCGAACCAGAGGCGGGAGACACGCGGTGAGCCTGGACTATGCGCGCGCAGTGCTGCGCGCTGAGATTGCGGCCATCCAATCCGTGCTCGACCGGCTCGGGCCCGCATTCGAGCAGGCCCTGCACATCATGCAGCAGGTCCCCGGACAACGGGTCGTCACCTGCGGGATCGGAAAGGCCGGTTTCATCGCGCGCAAGGTCGCCGCGACCCTGGCCAGCACCGGAACCGACGCCATCTTTTTGCATCCGGCCGATGCGCTGCACGGCGACCTGGGGATGGTGCGCAAGGGAGATGTGGCGCTCCTGTTCAGCAACTCGGGCGAGAGCGATGAAATCTCGCGCCTGCTCCCGTTCCTGCGCCGACAAGGCCTGACCCTGATCGCGGTCACGAGCTCGGTGCGCAGCACCCTGGGCGTACAGGCGGACGTGGTCCTAGAGATGGGCGACCTGCGGGAAGCGTGCCCCCTTGGCCTCGCGCCCACGGCGAGCACAACGGCCATGCTCGCCCTGGGCGATGCGCTGGCCATGGCCCTGATGCGCAAGCGCGGGTTTTCGGCCTCGGAGTACGGACGGCTGCACCCGGCGGGCGAGCTGGGACGCAAGGCGTTCCTGGTCCGAGAGCTCATGCGCGGCCCGGACGCGGTAGCTTTGGTACCACCAGAGGCGAGCGTGCGCGAGGCGATCCAGGCCGTCAGTCGCGCACGCGCCGGCGCGGGGATCGTTGTGGACAGGTCCGGCAAGCTCTTGGGCATCTTCACGGACGGCGACCTGCGACGCGCCATCCTGGCCGACGACCTGGTCTTGACCCGTCCCATCATGAACGTGATGGTGCATGACCCATGCACGGTGCGCAACGATGCGCCCGCGTCCGAGGCCCTGGGCATCATGCGCACGCATCGCATCGGCGAGCTCCCCGTGCTCGACGAAAACGATCGCGTGGTCGGCATGGTCGACCTCAAGGGCGTGTTGGCAGCGCGTCTCGGCTGAGCCTGCCGACCTTTTGCAACCTGGAGAGGCCCCGCAATGGCGAAGCCGAACATCCTGTACATCCATTCGCACGACACCGGCCGATTCATCCAACCCTACGGGTATCCGGTGTCCACGCCAAACCTGCAGCGCCTGGCCGAAGAGGGCGTGGTGTTCCGCCAGGCCTTTTGCGAAGGGCCCACCTGCTCCCCAAGCCGCGCTGCCTTACTGACCGGCCAATGCCCGCACGCAAACGGCATGCTGGGGCTCGCTCACCGGGGCTCTCGGCTCAACGACTACGGCCGACATATCGTCCACACGCTGCGCCGGGTCGGGTACACTTCTTACCTGTGCGGCCACCAGCACATCATCGCCTCAGATCAGGTCCAGGACATCGGCTACGACCAGGTGGTTACCGCGCAGGCCGACCAAGCCCACGACCAGGCTACCCGCCTGCTCGACTCCGGACCGTCCGAGCCGTTTTTCCTGAGCGTGGGGTTCTTCGAGACGCACCGTCCGTTTCCGCCGCAACGGCGGCTCGACGATCCGCGATACGTGCAGCCATGGCCGCTCTTCCCGGACAAGCCGCAGACGCGCGAGGACGTGGCCCGCTACCACACCCGGGTCCATACGCTCGACGAGAAGATGGGCATGGTCTTCGACGCCCTGGACCACAGCCCGCTCGCCGACCGCACCCTTGTCGTGTGCACCACGGACCACGGCGTGGCCTTTCCCTCGATGAAGTGCACGCTCCGCGACAGCGGCACCGGCGTTATGCTCATCCTGCGCGGTCCGGGCGGGGCGACGGGCGGACGCGTGTGCGACACCATGGTCAGCCACCTGGACCTGTACCCCACGCTCTGCGACCTGACGGGCGCGCCCCGGCCGGACTGGCTGGAGGGCGAGAGCCTGGTGCCCCTGCTCCATGGCGAGCGCGCGACGCTGCACGAGGCCCTGTTCTCGGAGATTAACCTGCACGCAGCCGCGGACCCGCAGCGTGCGGTGCGTACCAACCGATGGAAGTACATCCGTCGATACGGAGAATATCCCCGCACCGTGCTCCCGAACGTGGATCCCGGCCTCACCCGGGATCTGTGGGTGGAGCACGGCTGGGGCGGAATGGAAAGGCCACGCGAAGAGATCTACGACCTTATCTTCGACCCGCTGGAGCGGAACAATCTGGCCGGCGACCCCGAGTACGCGAGCGTCCAACAGGACCTTGTAGACCGCCTCACCGACTGGATGACCCGCACCCGAGATCCGCTCCTGGAGGGACGGCTGCAAATCCCCGTCGGCATCCGGCTCGCCCCTCCGGACGCGGCCAGCCTGGGCAAGACCGACTTCGTCTACGAGGGCTCGGAGGACGACGAGCGCGCGTGGCGAGGCCTTGGGTGAGCTTCGGGGCACAACGTCGCGGAGCGGCACCTCCATAAGTTTTATCACACCAAGATGTTCTGATTCTCAGATTCTGACTCTCATCGGAAGTCGAAAAAGGATCGGCGACGGGGCGGTTTGTACTTGACTCGCCCCCCGCATATTGGGTAAATAGAATACGCAAGCGCGAGATATGGGGGGAGCCGGGGAAAGGCTGAAGAGGCGTAACCCATTGCTGTCCCGGTGGGTTACAGCCAAATGAGGTCCGGAACGGTGTGTATGTGACGGTTCGGGCCCGCGCACCCCGTACGGCGCCGTAGCGCTTAGAACCCCTGCCCTGTTCTTGTCGCTGTGCATCCTGGCATGGGACCGGGGCTTGCGAAGAGAGGCGAGTATGCTTTGCCCCTACTGTCGCGAGGACAATGACCGTGTGGCGGACACGCGTCCAGGTGAAGAAGGACGCGTGATCCGTCGTCGGCGCGAGTGTCTCAACTGCGGGCGCCGGTTCACCACGCACGAGCGCGTGGCCGAGGTGCCGTTGCGCGTTGTGAAGAAATCCGGCGAGCGCGAGCCCTACCGCCGCGAGAACATCCTTCATGGTGTGGTCAAGGCCCTGGAGAAGCGTCCGGTGAGCACCGAACGCATCGAGGCCCTGGTCGAGGCCGTGGAAAAGGCGATTCTGAACGCGCATGAGCGCGAGGTCGACTCCCGCACGATCGGCGAGGCCGTGATGAAGCGACTGCGAGAGCTTGACGAGGTCGGCTACGTCCGGTTCGCCTCCGTATACCGCGAATTCAAGGCCGTGGACGAGTTTGTGCGAGAGATCGATACGATTGAGCGCGATCGAGAGACTCCGCAGGGACATGAGCAGCAATAGGGGGGGGAGGTACCTTGACTGAGAACGTGCATGGCGACCACGGAATCGAGATGGTCCGCAAGCGAGACGGACAGCTTGTACGCTTTGATCGTGGGAAGATCGCAGACGCGATCTTCGCGGCCGCCAAGGCGGTCGGCGGCGAGGACCGCGCGCTCGCCGATGAACTCAGCGGCGTGGTGTGCCTGTTCCTGCAAAGGCGCTTCGGCACGGACATCCCGGGCATCGAGGACATCCAGGACATGGTGGAGAAGGTCCTCATCGAGACCGGACACGCCAAGACCGCCAAGGCCTACATCCTGTACCGCCAGAAGCGCTCGGAGCAGCGCGCCCGCACCCGTGTGCGCAAGCAGATCCAGGAGGACTCGGATAGCACGGATACGCAGCTTCTCGTCGACCCGGCAAGTCGCGCGGAATACTTCAACTGGGAAAAGACGCGCATCGCCCAGGCCTTGGTCAAGGAGGCCGAAATCAGCGAGGCCGAGGCGCGGGAGATCGCGTCCGTGGTCGAGCGGCGTATCTTCAATTCGGGCATCAGCCGGATCAGTACGAGCCTCATCCGCGAGCTCGTAGACAACGAACTATTTGAGCGAGGCCACCAGAAGTCTCTGCGGCGCCAGGCAGTGATCGGCATGCCCAAATACGACATCGACCGCCTCATCTTCAGCAAGAGCAAAGAGAACTCCAACATCACGGCCAACAACCCCGAGGCCATCAACCTGTCCATCGCGGAGCACACGCTCAAGCAGTACGCGCTCCAGGAGGTCTTTTCCGAGGAGGTGGCCGATGCGCACCGCGCGGGTCTGGTGCATGTCCATGACCTGGGGTACCCCACGCGCGTGTACTGCTCGTCGCACTCCCTGGAGTACCTGAAGAAGTACGGTCTGCACCTGGAAAACCTGGACACGAGCTCCGCGCCGGCCAAGCACGCGCGCACGCTGACCGGGCACCTGAACACCTTTCTGGCCAGCATGCAGGCCTACTATGCCGGGGCGCTCGGCGTGGCCTACATCAACATCATGTACGCACCGTTCCTGGAGGGGATGAGCGACCGCGAGCTCAAGCAAGAGGCCCAGCACCTCATCTTCAGTTCCAGCCAGAACGCGTTCAGCCGAGGCGGGCAGACCCTGTTCCTGGACTTCAATATCCACACCGGCATTCCCGCGTACCTGAAGGATGTCCCCGCCATCGGGCCCGGGGGCGAGTACAACGGGCGCACCTACGCGGACTACACGCAAACGGCCAGCCGGTTCACCCGCGCGATGCTCGAGGTCTGGCATGAGGGCGACCAGTACCGCCACGTGTTCGCCTTCCCCAAGTGCGACCTCCACATCAACCACGAGACGTTCAGCGATCCGACCCAGCGCGCCATCCTGGAGTACGCCTGCGACATCGCCTCGGAGAACGGCACGCCCTATTTCATCTTCGACCGGGACGAGGTGACCCTGTCGGCTTGCTGTCGGCTGCGCACGAGCATCGAAGACCACACCATGATCCGCAGGCCCGAAACCATGCGGTTCTGCGGGTTTCAGAACGTGACCATCAACCTGCCCCAGTGCGCCTATCGGGCAGGTGACAAGGGGCTGCCGGGGCTCTTTCCGCAGATCGATCGTGCGATCGATATCTGCGTAAAGGCCCACCTTCAGAAGCGCGAGTTCGCGCGCAAGCTGATGAGCGGACCAAGCATGCCCCTGTGGCAGGTCGGCAAGCCCGCCGCGGACGGCCGGCCCTACATCGACCTCGACACGTCCACCTACATCATCGGCCCGATCGGGCTCAATGAAGCCCTGCACTACCTGACCGGGCAAGAGCTCCATGAGAGCGAGGAGTCCCTGCGGGCCGGACTGCGGGTGATCAGCTACCTCTACTACAGCATCAAGGAACTCGGCCGCAAACACGGCATGCGATTGAGCCTCGAAGAGAGTCCGGCGGAGAGCGCCGCGCGCCGCCTGGCCAAGGTGGACCTGAAAAACTGGCCGCAGTCCGAGAACTTCGTCAGTGGCGACATCGAGACCGACCAGGCCTACTATACGAACTCCATCCACCTGCGTCCGGACGCGGACGTGGACCTGGTCTCCCGGATCCGCAAGCAGGCCATGTTCCACAGCCTGATCGAATCCGGAGCGATCATCCACGCGTTTGTGGGTGAGAACCGTCCGAGCGCGACCAGCATTCTCAACCTCGTGCAGAAGACCTTCGAAAAGACGCAGGCAGCCCAGCTCACCGTCAGCCCCGAGTTCACCGTGTGCCATTGGTGCAACCACATGACCTGCGGAATGTCTGACGTCTGCCCGTACTGCGGGGCGAAGAACGAACCAGGCATTTTCCGCGTAAGCGCCAAGGAAGCAACCGAGTTGGGCGCATGGGAACCGGACGCGCTGCGCGCGCTCCTTGCCCGACGCTCAGATGAACCCGCCTCCGCGACCGCTCCCGCAAGCGTCGCCCAGGCAACCGAGGCCACCTGATCATGTCCACGGCGAGCCCAGGCACCGTGTCCGAAACCCTGCCGACGATTCGCGGCCACTTGGCCACGAGCCTGAACGAGTTTTATGGGCGCATTGCCACCGTGCTCTTCCTGCCCGGATGCAACTGGCGCTGCCCCTTCTGCCATGGATGGCGCTTCGTGCGCGAGCCGGAAAGGCTCGCGGCCGTGCCGATCGAGGCGGTGCTGGAGCAGCTCGATGACCAGGCGGGCTGGGTCGACGGCGCGGTGGTCACAGGCGGCGAGCCCACGCTGCATACGGGCCTGCCTGCGCTGCTCTCACTTTTGCGCGACCAGGGGCTGGACACGAAGCTGGAGACGAACGGGTCGCATCCCGAGGTGCTCCGCGCCCTGATTGACGAACATCTGCTGGACAGCGTGGCCCTGGACTTTAAAGCGCCGCTCACGCCTGAGCGCCTGAGCCGCGCAGTCGGTGTGGACGCCGATCCCGAGGCCGTGCGCGAGAGCTTCCGGCTGGTCGCAGCCAGCGACCTGGACATCGAGTTCCACACCACCTTGTGTCCAGCCGCGGTCACGTTGGAGGACCTGCCGGGCATGGCGGAGGACATCCAGCGCCTGGCGCCGCGCGCCACCTGGATTCTGCAGCGATACAATCCCGACGAGGTACTTGATCCGCAGGCGGCCGGTCCGCATACGTATGAGGGGAATGAGGTGCGCGCGGTCGTGGAGCAACTGCGCCAGACCCACCCGGCGATCGACATCCGGGGGTTCTGACGCGCGTGGGGGAGGCTCGCGCGTCGGGACGGGAGGCCACATGCCCGTAGAAGCGTCGTGGTACGAAAAGCTCGACCAGGGGCGCACTCGGTGCCGCCTGTGCCCGCAGGCATGCGAGCGCGGCGAAGGTGAGAGCGGCCTGTGCCTGGGCAGGGCGACGCGTGGGGGCGTGCTCTACGCGCAGAGCTACGCCCGTGCGGCCTCCGCGGCCATGGACCCGATTGAGAAGAAGCCCCTGTACCACTTCCACCCGGGGCGCGAGATTCTCAGCCTGGGCACCTATGGATGCAACCTCCGCTGCACCTTCTGTCAGAATTGGAACCTGTCGCAACAGATCGTAAACGCGCAAGAGCTCCCCCCGGAGGACGCGGTCCGGCTGGCGCGCGACCGAGGCAGCATCGGCATCGCATACACCTACAACGAGCCTCTTGTCTGGTTCGAGTACGTGCGCGACACGGCGCGCGCCGCTCAGGCGCAGGGCCTCAAGAACGTGCTCGTGACCAACGGCTATGTCAATCCGGGACCGCTGAAAGAGCTCCTGCCTTGCGTGGACGCCATGAACATCGATATCAAGGCGTTTCGTGAGAACTTCTACCGCAAGCTTTGCCACGGGCATCTGCAACCCGTGCTCGACACGGCCCGCACAGCCGCACAGGCCTGCCACGTGGAGGTTACCAACCTCCTTATCCCGGGGCACAACGACGACCCAGTCGAGCAGAGCGAGCTGGCCGCCTGGATCGCGGAGAACCTGGGCGCGGATACGCCCGTGCATCTGTCCGCGTACTTCCCGCGCTATCGGCTCCAAGCCCGTCCCACAAGCTTGGCCGATCTGCGCGCGGCGCGGGAGCGGTTCCGAGAACGACTCACGTACGTATATCTGGGCAACGTGCCTGATGCGGAGGGCAGCGACACGATTTGCCCGAAGTGTGGCACCGTACTCATTGGGCGCCGTGGCTACCGTACAGAAGTCCGCGAGCTGACGCCGGCAGGCGCCTGCGCCCAGTGTGGACAGGAGATTCCTCTGGTCGCCTGACCCAATACCCCGCGGGGTGGGTCAATAGCTCAGTGAGGCCATCTACATGCGACTGACCCGGATCGAGCTCTGCGGCTTCAAGAGCTTCGCGGACAAGACCACCATCCACCTCTCGGACGGCATCACCGCCATCTTGGGCCCGAATGGGTGCGGAAAGTCCAACATCGTGGACGCGGTCAAATGGGTGCTTGGCGAACAGAACCCCAAGTCCCTGCGCGGGGGCGAGATGGCGGACGTCATCTTCTCCGGCAGCGAGAACCGCAAGCCTATGGGCTTCGCGGAGGTGAACCTGTATCTGGACAACAGCGACGGATATCTGCCCACCGAATACAATGAGCTGTGCATCGCCCGGCGCCTGTATCGCAGCGGGGAGAGCGAGTACCTCATCAACCGGCAACGCTGCCGCCTGCGGGACGTGCGCGAGCTGTTCTTCGATACGGGCGTGGGCTCGAACGCATATTCGGTCATCGAACAGGGCAAGGTGGAGGCCCTGCTCGCCGCCAAGCCTGAGGAGCGCAGACAGGTCTTCGAGGAGGCCGCGGGCATCAGCAAGTACAAGGCTCGCCGCAAGGAGTGCCTATCCCGCCTGGAGCGTACGCAGGGACACCTTACGCGCGTGCAGGACATCCTGGATGAGGTGGAGCGCCGCGTGCGAAGCCTGTCCCGACAGGCGCAGAACGCCCGCCGCTACGAGCGGCTCACGGACCAGCTGCGCCAGGCCAAGGGCCACCTATACCTTATCCGCGCCCGGGCGACCACCCACCACTTGACGCAGCTGCGATCCAAGTGCGCGGAGCTTGAAGAGTTGCGCGACGCGGAGCAGAGCCGCATCACTGCGCTGACCACTCAGATTTCGCAGGACCATCAACAGGAACTCGCCGTGGAGGAGCGGCTCTCCGAGTCGGAGGGCCGCCTGCACGAGGCGCGCACGGCCCTGGCCGATGCCGAGGCGGAGAATGCACGCCTTGTGGAGCGTCGCCGCGGGCTCTGTCGCGAGGCCGAAGGCACCGACGAGCATGTGCGCGCGCTGCACGAGCACCTTGCCCGCATCCAGGAAGAGCGCGCGGCCCTTGAGCCCGAACGCGAGGCGTTGCACGTCGAAGTCGAACGCGTGCAAGCCGAGACCGATAAGGCCCAGCAGACGTCCCAGGCCCACGCGAGTAAGGTTCGCAGTCTCGAAGCCGAGATGGAACAGGTCCGAACTGCACTCGACGAGGTTCGCGCCGAAGAGGCGACCCTGGCCGCCACTCAGGCGCGTCTGGACAACGAGGCCAGGAATCTGGGCGAGCGCGCCGACACGCTCCAAACGCAGATCGCTGCCGCGTCGAAGAAAGAAGACGCCCTTGCGAAACAGCTCGAAGACAGCCGGGCCCGGCAAGATACCCTGGCCACCCAGAAGATTGACCTCGATACCCAGCTCGAACAGGCCCACCACGCCAATGCCGATTCTCATGCGCGCCTCACCGAGGTCGATGCGGCGCTCGCCGACCTCGAGCGCGAATGCACCGCATGCACGAGCCGCAGGGACACGCTGCGCGAGCTCCGAGACACCCGTGCAGGAGTCGACCCCGGCGTAGGCGCCTGTCTGGCGGCCCGCAGAGAGGGCCGGCCGGAGTGCGCGGACGTCCTCGGCACAGTCGCGGACCTCTTGCGCGTGGAGCCCACCTATGTCCAAGCCATCGAGGCCGCGCTCGGAGGCGCCCAGCAGTACTTGGTGACGAGCACGGCCCGGGGCGCGCGGACCACGATCGAGTTCCTGAAGCGCGAAGCGCTGGGGCGGGCTACGTTCCTCCCCCTGGACAATGTGCGCGTCGAGGCGCGAGGTGCGCCCGAGCTCACCTCCCGTCCTGGCGTCAAGGGCGAGGCCCTAGCTTTTGTGCGGTTCGCGGAAGAACACCGAGCGGCCGCAGAGCGGCTGCTTGCCGGCGTGCTCGTGGTGGAGACCCTGGACCAGGCACTTGCCCTGCGCCAGGAGGCCGGATGGCGCAAGATCGTCACCCTCGACGGCGAGTGCATCTCCCGGACAGGCAGCCTGCGGGGTGGGCGTGGCCGCGGATCGGAGGCCGGGCTGATCGCACGCACCAGCGAACTCGAAGAGCTCTCCCGACGGCTCGAAACGCTGGAGGCACGCCGCACGCAGCTTTCGGGGGCGCGCACACAGACGGCCGCGGAGTGCTCCGAACGAGATAGTCTCGTCGCAGAACTGGAGCAGACCCAAGCCGAACGGGCCGAGGCCCTGCGTGAGGCCGCCACTGCCTTCTCGACCACGTCCCAGGGGCTCGGCTCCGTGCGCGAAGAAGCCGCGCGCCTGCGCGACGAGGCGGCCTCGCTTTCCGAGCGCCTTACCCAGACCCGCGTCAACCGAACGCAAGTCGACGAGCAGGCCAGGGTGCTGCAAGACCGGCACGAGCAGGCGTCGCGCACCGTCGCGTCCCTGCAGCAGGAACTCGGAGCGTTCCGGCAGGAACACGACCAGGCCCAGCAGGCCCTCACGGACCTCAAGGTCCGCCTCGCGCAATCCCGTCAGGCCCTGGAGGCGGCCGACCGCCGCGCCGAGGCGCTGGCCCGCGACGCCCGCGATCGCCAACAAGAGGCGGAGACCTCCCGCCAACGCGGTGAACAAGCGCGCCAGGAGCACGACCGCCTGGGCGCGGATCTGGACACGCTGCACGACCATCGCACGCAGCTCGCCCACCAGTGCGGGCAGATCGAGGAAGACGAACGCGGACTGCGCCACGAGCTCGGCGAATTGAGAAGCACTCTCGAAGAGCGGCGCAACGAAGAACGCGCCATGCAGCGCCGTCTCGCTGAGGTCAACGAGAACCTGAGCGGTCTTCGCCTCGACGAGCGCGAGGCGTCCCTGCGCCTGGAGAACCTGGAGCAGAAGGTCCGCGACGAAGTCGGGCCGGAGAGCCTACAGGCCCTGGAGGCGACGCTTTCCCGTTCCGTCGACGAGGAGGCCGAATCGTCCCAGCCCGAGCAGGAGCTGGCCGCCCTGGAGCCCGACGCTCTGGAAAAGCTCGTGGCAGACCTCCAGGAGCGCATCCGGCGCATCGGTGCGGTCAACCATCAGGCCGTGGCCGAGCTCGATGAGCTGAAGGCCCGTCGTGACTTTCTCGCGAGCGAGCGGGACGACCTCGTCACGGCCAGGGACGACATTCAGGCACTCATCAATCGGCTGAACGAAGAATGTACCCGCAGGTTCGATGCCACGTTCGCCCAGGTCCGAGAGGCGTTCCACGCCATGTTCCGGCGCCTGTTCGGCGGGGGACGAGCAAACCTCGTGCTCCAGCAGGCCGAGGACCCTCTGGAGGCGGGCATCGAGATCGTGGCGCGCCCGCCCGGCAAGGAGCTGACCACGATCAGTCTCCTTTCCGGCGGCGAGAAGGCACTGTGCGCGGTGGCGCTTCTCTTCAGCCTGTTCCGATGCAAGCCCAGTCCCTTCTGCCTGTTGGACGAGGTGGACGGCCCGCTCGACGACTCGAACATCGACCTGTACATGGAGGCGGTGCGCGACTTCGCTCAGGAGAGCCAGTTCGTCATCATCACGCACAACCAGCGCACCATGGCCCGCACCGACCGCATCTGGGGCGTGACCCAGCGCGAACGAGGCGTGAGTGTGGTGTATAGCCTGGAGTTCAGTGCCGAGTCGGGCTCTCCTGAGGTCGAATCCACGGACACCGCCCAGGCCGGAGTCGCCTAGCACGAAGGGAGCGCACGGTGCACCAGACCCTCAAGCATATCGCGATCTTTTTGCTGTTCCTGGTAACCGTGCTACTGTGGGACCGAGCAGGCGGGTGGCTTGAGCGCAGCTTCTTCGCGTTCCGCTACGGCAAGACGATGTTTCTGTTCACCTGGGCCACGTGTGTGGTGATCTTGTTCCATCTGCTGTACCATTACCTGGGCCGATGCGGCGAGAAGACGGTGTATCTCGTAGCGCTCGTCGTGCTGGGCGGATTGGCGGCGCTCGTGTACTTCGGCCACCTGCGCCTGGCTTGACTTGCCACGGAGGCAGGAGATGGATCAGCGTGCGCGCGAGACGCTGGAGGCGGTCAGCCGGGGCGAACTATCCCCGCAGGACGCCCTGGAACGGATGCGCACACAGGGGTTCTTCGACTTGGGCGACTTCGCCCGGATCGACCACGACCGCGTCGACCGCTGCGGTCTTCCGGAAGTCGTCTTCGCCTGGCACAAGACCTTCGAGCAGGTGCGCGACATCCTGCTAGCCCTGTACGACGCCCACGGACGAGCTCTGGCCACGCGCGTGGCCGAGCCCATGATCGGTCGGTTGCAGGAGGCCTTTCTCGACGCTGCGGTCAATGAGCAAGCCCGCACCGTGCGAATCGGAGCCAACCCCGCTCCGCGGCCCGGAGCCCCCCCCGTGCTCGTGGTGGCCGCTGGAACGAGCGACCTGCCCGTCGCCGAGGAGGCCTGCGAGGCGGCTCGATTTGCCGGATGCGCCGTGGACCGACTGTATGACGTGGGAGTGGCCGGCCTGCACCGAGTCTTGGCCGAGAGAAAGCGGCTCCGACGCGCAGGCGCCATCGTAGTCGTTGCGGGCATGGAGGGGGCGCTTCCCAGCGTTGTGGGCGGATTGGTGGCCGTTCCCGTAGTCGCGGTGCCCACGAGTGTCGGCTATGGCGCATCCTTCGGCGGCTTGGCCGCTTTGCTGGGCATGCTGAACTCTTGCGCGGCCGGGGTCACCGTGGTAAATATTGACAACGGGTTCGGCGCGGGCGTGGCCGTCGCGCGAGCCATCCTCGGTACTCGCAGGAGCGAACCGTGACCCAAACCCTGCCGGCTCTTCCGACAAGATCTCCGGACGCACACAAGGGCAGCGTCGGGCGGATTCTGGTGATTGCCGGTTCGCGCGGCATGACCGGCGCCGGGGCCCTGGCCTCACGCGGAGCGCTGCGGTCGGGCGCCGGGTACGTGACCTGGGCGCTGCCCAGCTCGCTTGCGTCAATCGCGGAAACCCTGTGCGTCGAAGCGGTGGTGCTGCCTCTCCCTGCTACGGACGTGGGATCGGTGGGCATCGAGGCCCGCGAGCTTCTCGCTGAGGCCAGTCACGAGTCCGATGCGGTTGTGCTCGGACCGGGCATCGCGATCAGCGGAGAGACCGCAGAGCTCATCCGCCTCCTCGTGGGTGAGCTCCATGCGCCTCTGGTGCTGGACGGCGGTGGGCTAACCGCTGTGGGCCAGGATTCGCGGTCGCTTACGAGTCGCCGGTACGCCACGGTACTCACTCCCCATCCGGGAGAGATGGCCAGACTCAGCGGCACGCGTGTCGACGCGGTGCAGGCCGACCGAGAGAACATGGCGCGTAGCATGGCACAACGCACCGGCAGCATTGTGCTTCTCAAGGGCATGGGCACCGTGGTCACCGACGGCGAGCGGACCTACGTCAACCAGACGGGCAATCCGGGCATGGCCACTGCGGGCGCGGGCGACGTATTGGCCGGATGTCTGGCCGCGCTTCTGGGTCAGGGCATGGATGCGTTCGAGGCCGCGGCGCTGGCCGCCCACCTGCACGGCCTGGCGGGCGACCAGGCCGCCGAGGCCAAGGGCATGTACGGGGTGATGGCCGGGGACATCCTCGAGGCCCTGCCCGAGGCCTTTTGCCGGTACGCGGCCTCGGACTGATATGAACAAGCTGCGCCTGCCCATGCTCGGCCGGACGGTCACGGAAGGGGTTCTTCTGCGCTGGAACAAGTCTTGTGGCGATTCGATAGGCGAGGGAGAGATCATCGCCGAGGTCACCGCGGACAAGGCGACGTTGGCGCTGGAGGCGCCATGGACCGGGGTCGTGCGGCATCAGTGCGCAGCCCCGGGCGACTTGGTCCCTGTCGATGGGGTGCTCGCCGTGATCGGGGACGCAGAGGCGCCGCTTCCCGCAGGCATTGAGGATATCCGCTACCCCCGGGCAGACCGGACTGCGTGCCTGCGGTTTCGGGAAGCGCTCGACCGGCCGGAGGGTGAAGAATCCGCGCAGCCCCTCTCGAGCATGCGCAGGGTGATTGCAAGCCGGATGACCCTGAGCAAGACGATTGCCCCGCACTTCTATGTGCAGACCGGTGTGGACATGAGCGCATGCATGCGCCTGCGCGCGGACTTCAAGGAACAGGGCGCCCGCGTCAGCTACAACGACATGATCCTGAAGGCCTGCGCACTGGCGCTGCGGCGCTATCCGCAAGTAGCGGCAGCATATACGGGTGCGGGTTACGTAAGGCGCGACCGTATGCACGTCGGCTTTGCCGTGGCGGTAGACGATGACGGGCTCCTGACCCCGGTGATCCGGGACGCGGACCGGCTCCCCTTGCCCGAACTTTCGCGCGCGGCCCGGGACCTCGCGCAACGAGCCCGCGACCACCGCCTCTTGCCGGACGAGTACACGGGCGCTGTTTTCACGGTGTCGAATCTGGGCATCGATCAGGTCGAGTCCTTCTCTGCGATCATTAACCCGGGAGAATCGGCCATCCTCGCCGTCGGACGCATGGCGAACACACCTGTTGCGATCAAGGACACGGTGGCCGTCCGCCCCATGGTCCGCCTGACGCTGTCTTGCGATCATCGAGTGATCGACGGCCAACTTGCGGGTCGATTCAACACCGCGATCAAAAGGTTGCTCGAAGACCCGCAGCCCATGAGGGCACCCGCGAGCGAGGCTTCTTAACACTCTGCGGCAACGTTGGCCCCTTCCGGACTGGGAGCGCAGAATGCCGCAACGCACCGTATCCATCCAGGCCGAAAACGAACGGACCGCGCGTGCCCGGGCCGCACAGGCCCTGGACACATCCGAGGACAACGTGGTCCTGGAGGAAACGGAGGAAGGCGAATACCGCGCCCGCCCGCGCAATGCGGATGCGTCCATCTCGATCGAGACCACGCCGGACGCGATGGAAGCGCAAGTGGAAAGCGTCGAGGGACCCGCAGGGGACGGCAGCCCACTCGACGAGGCCGTGGTCCGCCAGGCGCTAGAGGCGGCCGGTGTGAAGCTTGGCATTGACGACGAGGCCATCGCGCAGCTTCTTGACAAGGTGGCAAAGGAGGAGAACGTACGCGGCCTGGTGCTCGCCCGCGGCGAGCCGCCCACGCAGCCGGAGGACGGGCGCATCGAGGTGGAGGGTGACCTGTCCCGGCCGGTGCTCCCGGGCATGGTGATCTGTCGGCGCATCGCTCCGAAGCCCGCACGCTCGGGCCGGACCGTACTCGACGAGGAGCTGCGCCCGCCTGAAGGCCGCCCACCGCGAGAAGCGACCTTCCGCATGGGAGACGGCGCGAAGCCCGCCGAGGAGGAAGACTGCGCACTCGCGACCACGTACGGGCTCGCCTCTGCCGGTCCGGAGCGCGTTACGGTCTCTCCAGCGTTCGAGGTTGCCGACGACCGGCTCTCCGTGGTGGGCACCATCTGGTCGCTAGACAGCCATGGCGACGAGATCACCCAGGAACGCCTGGAAAAGACCTTTGCCCGCCTGGGACTCGTGCACGGGTTCGACCGTGAGGCCGTCGAACAGGCGCTCAGTCGAGAGGAAGCCCAGCAAGAGGGTGTGCAGGACGTCATCTTCATGCAGGGTGACCCGCCCCAGGACGGTGCGGACGAACGGCTCGAGCTGCAAGTCAGCCCCCAAAAGACCTCCGGCCAAGAGGACGAGACCGGCCGATTCGACTTTCGCGAACGCGGCGGCATTCAGGGCGCCACGGCTGGAGAACCGATCGGCCGCATCCTGCCTCCGGAAAAGGGTGTGCCCGGCCGAGACGTATATGACGAAGCCCTAGCGGCCGCGGACGGCCAGCCCGTCGCCATCCAGATCGGCGCGGGCGTGCAGCGAGAGGACAACGGGCGCCTCATCGCGACGCAGGACGGAGTCGTGCTCTACACCGACAACTCCCTTTCCGTGACCGATGTGCTGGAGATTGAAGGGGACGTCGATTACGAGACCGGCAATATCCACATCGACAAGGGATCCGTGCGCATCTCGGGCACGATTCGCGCTGGATTCACCGTCGAGGCAACGGGCAGCGTTTTGGTCGGCGAGTCTGTCGAGGGCGCCACCGTCCGCGCGGGGGGCGACATGCAAGTCGAACAGGGCGTGATCATGCACGGTCAGGGAGAGATCGCCGTGGCCGGCAGCCTGTATGCGCACTTCGCGGAGAACGCGATCATCAACGCAGGCGGTGACGTGGTGGTGGACAACAATGTATCCAACAGCCGCATCGTGGCCCACGGCCGCATCGTGGTTACCAAGGGCAAGGGCAGGATCATGGGCGGCACTGTGCACGCAGGTCAAGGCATCGAGGCAAACGAAATCGGAAGTCACATGCACGTAGCCACGAGCCTGCACCTGGGCTTCCCAACCGAGGAAGAAGAGCGGCTTCGTGCGGAGCGCACGGAGATTGCCCAGCGCCTGGAACGAATTTCGCGCGCCATCGGAGACGGCGAACCGCGTGCAGTACTCGAACGAACCCCTGCGCCGCGACGCACGGCCATGGCCAGGGTCATCAAGACCCGCCGCGAAGACCAGGAGCGGCTCCAGCGAGTGGACGCCATCCTTGACAAGGTCCGCAGGGAGCGCCGGAAGAGCGAAAAGGCCAAGCTTACCGTGCACGGCGAGCTGCATGCAGGCTCGCGTGTCTCCATTGCCGGCGCCGTGCTGCATGTCGCCGAATCCGTGGGCCGCTGCCAAGTGTACTACTATCCCACCAGAGACTCGATTCATATCGGCGCCTTCCCGACCTAGCCGTCCGAGCGCGCGAGGAGCCTTCTCCATGCACTTCGCCTATGTCGTTGAGGAATACCCGCGACCCAGCGAAACCTTCATCCGGCGAGAGGTCGAAACCATGCGCACCCTCGGCCACCGCGTCAGCGTGTGGCCGTGCGGACATCGCGTGCGCGTTGGCGAATCCCCCTGGATCGGCCCCGACGCGCAAGACGCCACTCGAGCCATGCCGCTCGCTCAAGACGTGCCCAAGCTCACGGACCCCTGGGCGCCCATCTCGAGTCTGCGCTACGACAAGCGCATTGACCGGGCCGCCGAGCAGGCGCCGAAGGACATTGACCTTGTGCACGCGCATTTCGCGTCGCTGCCTGCGTTCTGTGCCTTCGGGCTTGCGACGCTGCTCAGTCGACCGTGGACCGTGTCCGTTCACGCCAGAGACATCTTCGCGCCCTGGCGCCCTGGGCTGCGCGCCGCACGGAGAGCCGCGCGAGTGATCGCCTGCTCACAGGAAGCTGCGCACGCGGCGAAGCGACGCGGCGTCGCACCCGAGCGCCTGCGCATGATCCACCACGGCGTATCCGAGGACTTCTTCAGCGCGCGCCACGCGCCCGAGGGGCCGCCCACCGTGTTCGCCGCCGGCCGACTTGTGCCCAAGAAGGGATTCAACACCCTGATCCATGCCCTGCCCGTCTTGCGCGGCCAGGTCCCGGAGGCGCGTGTGCGCATCGCGGGCGAAGGCCCACTCGCGTATCGACTCAAGGAGGCCAGCTACTCGCTGGGCGTGGGCGACAGTGTGGCGTTTCTGGGCCGAATTAAGCCCGAGGACGTGCTACACGAGATGTGCAACGCCCACGTCCTGTGCGCGCCATCCATTGTGTTCGCGCGCGGTGACCGCGACGGGATCCCCAACGTGGTGGTGGAGGCCATGGCCGTGGGCCTGCCCGTGGTGGCGAGCCGCGTGGGCGGGTTGCCCGAGGTGGTGGAGGACGGGGTCACCGGCCGACTGGTGACCCCGGACCGGCACACCCATCTTGCCGCCGTCCTGGCCGAACTGCTGCGCGACCCGCCCCAGGGAGCGCAACTCGCACAGGCCGCCCACGCACGAGTGCGTGATGAGTTCAATCTTGAGCGCAATGTGCGGGTTCTGGCCGCATACCTTGAGGAGGTGGCAGCCCGGTGAGCACAGTCGACGTGCTCGTTGTGGGTGCGGGTCCGGCGGGCTCCACCCTCGCCCGTCGCCTTGCCGCAACCGGGCGCGAGGTTCTTCTCATCGACCGGGAGGCATTCCCCAGGACCAAGGTTTGCGCAGGCGGGGTCCCGTTGCGCGCGCATAATGCACTCGGCGTGGACATTCGGCCTGCCGTACGGACCACGGTGCGCCGGGTAATGCTGCG
>CAZOBJ010000036.1:0-26044 GCA_964577825.1 uncultured Planctomycetales bacterium
CGATCCGCGGCGCGGGCATTCGCGCGGCGCTCATCACCGACGGCCGCTTCTCCGGCGGCACTCGCGGGCTGTGCGTAGGCCACGTCTCCCCGGAGGCGGCGAGGGGCGGACCGATCGCCCTGTTGCGCCACGGGGACACGATCCACATCAACGCCGCGAAGCGGACCCTGGAGGTGGAACTCAGCAAGACCGAGCTCGCGCGCAGGCGCAAGGCCCTCAAGCCCTTCCGCCCCAAGGTGGAACATGGCTGGTTGGCCCGGTACAGCGCGCACGTGACCAGCGCAGACACGGGGGCAGTATTCGAAATCTGACGCATTGCCATTCCCCATTCCTTTTCGCAAGGAGAGCGCCATGGCTGCCAAGCAGACGCCGGCCCTTCAGAACACGCCCGAGGTGCGCCTGGGCGTGGTAGGCGTAAGCCGCGACTGTTTTCCCATCGAGCTTACCCGCAGTCGACTCAAGGCCCTGACGGCCGCACTGAGGAAGGCCGGCGTCCAGGCCGTGGCCTCCGGAGCCATCATCGAGAACGAGATGGACATGCTGGAGGTCGAGGCCGACTTCGCGGCCAAGGACGTCAATGCCGCGGTGGTGTACCTGGGCAACTTCGGTCCCGAGGGGCCCACGACCCGGTTCGCGGAGCGATTCCCGGGGCCGGTGATGTTCTGCGCCGCCGCGGAGGAACGCAGGGCCGTCTTGCGCCAGGACCGCGGAGACGCGTACTGCGGTATGCTCAACGCCTCGTACAACCTGCACCTGCGCCGTCTGCCCGTGTACATCCCGCAGATGCCGGTGGGCCAGGCGAGCGAGCTCGCCGAGAAGATCGGCTTTTTCCGCGACGTCGCCCGAGTGTTGCTGGGGCTTCAGAGCCTGCGCATCTTCACGTTCGGGCCCCGGCCGCAGGACTTCTTCGCGTGCAATGCGCCCATCCAGCCGCTGTACGACCTGGGCATCGAGATTATGGAGAACAGCGAGCTCGATCTGCTGGAGCTCTACAAGGCCGCGGCCGAGCACCGCAAGGAAATCGATGCGGTCACCCGGGACATGAAGCGCGAGCTCGGCAAGGCGGCCGCCTACCCGGATCTGTTGCCCAAGCTCGCCCAGTTCGAGGTCGCCCTGACGCACTTCATGGAGGAGAACCTCGGCGCGTCCGACTACGGCGTCTTCGCGGACAAGTGCTGGCCCGCGTTCGAGGAGGCGTTCGGATTCGTCCCCTGCTACGTGAACAGCCGGCTCGCCTGCCGCGGGATTCCTGTCGCCTGCGAGGTGGACGTGTACGGCGCGCTGTCCGAGTACCTGTGCCAGTTGGCCACCGAGCACCCAGCCACGCTGCTGGACATCAACAACACGGTGCCGCCCGACATGCTGCCAGGCGGCCAGAAGACCTTTAGGGGCGCTACGGCGCAGGACCTGTTCATGGGCTTCCACTGCGGGAACACCTGCGCCTCGTGTCTCAAGTCCTGCAACATGAAGTATCAGCTCATCATGCACCGGCTCATGGAGCCGAACAAGGAACCGGAGATCACCCGCGGCACGCTGGAGGGGCGGCTCCGCCCCGGCCCGGCCACCATTTTCCGACTCCAGGGAACCGCGGACTGCGAAGTGAAGAGCTACATGGCCGAGGGCGAGATCCTCGACAAGGACCCGGCCTCCTTTGGGTGCATCGGGATCTTTGCGATCCCGCATATGGCACGATTCTATCGCCACGTGCTGGTGGGCAAGGGATTCCCCCACCATACGGCCGTGGCCTTCGCGCACGCGGGCCGCGTGCTCTACGAGGTCGTGCGCTATCTGGGCGTCGAGGACGTGGGCACCCCGCTCCCGCCCGAGCTTCCCTATCCGGAGGAGAATCCATTCGAGGCCCGATAGTCGCGCGTTCGGCGCCGCAGACGTTGCACGCCTGCTCGCGCGGCCGGAGCCTGCCTCCCATGGCCCAAGGCATCCAGTACACGAGTCAGAGACGGCGGTATCCGCGGCGCGCGCCCGAACGACCGCGCCACGCGGCACCGGGCTTGCAGAGCAGAATCGCGATGGCAACAGAGAACGAGCGAATCCGACCCACTTGTGATGCACGCGCCCGAGCCCCGCGGATGCTGCGGGTCCTGGGGATATGCGCCTTCGCGCTCATGGGGAGCGTCTATGCAAATGCCCAACAGGCCAGAACATACGACTTCGGGCCCTCGGACCCGCACCGCGCCTCCTGGGTGACCCAGGCGGGAAGGTCTCTCGACCCGGCCATCGTGCACGGCGCGGCGAGCGAGCGCGCCCTCGGGGTACCGGTCTCCTTTCCCGACGGCGCACAGGTGTGGCTCGATGCGCCGGTGTCACTCGCATGGGACGACCCCTTTGACGAGCAGCCCGCCACGGTGTACACAAGGCTCGAGTACCGCGTGTACGTGCCCCCGGAGGTGACCGGCCGCCTGGAGTCGGCGCTTCTCTTGAAGGACAAGGACGGCCTGTGGTACGAGGCGCGGTCGCCCATCCCTCTGAAGCCAGGCGAATGGAGTCGCGTGGCGGTTGACCTCTCGGACGCCAGTGTAGACCTGGTGCCGCGGGGGCATACCGCGCGTTGGAGCCTGTACCGACTTTCGACCATGGACCGCATCGGGTTCGCGTTCTGGGCGGACGAGTCCTACGAGGGCCACCTGTACCTCGACGCCGTCACGATGCGCCCTGCAGAGCCCGTGCGCGGCCGCCCCCAGCTGTCCATCGTCAACCTGCGCATGCCTCCGCGACAGGTCGACCAGTACGGCTGCCTTCGCACGAGCTTCCAGGTCAACCGCCACCTCCTCAACCCCTTCAATCAGCACGAGATCGCGGCGGACGCAGTGTTCCAGGCGCCCTCGGGCGACACAATCACGGTGCCCGCGTTCTTCACGCACGACTACGAGCGCGTTGACGCCGAGCCCGCCGACCGGTACCTTCCCACCGGACCGGGCAGATTCGAGGTCCGTTTCACGCCGCGCGAAGCCGGAGTATATCGCTGGCATATCGAGGTGCACTACCAGGGGGTCTTTGACCAGGACGCGGCTGTGGAACAGGCCGTCACCCCCGCCTACACCTTCACGGCCATTCCGCGCGATCATCCGGGATTCGTGCGCGTCTCTCCTGAGGACCCCAGGTTCTTTGCCTTCGAGGATGGGAGCGCCTTCTTCCCCATCGGGCACAACTTCCGCTCACCGACCGACCTGCGCGACTGGAAGCAGGTCCTGCGTCAGCGCGACCCGGGCGCTCCCGAGCCCGTGGACCGCGGCCTGGATATCTACGAGGAGTATCTTCCGCGCATGGCCGCCGCCGGAGAGAACCTCATCGAGGTGTGGATGAGCAGCTGGTGGCTGGGGCTCGAATGGACCGACGCCTGGAAGGGCTACCACGGCCTGGGCCGATACAGCACCCGCAACGCGGACCGGCTGGATCGGCTCCTCGAGCTTTGCGCCCGGCACGGGATCTACGTCCAGGTCGTGATCGACAATCACGGCAAGGCCAGTCAAGGAGATCGCAAGGGCACGGACAAACCCACCGGGCAGGTCGACCACGAGTGGGAATTCAGCCCGTACAACAGGGCCAACGGAGGCTTCCTCGACCGTCCGGTGCAGCTCTTCGCCGACGACCCGCGCGTGGCGCACCACTACCGCAACCGGCTGCGCTACATCGCTGGCCGATGGGGATACGCCACCAATATCCTGGGGTTCGAGATGTGGAGCGAGTTGGACCTGATCGGGTCCAAGCACGGACGCCACCGCGACGTGTACGCTACGCCCGCGGTCCGCAACTGGCACGAGCGCATGATCCGGTACTTGAACGCCCAGGATCACGGCGGCCACCTGGTCACAACCCACTACTCGGGCGACTACAGCTTCATCGACCCAAGAATGGTTCGCATGCCGGAGATCGACTACATCGTGTGCGACGCGTATCACGCGCCCAACCGGCCTCTGGTCGACCTGTTGGTGGCCACCGACCGATTCGCGCATCGATATCGAAAGCCCTACATGATCACCGAATTCGGGGGCAATTGGAACGCCAGCTCCTGGCCCCAGCTCGAGGCGGACCTGCACGCGGGCCTGTGGACGAGCTGGATGACCTCGGCCGCAGGCACCGCCCTGTACTGGTGGTTCGAGCACATCGACCGCGCCGACCTGTATTTCCACTATCAGGCCCTCGCGGCCTATGCGGCCGGCGAAGACCGCCGCCGCGGCCCGCAGGAGCCGGACCTGCGACCCTGGACCGTGAGTCTGGCGGGCGTCAACGTTCCCCCACCGTCGGTCGCTTCAAACCACAGCGAGGTCCGCGGTCGCCGGCCTCCGCGTTCTCCTCGCGGTCGGCGAGGGGACCGCCCCGCGCCCGAGGGTCTGGGGGTGCTCAGCCGCGGCGATGGCCATGTCGTGTACGTGTGGATCTACGACCGGGCGGCCATGATGCGCATGCCGCCCGAGGATCGCCGGCCTGAACACACCGAGGTGCCGATCTCCATCTCCGGACTGCGGGCCGAGGCCGTGGACATCGAAGCGTGGAACACCTGGACCGGGAAGGTCATGAAGCGTGTACGGGTAGAGACCGCTGACGGGACCGCGACCTGGGAGCTTCCCACCTTCCACACGGACATTGCGCTCAAGGTCCGCGCCGCCCCTCCATCCGAGCCGCCCCCTCCGGCCGCGCCGGACTCGGACCAGACCGAGTGAGTCACAGGGCGGCTTCCAGGCGCTGCTCCCAGGAGGCAAGTACCTCGGAGGCAAGCTCGCCCGCGTCTCGCTCGCCCGACATCGGAATCCATTGACAGTCGAACTTGCGCAGCCAGGTCATCTGGCTCTTGGCCAGACGCCGCGTGTTTCGTTTGATCCGGTCGACCGCCTCGTCTCGGCTCAGACGCCCCGCGAAGTGCGCGAAAAGCTCCGCATATCCCACAGCCGCCCGCGCCTGGGCGCTCAAGGGCGGCTCACGTTCGTACAGGCTGTGCGCTTCCTCGACCAAACCCTGCGCGAGCATTCGCTCCACGCGTTCGTTGATGCGCTCGGCCAACTCCTGGCGGTCCCACAGCAGCCCGACCATGGCTACCGCGCGGTCGGTCCGAGGCCGTCCGAATTGGGTCTGGTGCGCGCTCATGGGTCGGCCGGTGCGTTCCACGACCTCCAGCGCGCGCACCACGCGCTTGAGGTCATGCGGATGGATGCGGCGCGCCGACTGCGGGTCGACCTGGGCAAGGCGCTCGTGCAGCACGCGCGGGCCTTGCTCGCGCGCAATGGCGGTGAGTTTGTCGCGCACCTGGGGGTCCGCGCCCGGTCCTGGGAACAGCCCCTCGGCCAGGGCCTTGTGGTAGAGGGGCGTGCCGCCGGAGAGGATATGCCTCTCTCCGCGATCTTCAATCGTGGCGAGCGCGGCCTCCGCGTACTCCAGGTACCGAGCCACCGAGAACGCCTCGGAAGGGGCCACGATGTTCACGCACCAATGGGGAATGCGCGCGAGCACGTCTGCGGGCGGGGTGGCCGTACCGACGTTCATCTCCCGGTAGATCTTCATGGAGTCCACGGAGATGATGTGAGCGCCCGTTCGCCCGGCAATCTCCAACGCCACGCGCTCTTTGCCGCTGGCGGTTGGACCTAGCAGGATGCGCAGAGGCGGCTTCAAGAGCGCTCGAACCTCCGGCGCAGCTCCTCCAGCCCCATGAGCACGCTGAACGGCCGTCCATGGGGGCATGTAAAGGGAACGCGGCTTTGCGTCAGCCGTTCGAGCAGGGCCACGATCTCCTCTTCGGCCAAGTGCTCGCCCGCGCGCACCGCGGCCTTGCACGCCACCGACCGGCGAAGGCGCTCGCCCAGGTCCGCCGCGCGCAAGCCGCCCTCGGCGAGCTCGCCCAGGGCATCGCGCAGGACTCGTGCGGCATGCCCGCCCGGCAGGGATGCGGGCGCGCCGCGGACCGCCAGGCTGCGCCCGTCGAACGGGACCACGTCGAACCCGAGCCCGGCAAGCTCGTCGCCGATCGTCTCGAACGCCGCCCATTCGTCCGGGTCAAGCTCCACCACGGCGGGCAGCAACAGCTTCTGGCTCGTGACCGCGCCGGCCTCCGCGCGCAGGCTCTCGTACACGAGCCGCTCGTGAAGCGCGTGCTGATCGATGAGGAGCACCCCCTCCGGGCACTCCACCACCAGCAGGCTTTCATGGGCCTGGCCCAGCAGCCGGAATCGGCTCCCCTCCTGCACGGCGCCCGGACCGAACAGTCCAACAGGCGTGCGGGCAGGGCTATCCGCCTCGCTGGATTTCCCACGATCGCGATTCGGCGCGTACGTCCCCCTCTGTGGTCTCGTCCGCCCATAGGCGTAGCTGCGCGGGAAAGCTCGACGAGGTGCGGCCTCGTCCGGCCGGCCGGCCGCCTTGTCTCGGGCCCGGGCATATGCGCCGGCGGGCTCGGCGGCGCGGTCGGCATGAACCGGGCTGCCCTCGGGTCCTCGGCCTGCCCGGTAGCCTCCGGGGCCAGGGGGGACGGGCGGCGTCTCCGTATCCTGATCGGCTTTTTCGACCCGCGTGCTCTGTGCCGCATCCTGTCCGCGCAGCGCACCCTCGATGGCCCGGTGCACGCTGCCCAGCACCCGCCGCTCGTCCGCGAATCGCACGGCCTCCTTGGTCGGATGCACGTTCACGTCCACGCGCGTGGGGTCCACGGCCAGGAACACGAAGGCCACCGGGAACCGCCCTCCGGGCAGCACGCCCTCGAACGCCCTGCGCACCACGTGCACAAGCGGTCCGTGGCGGATCCACCGTCGGTTCAGGAACGTGTAGATCGCCCGACTATTCGTACGGCTCACGGGCGGCCGTGCCACGAACCCGGACACGGATAGGCCGTCTCCTGCCCCGTATGCCAGGGGAACAAGCGCGTCGCTTGTCTCCGCGCCGAACAAGTCGCCGATGCGCTCGGCCACGTGTTCGCTGCACTGCAAGTCCAGGAGCGTGCGCTCACCGCTCGCAAGACGGAAGCCGACCTCCGGGTGCGCAAGCGCGAGACGCGCCAGCGCCTCGTGCATCACGGCCACCTCGGCTCGCGCGCTCTTCAGGAACTTGCGCCGCGCCGGGGTGTTATAGAAAAGGTCCCGCACGGTCGCGTCCGTGCCCGGCGCGCGCGCGACCGGGGCCTCTCCGGTGACCTTGCCTCCATCCACCCGAATCCTGTGGCCGCTCTCATGGGCGCGGCTGCGAGACACGATCTCCAGGCGGCTGACCGCTCCGATGCTCGGCAGGGCCTCGCCCCGAAACCCCTTCGTGGTCACGTGCACGATATCGTCCAGGGTCTGGATCTTGCTCGTGGCATGCCGCAGTACAGCAAGGCGCAGCTCGTGCTCCGCCATTCCCGTGCCGTCGTCCGTGACGCGGATGAGACTGCGCCCGCCATCGGCCAGCCCGACCTCGACCCGCGTCGCCTGAGCGTCGAGCGCATTCTCGACGAGTTCCTTGACCGCACTGGCCGGGCGCTCCAGCACCTCGCCCGCGGCAATCCGGTCGCGCACGGCTTCGGGGAGGACTCGGATCTCGGGCATGGTCGAGCTCCTAGATGCCCCGCATCGAGGCTTCTGCGTATTCAGCAACATACCGCGTGGGACTGGCTGTTCGGAGACTCGCCTCAGAACGCCGCGATGGCCGCGTCCACCGAATCCACAATGGTGAAGATCTGCGTCAATCCCAGCAGGTCGAAGACTTCCCGGACGTTGGATCCCAGAGAGGCCAGTACCAGCTTGCCCCCGTTCTCCTGGGCTTCCGCAAGCGCCCCGATGAACACACCCGCCCCCGCGCTGCTGATGTAGTCAAGCTCCGAGAGATCCACCACAATGCGATAGACGCCTTCGTCAAACAGGCCGTTGATGGCTTCGTCGAGTTCCTCAAAGGTATGCGCGTCCAGAAACCCCTCCAGGTGCAAGATCATCGCCCCATTCGCAGCGCGCTCCATTTCCAGGTTGAGTTCAGGCATGTCTCCGTCCCTTCCGCCCGCTATGCATGTACATATTTGGCCATATGCAATTCGTTGCGCAATCCCTGTACGAACGAGTATCTTACCTCGTCCATGATCTGCCGGATGAGAAACACCCCCAGGCCGTCACGCCGCCCGGCGGCCACTTGCTCACGAATGTCCGGGGCTTCGATTTCTTCGGGGTCAAAGGGCTTGCCCGAATCCTGGATGGTCACTTGAAACTGCGTCGCGTTCACATCGAGCGCCATGCGGATGGTCAACTCACCGCTGTCTTCCTCTCGCGCCAGTGCATGCTCCATGATGTTGGCCACGGCCTCGTCCACGGCCAGGACCACCCGATGCATGTCCTCGTTAGGAAAGTCGCTGCTCTGCACAACCTGGGCCACGGCCTCGCGCATGGCCGCCAGGTACCGAGTTTCGTTCGGAATCACCAATGTCTTTCGCACGCGCTTTGCCATCCTCAGCCTTTCGATCTCGGCGTACTTCGGCCAGCCACCGATGTGCGCCCCTCAGACCACGCGGAAGGTCACGAGAGTAATATCGTCATGCTGTTCCGCGTCGCCTCCATGGTTCTCCAGATCGTCCAGCAAGGCTTCCACGAATTCCTCGCTTCCCATCGCGGCGTTCTCGCGGATGAAGTTGTAGAAGCGCTCCGAGCCGTATTCCTGCTTACGTTCATTCATCATCTCGATCACGCCGTCCGTGTACAACACAATGCGGTCGCCGGCCCCGAGCTGGACGGACTGCTCTCGGATGGTCCGCTGGAAGAGCGGGCCCTTGTCAAAGCCCAGGGCGATTCCATCCGGGTTGACGAGCTCCACCGTCCCTGTCGCATCTCGGTACAACGCCATGGGGTTGTGCCCGGCACTCGCCGCCAAGACGTGCTGGGTGCGGGCATTGAGCACAAGGTAGTAGGCGGTCACGAACATGCCGGGCCGAATGTCCGCGGCCACGACCTGGTTTGTGCGGGCTAGAGTGTCGGCCGCAGAGTGGTTCCCCGCCGCGGCGAACCGCAGGATCGTGCGCGTGGTGGCCATCACCATGCTGCCCGGGATCCCCTTGCCAGACACGTCCGCCACCACCATGCCCAGGTGTTCGCGATCGATGGGGAAGAAGTCGTAGTAGTCTCCGCCCACGTCCCGGGCCGGGAGGTACGTAGCATGTACGTCCAATCCACGGATGCGAGGCACCCGCGGAGGCAACAGCCGCATCTGGATCGCACGCGCGAGGTCCAGTTCGTCCTCCAGGCGCTGGCTCTCCTTTTCCACGCTGTGGGCCTGCTGGAGCTGGCGCGTCATCTGGTAGAATTGGGTGGCAATCCGTCCGATCTCGTCACCGCTCTGGATCAGGCTCACGTGCTCCAGGTCGCCGCGGGCCACGGTATCCATGTCATGGATCAGCGTGTTCACGGGCGCAGTTACCGTGCGCGCGATCAACAGGCACATAACTGCGACCCCCACCACCAGCCCCGCCCCGGTGAGCAGCATGATGTTGCGCAACCGGCGTTGCTCCTCGAAGATGCGCTTGGCGGAGAGCACCAGGTGGGCGGACCCGACGATCACGCCGGTGGCGGGATCGTCGATCGGCCTGGAGAACGCGATGCACGGTTCCCCGCTCGCCTCGCCGGACACGACGTCCACCTCCCGGATGCGCCGGACGTGGCCGTCGACGGTCAGGAACTGATCATCCGCGCGTCGAATCGGCACGAAAGACACCGGCGCACTAATCCTGGGGCCGCGCGCAGCGAACCGCCGTCCCCGACTGTCGCGCAAGTAGGCCTCGACCACCTCGGTGTCGAGAGGCTCCGGATTGCCCAAGCCGCTTTCCTCGGGTGCGGCCTCTTGAAGCAGGCCCATGCGTGCGATCAGGTCATTGATTCGATCCGCGAGCGGCGGAGCGTCATACACCCAATGCGGGGCGTCAGAGAGGCCGAGCCACGTTTCGCGCGCACCCTCGGCCGGCGCGGGCGGTAGATCGTACAACTCCCGGTATCGGGACCGCAACGCGTCGATGTCAGCTACCGCATCTTCGACCGACACGTGACCCAGCCGCGCAACCAGGTCACCCACTGCGCCAAACTCGTTCTTGCGGTTGATCGGATGTCCGGGGTCGAAATCCAGCAACTGCTCGCGCGCCTGTGCTGGATTGCCGAATCCGAGAGCGACCAGGCGCTTCTCCAACTCCGTGCCAAAGCGCTTGGCCACGTCCTCGCGCGTCAGCACCCCCGACACGATCGGCCACGCTCCAGGATGCGTCTCGCGCGCCACGAGCATGAGGCGCCCAACGCCCGCCAAGGTACTCACTTCTCTGACGCCGTAGCGCTTGGCTTTGTTGAGGAGCTTGTGCTCGATGTCCTGTCCGATCCACGATGCCCAGGCGGCAACCGCCAGCCCCAGGACCACACACACCGGAATCGTGAACTTGGCCGCAAGCCCCAGGCCTCGCTTGGGGACGACCTCTCCTTCGGTGTAGCCCTCCGGCTGAGCTGGCTCCTCGTGCTCAGGCTCGCCGGCTCGTTCGCTGCGCCGGCGGCGGCGCGCACTGCCCAAGCTGTACACACTGCTGGACCGGCGCCAGGTCACGCTGGACTGGCGCGAGGGCTCGTCGTCTTCCACCAAGCGGTGCGTACTGCGCCGCTCCCGGCGCGCTGGACTGCGCGACCCGCGAACGCGACGCGCATGCGTGGCCCTGGCAGGCGAGGGGTGGCTGGACACACGCGTCGAATCCGTGTTGCGCGAGGCACCTTGCGCAGGCGGCGCAGGCGGCCTGAACGTGCTGCTCGACTGGGGCGTGTCGTGTTGATCGGGCATACAGGTACTCTCTGGCCGGGTCGGTCGTCCCCCTGGCCGCCTTGCCCCCAGCAAGGCCCCCACCGGTGGGGAATGACGCCTGCGACGCCTAACCCGGTTGCACAAGCGCCGTTAAATCATAGCCGTTCCGTGCGGCAACGCAAGCCTCAATCCGTGCACCCGCCAGGAAACCTCCCCGGTTTAGGGTGATGCATCCGTCTACCTCGGGTGCCTCGGCTCGGGAGCGGCCCACAGCCCTCCCCTGCGGATCGGCTCCCTCCACCAGCACGGTCTCGCACATGCCCACACGGCCCTCCAGCCACTGGAATGTGACCGGCTGTTGCGCACGCAACAGGACCTCAGCCCGACGCTCGGCTTCGGACTTCGGGATCTGTCCGGGCATGCGGGCCGCACGCGTGTTCTCCTCGCGCGAGTACGCGAATGCGCCCAGATGTTCGAAATGACCGGCGCGTACGAACTCGACCAGTCGTTCGAAATCCCGGTCGGTCTCTCCCGGGAATCCGGCGATCAGGCTCGTGCGCACCACCAGCTTTGGCACGCGAGCGCGCAGGCGCCCCAGGAGACCCTCCAGCTCGCGGCGCGTCACGCCTCGGCCCATGCGCCGCAATATGCTCGTCTCACTGTGTTGAATGGGCAAGTCCAGATATCCGAGCAACCGCTCTTCACCACCCAGAAGCGCGATCAGCTCGTCCGACACACGCGCGGGATGCGCGTACAGAACACGGATCCAGGGGGCACCGGGCACGCGCAGGAGCTTGCGCAGCAGGCCCGCCAGCCTGGGCCGACCGTGACGCTCGGCTCCGTAGTAGGTCGTGTCCTGCGCGACCAAGCAGAGCTCGCGCACGCCCCGATCCACAAGCTCTGCGGCCTCGCGCACGATGTCCGCAGCGGCGCGAGAGTGGTACGGGCCTCGAATGAACGGTACTGCGCAGTAAGCGCACCGGTTGTCGCACCCCTCCGCAATGCGCAAGTACGCGCTGGCTTGCCCAGTCAACAGGAGGCGCGGTCCCTGGCGTAGCGATGGACTCTTGGTGCTTGCGTAGCGATGCACACGTTTGCCGACGAGCACGCGCCTGCACACGTCCACGATCTGACAGGCGCCGGCCAGTCCGATGACCGCGTCCAGTTCCGGAATGTCCTGCGCCAGCGCCTGGCCGTATCGTTGCGCGAGGCAACCCATGGCCACCACCTTCAGGTCGGGACGCTCCTCCTTCCAGCCGACCGCTTCCAGAAGGTGGTCCACGGACTCCTGCTTGGCGCTCTCAATGAACCCGCAGGTGTTGACAAGCACCACATCCGCGTCCTGCGGACGCTCGGTGAACCGAAACTCCTCGCTCAGAAGCTGGCCCAGCGCGGTCTCCGAGTCCACGGTGTTCTTCGCGCAGCCCAGGTCCACAATCGCGACCCGCGGGCTTCTAAGCCTTCGCCTCACTTGATTGGCTCCAGACAACGAGCGGCTACTTCGGCTCTACTTCTGCGTAACCGCGGTTCGGCCTCATCTCGATGCAGAATATCGCCCCAAGACAGAAGCCCCCGCGCGATCTGCGCCAACACCACATACCGATCCGCAGGACACCGGGCAATTTGGTACCCGAGACCGACCGCCCGGTCAAGGGGCCTGCCTGGCTTGAACCAGCGGCCAACCCCTGGCACGCAGACACGGGACAACGCAAGAAACGGTGCTATGAAAAAGGCTCCCGTTCTCAGCCACTCGGCCGAAACAGAACGGGAGCCCGGGTGAGGGGTTCAATTACTGTCATCGCAAGGGCTGTGCCACTTCATCGGATTGGCCTGCATTTCGTCGATTCGGGCACTTCCGGCGGCCCAGGCCTATCAGAGGGCGACTTCACCGTCCAGCGCCCGGGGCGGCTCGATCAGCCGTAGCCACCAGGCGCTATCCGAGACGTCACATCGGCTCAAGGCTGAGACGCCTTCGCACAGGCCGACCGGCCCGTCGCGTGGCCCAGTCTGCCCGAGTGTGCTGAGCTGGTATCGTACGCGTGTTCGAGGCACCGGAGGGACTCACTCCGTTAGCAGGGCTTTCAGCCCCGGCGTCTTCGACCCGTACGCCCTTGCGCCTGACACGACTCTTGAAGAATACGCGGTAGAACGCTAAGGTCACTGGCCGGGAGCGCGGTCCGAGTCTTTGGCGAATCTTGCGAAGGGAGACCATGATGCCTGAACGAACCCGCGGCCAGACCGAGTGGTTTCGGCACTCGCGCCGGGGTCTGGAACGTCTCCAGGAGGAGGCCCAGAACCTGCTCGGTGAACTCGGGGTTCGGGGGTTCCGTGCCAGGCCCTTTCCGCCCATGAATGTGTGGATCGGGGACGAGGCGGTGATCGTCACCGCAGAGGTGCCTGGCGTGGAGCCCGCGAGCCTGGATGTATCGGTCACGGAGAGCACGCTCACGCTCCGCGGAGAACGCCCTGCGCCGCAGACCGGCCCTGGCGACGTGTGCACACAACGCGAGCGCGACACAGGTCCCTTTGAGCGATCGATTGACCTTCCCTGTCCCGTCGAGGTAGCCAAGGTGGAAGCCCGGTGCGTGAACGGGGTCCTGACCCTGGCACTGCCCCGCGCGGAGTCGGACCGCCCGCACCGGATCCAGGTGCGGCGTGCAGGCGGCCCCCAGGAGACATGACGAACCGGCAGCCGTCGAGAGGTCACCTATGCTGGACTCTTGCGTTGATATTGCGCCCAGGCCGGGCGCGGTACCGCGTGCGGACGTCTTCGAGCGGCCCGACGACGTCCTTGCCCTGATCGATCTGCCCGGGATGCATGCCGACGATCTGTCTCTGACGCTGGAGGGCGGGCGCCTGGTCATCCGGGGCCGCGTCACCACTCTGCGCATGGAAGAATACGAGCTCGTGAGCGCGGAGTACGGGGTAGCGGACTATGCATGCACGCTCGTTCTACCCGACGACGTTGACTCTGACCGCATCGAAGCGAACCTTCAGAACGGCGTACTGCGGCTGGTGATGCCTCGCAAACCGGCCGGGCCAAGCCGACGGATCGAGGTGGCGCGCGGGTGATCCCGCCATGCTCCCGGCCGCGTAGATCTGCGTTGCTCTCGTCCCCGGTCAGCGTCGGCGCTTCTTCTCCTCCTTGGGCACACTCCCCTTGCGCATCTTGCGAGGACGCGGCGTTCCCCGCTTCGCGCCGCTCGGTTTGGATCGCGATCTTGCCATGTCCGTGCTTCCTTTCCCTTGAATCGGGGCCGCTTCTGACCGCATCGGGTCAAGTAGATAAGCGTAACCGAGGCAACATCCTATAGGGGGCCATCGAGGTTGTCAACCGCAGCGCACACACGCCTTGACCCAGCCCGACTCATCCGGCTATAACCGTATGCGTGTCGTCTACAATGGCTGACGGACGTAAAGGCTCGACCATGCGAGACCTATCCCCTTCGCGCACCCGTTGGTGGCTCGCACTCATCCTGATTGCGGCCCTGACTGCGCGCCTGCTGGCCGGACTCTATGTAGAGCGACAAGTGGCCGCGCGCAACGCCCGGCTGCCCGTCAAGGCACAGGCGCCGTTCCTGTTCCCGGATTCAGTCAACATGCACAACATGGCCACGAATCTGGCGCGAGGCCTGGGGCACCGCGACGCTACCGGCCGGTGGGCCTGGCGCATGCCCGCTTACCAGGCGTTCCTGGCACTGTTGTATACCGTGGGGTTCGAATCCGCACACTCGGTGCGCGCTGTGCAGGCTGTGCTCGACACGCTCAATGTGCTGCTCATCTTCCTCTTGGGCATGCGGATGTTCGGCCGCCGTCCCGCTCTGTATGCCGCGGGCATGGCCGCGGTCTACCCCTTCTTCGTGTATTTCAGCGCCCTGGTGCTCTCCGAGACCCTGGCGGTCACGGCCATCCTGGGCGTGGCCTACACCCAGCGCCGTCTGCTAGAGCGCTTCTGCGCACATCGCGCCCTCCTGGCCGGGCTCGTCCTGGGGGCGGCCACCCTGGTCAAGGCCTCGTTCGCCGGCCTGGTGGTCGCCTTCGGGCTGTATCACTTCATCGCTCGGGCGCGATTGGGATGGCGCCACTGCGGCCTGGTCTGCGGCGTCCTGCTGGTGGGCTGGGCCGTGGTCCTTGCGCCCTGGACCATCCGCAACTGGGTCCATCTAGACGCATTCGTGCCCCTCAGCACCATGGGGGGCTACACCCTATACGAATCCAACAGCGCGTTTTCCGACGGTGGGCCGAACATGGGGAAGATCGTGTTCCCGCCGGGTACGGGCACGGACGACCTGTCCGAAGCC
Source organism: uncultured Planctomycetales bacterium (assembly GCA_964577825.1). Lineage (GTDB taxonomy): Bacteria > Planctomycetota > SZUA-567 > SZUA-567 > JAFGNG01 > CAZOBJ01. Next base: position 15,024 of record CAZOBJ010000036.1, read on the forward strand.
CCCCGCGACCGAGCGTTGCGCGAAGCGGCCCTTGACTGGATTCGTGCGCACCCAGGCCAGTTTCTCCGGACGAGCCTGCGCAGCTTTCTGCGCACCTGGAACGTGATTCCCAACTACGCCCAGGCGCGCACCTGGCCCAAGATCCTGGCCAGCTTGCTCTCCTACGTACCGGTCATGGCTCTGGGACTATACGCCCTGTGGCGTACGCGACGCGCCTGGCGCGCGACTTGGCTGCTCGTGGTGCCCGTGGTGTACGTGGCGCTGCTCCATTCGGTGTTCATGGGGTCGGTGCGCTATCGCGTGCCGGTGATGACGTGCATGATCCTGCTCGCAGCGCGCGGCATCCAGCTCCTGCGCGCCGAGGAGCGACGCGACGAACTCTCAGACAGGGCGCTGTAGACCTCGGACGGGCCCGTTCAGGCGTCGACCGTCCGTTCGTCTACGTCATCGCCCCGGTCGCGTGAAGCGGACAGGAATCGTTCGAGCCGGCCCCGCGTGGGCACGATCACGGCCTTCACCGCCATGGACACGGCCAGCATCGCCGTCACGGCAGCCAGCACGCTCGGGTCCGCCTGTCGTTCGAAGACCAGCCCGACGCTCAGCAGGCCCAACGCCAGGCCCAGAATCCCAGGCACCTCCGCCACGCAGGTCGCGACCAGGGCGCAACGCAGATAGAATGCACGCGCTTCCGAGACCGATTGCGGGCGGCTGCGGCCGCGGCGCGACAGATACCCGTGCAGCGCGAGCGCAAGTCCTATGCTGCCCACGGAGATCAGGCCGAACAGCACGGCGAGCATCCGCAACTCGGCGCTCTCGTCGTCCCCCACGAATGAGATCTCCGGAGGCGGCGTGGCTGCGTCCAAGGCGATCAGCACGACCACGTACAAGAGTTCCGAAAGAACCAGGACCACACCTAGCGCCGTCAGGCCCACTCGTCCTTGCCCATCGTCACTCACAGCCCGCCCCTCCGAATAAGAATCTCAGGGTCAGGTTGGCCATTGATCCGGCCGGCCTTGGTTCGACAACGCGCTTCTCGACCCCATATGCTGGCCGGCATGCTTGACACGCCTCCAACAACCCGGCGCACGGTCGCCGGCAAGCACCTCCGGGAAGCGTATGCGTCTGAGCAGGGCGTGTCAAGCCGTGCGGCGGCCCGAGGCGTGCTTCGTTTCCCGAGGAAACACCTTGAGCCAAACGCCATAACTCGCTAGAGTACCTGCATCCGACATGCGTGCTCACCAAGAGGACATGTCCCGCAGGAGGGTCCCATGCGCCTGGACACGATCCACAAGGCCGCGGAGAAAGCGAGCAACCAGGAGGCCCTGCACCCCATCTCCCAGCTCGCCGAAGGCAACGTATACCCTGAAAGCGTCACGCCTTGCGAGGGCGGCGTGGTCTTCCTCGCGTGTAAAGGCCGTGAGAAGATCGTCCACGTACTGCTGCGCCCGAGCGCCCGCGACCTTGAGCACATCCCGGCCCGTGTGCGCGAACAGGTCCGGCTCGACGACGAGCCGGCCGAGCATTGCGCAATGCCTTGCGACCACGAGACCGCCCTTCTGGTGCGGCGTCTCGTCCCGTGGGCGCGCCCGCAGTGCCTGGGCACTCAAGCCTCCCTGGGACTAGGTGACCGATTAGGGCTTGCCACGCCCGGGCATGTACAGGCTGTGCGCGGCACCGGGCTCGCGCCCATCTTCGCCCAGCAGTCCATTCGCGAGATGGAGCGAACCGGTCGCACGCCAGAGCAGGTGCTCGACACCGCCACTTTCGGCGTGCTCCAGTCCGGCTGGCGGGCGCCCTACGGATCCGACGCGGATCACCTGAAGACCGTCCAGGACATCAGCGCGTGCCTCGCCGCTGGCTTCACGATGTTCACCGTCGACCCGGGCGACCACGTCGTCAACGAAGCGGACCAGATGCAGCCTGACGCCCTGGAACAAGCGGCTGCAGAGCTTCCTTGGGACGACTTGGAGACGAGCCTTGCCGACTGCCGCGCCAGGTTCGCGGATCGCAGCTTCGACCTGCCGGGCGATCACAAGGTGGCGTTCACGAAAGAACAGATGCTGCGGGCCCTGGTCAAGTACGGCAAAGCCGTAGCGCATACGATCAGGATGCAGCGCGAGCTGCACGTCCTGGCCGATGGACGGCCCTATGAACTCGAAATGAGCGTGGACGAAACGGACAGCCCCACGGCACCCAGGGAGCACTTTCTTGTGGCGAGCGAGCTTCGACGTGTCGGCCTCAGGCCCGTCAGCCTGGCTCCGCGCTTCGTAGGTCGGTTCGAGAAAGGGGTGGACTACATCGGCGACCTGCAGGCCTTTGAGCGCGACTTCGCGGTCCACGCGGCGATCGCCCGCGCGCTGGGCCCCTACAAGATCAGCCTGCACAGCGGGTCGGACAAGTTCAGCGTGTATGACATCGCAGCGCGCCACACCGAGGGGCTTATGCACGTCAAGACCGCGGGCACCAGCTATCTGGAGGCTCTTCGCGCCGCCGCTCGCATCGATCCCGCTCTATTCCGCGACATCCTGGCGTTCGCTCGCGAGCATTACGACGCGGACCGGCGCACCTATCACGTGTCCGCCTCTCTGGAAAAGATCCCCTCGCCCGAAGAGATAACCGATGACCGCCTTGGAGAAGCGCTCGACCAGTTTGACGCGCGCCAGGCCCTCCACGTAACCTATGGCTCAGTCCTTGCCGCGGTCGACGACTCCGGCGCGCCGCGCTTTCGCGACCGCCTCTACGAGACGCTCGAAGAGCACGAGGAGGAGCACTACGCGTGTCTGGCACGCCATCTGCGAAGACACGCACAGCCCTTTGCGGGATAGGGCGCCGCACGGTGCATATGGCCCCGGCCCATCTGGCCGCGGCGCCCGCAGGCAGAAGAGGAGAACCCGATGGATGAGGCGCGCAAGCGACGTTGGCACAATTTGCTGGTGGCCGCACTGGCCGACAAAGCGCTTTCCGAGGAAGAACGCAGTTACCTCGGTGCGCTGCGGCGCGAGATCGGGGTCACGGACGAGGAAGCCCGTGCGGTAGCACAGCAACTGCGAAGCGGAGACACCGGCCTGCGCTTCACCGGCGACCATCAGGACCGGGCTACGGTTTTGCGCGACCTGATCGGCGTCGCGCTGGCCGACGGTGTGATCGAGTCCCCGGAGCGGCGGATGCTCACGCGCGTGGCCCGGCACCTGGACATCTCGGACGCCGAGCTCGAGCGCCATATCGATGAGGAGCGCGCCGCAAGTGCCTCCGAGGCGCCCCAGGAAGCCTCCACGCCTACGGAGCCCGAGGAAGTGACCGGCGGCACCACACCCTCGGATGAGCCCGAGGACACGACTCGCGCCGAGACCGACGCCGACATGGCCCCGCCTCCGCCTCCTCCGCTCGAGAAGCTTCAGCATACGACGGTCCACCAGAATACCGGGATCGAGCTCATCCAGATCCCTGGCGGCGTGTTCTCGTTCGGAGCGGGGTCCGTGGGGTTCACGGAGCGTGAGGCGCGCGTGTCTCCGTTCCTAATCGGACGCTTCCCGGTCACGAACGAGCAATGGAGCCGTTTCGAGTCCGCGACAGACCACCAGGGGCGCGAGGACTTCGGCCCACGGTTCAACGACCCGCGCCAGCCCGTGGTCGGCGTCTCCTACGAAGACGCGTGCGCGTTCTGCCAATGGGCCGGCCTGCGTCTGCCCTCGGAGCGCGAGTGGGAGTTCGCCGCCCGCGGCGCGGACGGCCGGCCCTTCCCGTGGGGGACCGAGTACCCGGACCACGCCCGGTGCAACTATGGCCGCAACCTGTTTGACGAATCCGGGCCGACCACCTTGCCCGTCGGGAGTCTGCCGGACGGCAACAGCCCCTTCGGCTGCGGGGGGATGATCGGCAATGTCGGCGAATGGTGCATGTCAGACCGCTCGACGGATACTTCGCGGGCACCGATCCGAGGCGGACACTGGCTGAGTGCCGTCTACGCGTTGAACGTGTACTATCGCGACCTTAACGACCGCTCCGACCGCACGAACCGATTCGGGTTTCGCGTGGCCGCGGACCCTGGGAAGGTGTAGGCTTGACCGCTCTCTTCAGACAAGGAGCCTCTCATGTCCGTGCGACGCGCCGACAAGGCCGGATCCTGGTACCCGGCGGACCCGAACAGGCTCAGATCTCTGCTCGACAAGTGCCTCGAACCGGGGCGCGTACCCCCGCCGGAAGGCGAGCCCGTGGCCGCAATCGTGCCCCACGCGGGCCTGGAGTTCAGCGGCGCCACCGCAGGCAAGGCCTTCGCCGCATTGCGTGCGGCTACCCCCCATACCGTGCTGGTGTTCGGGGCCGTGCACACCCTGCCGCTCGAGCGTCCGGCCGTGTGGGCCGAGGGCGCATGGCAGACGCCGCTCGGCGACGCACCCGTTGACGCCGAGTTGGCTGCGGACCTGTGCAAGACAGCGGGCGCCGACCCGGACGAGCGGCCCCACCAGGGCGACAACGCCATCGAAATGCAGATGCCCTTCATCCGCCACTGCTTCCCCGGGGCGAGTGTCGTGCCCGTGGCCGTGCCGCCCACGCCGGACGCGGCCGCGTTCGGCGAGTCGGTGTGGGGGCTCGTCGCGTCCGGCAACAAGCGCGTGGCCGCGGTCGGCAGCACGGACCTCACCCACTACGGCGCGTCGTTCGGCCTCATGCCCGCAGGCACGGGCCAGCGCGCCGTGGACTGGACCCGAGAGAACGACCAGCGCCTCATCGACCGGATGCTTGAGCTGGACGCAGCGGCCATCGTGCCCACCGCCACTCAGGACCACAGCGCGTGCGGCGCGGGCGCAGCGGCCGCGACCGTGGCCTATGCCAAGGCGGCGGGCGCGCAGGGGACGCTCCTCGAACACACCACCAGCCACGACATCATGCCCCAGCCCGAGGCGAGCCACCTGGTGGGATATGCGGCGCTTGTGTTTACGCGCCCCCAGTGAGCGTGTGTGCGCGCGATTTGTCTGCTGCCCCAGTGACGCGCCCGCACCTCGCAATGTCTAGATCGCGTCCGGCGACGAAGGCTCCTTAGCAGGCCGCGTCGGACGCTCATGCCGCGAGCAGAGCGCGCGCACTGCGTACACGGCAAACCGCACGCCTAAGCCTGCGAGCACCACCGGCGCGAGCACGCGGCGCCAGGGATGATAGGTGCGGAAGTAGGTCCACATGCTGCGGTGGCGCTCGTACACCAGGCGAACGGACCGCTCGGCGGCGCTGCGCCCGACCCGGTGGGTCACCTGCGCCGCGGGCACGTACCAGCGCGCCCAGCCGGCCAGGTCCAATGCCCTGCACAGCGCCGTATCCTCGCAGAAGAGGAAATACCGCTCGTCGAAGCCGCCGACCGCCTCAAAGGCCTCTCGCCGCACCATGAGGGCACAGCCCGAAAGCCAGTCCACCGCGCGGGGCTCCTCGCCCGCGGCGGCGTCGCTCATGAGATACGCGCGCGAGCCCGGGTTGGCGGGCCACAACCGCGTGAGCACACTGTACCGATGAAAGAGAAACGTCCACGCCCCGGGCCACCTGCGCGCCGAGAGCTGGCGTGTGCCGTCCGGATTGCGCACGAACGGCCCGGCCGTCCCCGCGTGCGGGTGCTTGTCCAGGAAGTCCGCCAACACCCCCGGCGCCCCGGGGCCGACCTGTGCGTCCGGATTCAGGAAGAACAGATACTCCCCACAGAACCCGGCGGCGCCTCGGTTGTTCGCGCGGCCGAACCCCAGGTTTGTTCCCGGGTCGTCGTATCGCACACGCGGATGCCGAGTCACGAGCGCGCGCGTCGAGGACTGCGAGGCATTGTCCACGACCACCACTTCGCAGTCCGGCTCCTCAGCGAGTGCACTCAGGCACTGCGCCAGGTCCGTGTCGCACCCATAGGCAACGATCACTGCGCGGATTCGGCTCGCGTTTTCCGCATCCTGTTGCACGGTCACGGGAGCACCCCGCTCTCGGCCGGTGTGCGTACCCGCCGGCCTCCGCCCAGAATGGTGCGCGCCAGTCGCACAAGCGCGTGACGGCCCAGGCGGTGGTGCAGGTTCACGCATCTCTGGCACAGCGTAGGTGGGCGTCCCTGGGTGAGCGCTGCGCGCAAGCCCTTGAGCCGGTCGCCCGCCCAGAGGTCTGCCAGATCCTTTCTATGCGCGTCGCCGATCTCATATTCGGCCTCCAGATCATTGCAGCACGCGACCACGCGGCCGTCCCAGCACACCGTCATCCCCTTCCACAGGAGCGCGCACGGGTAGTAGGGCGGCTGAGGCGTGTCGGGCTCCTCGTGCGCAACAGGCACATGGCCTGCCCAGTCATGCAACGCGCGAATGCGAATCTCGTCGGGCGCCCACTCGTCCAAGGCCGCGCGCAACGCCCGCGCGTCGCGCGCGCCGCTTCCTTGCACGTCGATAAGCTGCACAATCGTAACGGGCCGCCGAGTTCTCTCGCGCGCTGCGCACAGAAATCCGCGCACGTTCGCCAGCACTTCGGCATGGTCGGCACCACGCCGCCACGCCGCGTATCGATTCGCGTCCATCGTGTCCAGAGACACGCTCACCGTAGTCGGCTCAGCATCGAGGAGCGCCTGCGCGCGGTCCGCGTCCAGCAGCGTGCCGTTCGTGTGCACGAATACGCGCAGCCCGCGCTCGCGCGCCTCGCGAATGCGTTCGGGGTACTGTGGATCGCACAGCGGTTCGCCGCCGAAAAAAAGAAACACGCCATAGATCCGACCTGCGCACTGGTCCAGCAGACGGCGGTACAGGGTCCAGTCCATGCGCCCGGTCGGCCTGCCCCTGCCCTCGCCCGTCGGGCACATGCGGCAGCGCAGGTTGCACGCGTTCGTGGTCTCGATCCACACGACTTCCGGCAACGGGCTCGGCTGTGGGGTGAGCGCGGACCAGTCCCGCACGGTCCGCGCAAAGCGGATGAGGTCGCCTACTCGCATGTGGCGCACATACTGGCTCTCGGCGAGCCGGATCATTGGGCGGGCCCGCTCTCGCCGGACGTATCCTGTGCCGCGTTCGCGCCCTGGGCGAGCAGGTCGTCGAGACTGACCTCCGGGTGCCGGTATCGCCGCCGGCCTCGCGTGCGCCAGCCCACCTGGATCGCCTCCTCCGGACAGGCCTGCAGGCATGCCATGCACTGCTCGCAATGATGCAGCCACACGGGCCGCCCTGCTTCGATGCGGATGTTGGCCACCGGGCACACGCGCGCGCACAGACCGCAGCTTGTACAGGTGTCCTCGACCCAGAATCGCTCGTCGGCCTCTGCGAGGTGCGCGGCGGCCATGCGGTTTGCGAACCCCGTACCAAACCAGCGCAGCAAGAAGAAGCCACCCTCTGGGCGTGCGCGCTTGCGCGCGCGCACCCCCTGGGCGATCTCGTGCACGCGGTCGCGGGCGCAGCGCAGGATCCGATCCCGCTTCTGTTCGGGCGGAGCGCCGTAGAGCGGGGTGAAGTTGCCCGGCATGGCCACGTGGAACCCGGCCGCCATGTCAAGCCCCCGGGCGCGCAGGCGCGCGGCCGCCTGCCCCAACGCGCCCGTCGGCCATCCGCCGCTCGTGGCCAAGCCAAAGAGATATGCCCCTTCGGGCACCTCCAGGCCGTCCAAGAACCGCCGTACGATCAGGGGCACGCCGAACGCATACACCGGGAAGGCCACGCCCACGCAGTCCTCAGGCACCTTGGTCGCACCGAGGTCCATGGCGCGCGCGAGCGAGACGACGCGCGCCTGTGGCAGGTCCTCGGCAAGCCATCGCGCCGCAGCCAGAGTGTTGCCCGTACCCGTGAAGTAGTAGATGGTAGCCGCCACCTGGTGTCCCCTTTGCCCAGCGTGGGTCCGTGCGCTCCTGTACGCACTATACTCCTGGGGGCGTCGTGAATCAAACCTGCGCCCCCTTGACAAGCGCCCAGCCTTGAGACTATACGTACCGTATGGTCATTCGCAGCGGCGGCGTAGCTCAGTTGGTTAGAGCGAGGGATTCATAAGCCCTAGGTCACTGGTTCGACTCCAGTCGCCGCCACCAATCTCCTATCCCAGGCCCTTCCGGCGCACCCGGAGGGGCCTTCGCTTTCCGCGCCTTCCACCGGCAGGACTGCCCAAGCGCCTATTCGTCCCCCAAGGCATAGCCCACAGCCGCCCGCGCATGGATGCGCGTCGTGTCAAGGAGTGGCACGCTTGCGTCCTCGTCGCCCACCAAGTGACCGATCTCCGTGCATCCCAGCACGATCCCCCGGGCTCCGTCTGCCACCAGGCGCTGCATCACCTCTCGATACCGGGCTCGTGAGGCCTCGCGTATCCGGCCCACCACCAGCTCCTGGTAGATGACCCGGTCCACCTCCGCCCGGTCCTCCGCGTTGGGGACGAGGACCCGCAGGCCGTGCCTGTCAGCCAGTCGATCCCTGTAGAAATCCTGCTCCATGGTGAAGCGCGTTCCCAACAGGCCCACACTGCGCAGCCCACGCGCGCGAACCTCCTCGGCCGCCGCGTCCGCAATGTGCAGCAAGGGGATGCCTATGCGTCTCTCCACGTCGTCGGCCACTTTATGCATGGTGTTCGTGCATAGCACCAGGAAGTCGGCCCCAGCCGCCTCCATCCGGCGAGCGACCTCGATCATGACCCTTGCGGCCTCGTCCCACTTCCCCTGGCTCTGCAACGGCTCGATCTCGGCGAAGTCCACGGAGTACATCACGCAGTCCGCGGAGTGCATGCCTCCCAGCCGCTCGCGCACGAGTTCGTTCACCAGGCGGTAGTACTCGATCGACGACTCCCAGCTCATCCCACCGATCAGGCCGATGGTCTTCACGCTGTCATCTCCCGCGTGGATGCCACAACGCCCCCGACGCTCAGCTCTCCGGCGTCAGAGATCGGTCCGCGCCGACCTCGGGACGATAGACCTCGCGGTCGCGCACCACGCACCCAGCTGGCCGGTCGCTGCCGAGCAACGCCCCGCAAGTTGAACACGTGATGCAGCACTTGTCCGGATCCATGCGGCCGGTCTGTATCACGTCGCGCGGCGCGTGCGGATACGCGAGCGTCTCTCGTCCCTGACCCGCGAAAGCCGCCCGACCCGCGCGCACGGCACCCGCCGCTACATGTGGGTACACGTGTCGCAGCCACGCACACCCCGCGCTCGCCACCGCGACCTCGGGCACAGCCTCCTGCAAGTCGCCCGCCAGCCCGACGTATTGGGCTATGCCATAGAGCGGATGCGCCCGTCCCTGGCCTCCGTCGGGACGGCTGCGCTGCGGATTGTAGTACGGGCTTCCCACGCTCGCATTGATCATGGGCACGCCCAGACTTGACAGCTCGCGCGCGAGCCGCACGGGCTCGGTGAGGTCGGGTTCCAGGCCGCCGTCCGGCTTCACGCCCCATCCGTCCGGCCAAGGCAGACCGTCGTACACGCCCATGCGCGTCGTGACCAGGACATCAGGCGCTGTCTCGCGTATCGCCGCCACGGTCTCGCGCACCACGCGCGTGCGATTCTCGTACGCGCCGCCGTATCGGCCCTCGCGGCGATGCGCACCCAGAAGTTCGGAAAAAAGATACCGATGGCAGGCCTTCACGTCCACGCCGTCGAATCCGGCCTGTGCGGCCAGTCGCGCGGCATGCACGAATCGCGCTCCGATGCGGTCGAGCTCGTCATCGGTGATCGTAACCAGGTCCTCGGCGATCCCGTGCTGCGCGTCCAGCGCCGCGCTGTGCTGCGCGATCACCGGTCTGCGCGTGCCCTCAGGCCGCGAGAAGCGTCCGGAGTGCGTCAGTTGGAGCACGAGCAGCGGGCTCCGGCCTTCCGCCGCCCTTCGCGTCGCTTCCACCAAGCGGGCAAATGCGTCTGCGGTCTCGTCCGTCAGGCACAGCTGATGCGGCCTCGCGCGTGCGTCCGGCTCGACGGCGGTCGCTTCGAACCAAATGACGCCCCACGCCCCCTTTGCGAGGCGACGGTACTTGCGCTCGGTCAGCGGTCCCGGCGCGCCCGCGCTCGTGGCGTCCGCGCCCTCCATGGGTTGGGCCAGAAAGCGGTTGGGCGCCGTCCAATGCCCCAGGGGGACCTGTTCCGCCAAACACGACACATCCTGAACCGCGGGCAAGTCCACGCTCAGTCGCCCGCAGAGTTCTCCAAGGTCCTCAAGCGTACGCAGTTCGAATGGCACTCTGCTCATGCGTCGATCTCGTTGCTGCAGACTCGGCCAGACATCGTGCTCACACGTTCCGAACATCTGTCAGCCGCAACGGCCGCAACTCCTGCCCTTCATGTCTTCTCTCGCGCCGAGGGCCGGTTCTCACACCAAGGCAGAGGCTCCACCCGGCCACTCCCTCCTGACAGCATATCCCCGCGGCGAGCACCTGCCTGCGGACTTCCACGCCACTGAGCAAGGTACGTGTTTGCTGGCTTTGTGTCAACACGTGCTTCGCTTTCGGTATGTTTGAGAATTGTTTACTGTGATCAACCTCAGCCTTTCTGTTGACAGATCGGGCCGATTGTCGTATTTATAGTTGTATGTAGCGTGTCAGTTTCCGTGGACTCGTTTCTATGATCTAGGATGGTTCGGAGGAGAGTGGACATGCCAGACGTGGCCAGAGTTCTCAAGGCCGAAATCCAACGCCTTGCGCGCAAGGAGGCGCGCGCGGCGAACGCGCCGCTGCGCCGACAACTTGCCGACGCTCGGCGTAGCATCGTGGAACTGCGCAAGCGCCTGGCGGATACGCAACGACAAATCCGCCATACCGAGCGCACCGTAGAGGCGGTCACTCCCGAGGAGGTCCGCCCGCCCGAGCGCAAGCGCCCGGGGTTCCGCCCCACATCCAAGACCGTGCGCTCGCTGCGCAACAGGCTCGGGATCTCGCAGGCCAAGTTCGCCCGCCTGCTGGGCGTGAGCCCCCACTCGGTGTACCAGTGGGAAAAGGCCGATGGCCGGCTGTACCTGCGAAGCCGCACCCGCCAGGCCCTGGACGAGGCCCGATCGTTGGGCGCGCGCGAGGCCAAGCGTCGATTGCGGGAGATGGACGGCGAGGCCTGACCTAGCTTGTTG
>CAZOBJ010000037.1:0-25817 GCA_964577825.1 uncultured Planctomycetales bacterium
CCTGTACAGCGTGGCCATTGCGCTCTTCATCTACCGGCTCGTGGACATCGTGGAGATCTTTCTCCTGCGATACGCGCGCCGTACGGATACCAAGCTCGACGACATGCTGGTCCCCGCGATCCGCAAGACCCTGAAGATCCTGGTCGTGATCGTGGTGGGCCTGCACGTGTACGAGAGCCTGAGCGACGAGCCGGTCACCACCCTGCTGGCTGGCCTGGGCATCGGGGGGCTCGCGTTCGCGCTGGCCAGCCAGGACACGCTCAAGAACCTGTTCGGGTTCGTCATGATCCTGCTCGACCGGCCGTTTCTGGTGGGCGAGCGGATCGTGTTCGCCGGACACGACGGCGCGGTGGAGTCGGTGGGGTTCCGCACCACGCGCATCCGGAGGCTCGACGGCCACCAGGTGTCCGTGCCCAATGCCAAGGCCGCCGACGACGTGATCCACAACATCGGACGCCGGCCCTTCATCAAGCGGATCATGAACGTGACCGTCACCTACGACACGCCGGTGGACAAGGTGGAGCGCGCCGTACAGATCGTGCGCGAGATCCTGGACCACCACGAGGGCATGGATCCGGACCTGCCCCCGCAGGTGTACTTCAACGAGCTCAACGCGGACAGCCTGAACATCATTGCCTTCTACTGGTTCCATCCACCCGACTACTGGGCGTATCTCGACCACGCGCAGCGCGTGAACCTGGAGCTCATGCGCCGGTTCGAGGCCGAGGGCATCGAGTTCGCCTTCCCCACCCAGACCCTGTACCTGGCAGGAGACCCCAACCGAGAGCTCGTGCTCAAGCACCTGAACGCGAACGCTGCCGGCCCCCCGTCCGAGGCCTAGGGGAGGGAAGCGTGAGATCTCGAGGATTCGCTTGCGTGTGCGTTTGCCTGACGGCTCTGGCCGCGCTCGGCGCAGGCCCGTGGGCCTGCACTGCGGACAGCGCAGATCCGCGCGGCCGCGGCGTAGGCGCGCCGCGGGACGTGGTCATCGACTGGGGCGCACTGGGCGGCAACCGCCGCTACTGGTACTTCTACCGGGTCAACGGACAGGCGGTGGGCAACCTCCCGTCTCTGAAGCGGCGGCTGGCCGTTCTGCCTCGAGGGTCGCGGATCTGGGTGGACCCGTGTGACCGCGTCCATTTCACGAAGCGGGGGTTGCTGGAGTTCTGCAACCGCCACGACCTGGTGTTCGCGGAGCTCTCGGCCGGTGGCTCCGAACGCGGCCTCGGGCCGGCGCGTGCGGACTGATCTCTCCTTGTCGCATTGAACACACCCTCGCGCCATCCGCAAGAAGGCGACTCAGCGGCCGGGCTGCCTCCGACCGGGGCCTGGCAAGAGTGCGCGCAGGCTCTGGGGCAGACCGAAGAGGTCATAGACCGCGCGGTCCAGGTCCGCGCGCGCCTGCGCGAGGTCCGTGTCTTGTTCGGCGGAACGTTCGGCTGCGACGACGGCCGTGTCCACCGCCTGCAAGCGGCGAGCCCAGCGGCGCCGGGCCGCGGGCGTCGGCTCGCCGGTCGCCGTCAGGTGCTGGATAAGATCGGCCGGCATGGGCAGGGCCTCCACCTCGTACAGGTTGATGTTGTTGTTGCTGCTCGTGAGCCGGAACCGCCAGTCGTAGAGCGCGCTGTTGAGCAGGCCTACGACCAGGGCTTCGGGCACGCCCTGGCGGGGAATCCAGACATTGACCGAGTTGCCCGTGTACACGCCCGCGCGCACGCGTGCGGCCACGAGGCGCGGACGGCTTTCCATGTTGCGGATGCCCAGCTGCAACACGCGCGTTCGATAGACGCGCGCGCGGCATGCCGGCGCGGCGTCTCCCTTCTGCGCCAGGAAGCCCGCTTCATCCAGAAACCGTGCCGTACCCGGGGCGGACGCCAGGTCCACGCGGAAGGGCCGCAGATGCGCGCCCCGTACGAGCAGGACGCCGCCCCGGTCGCGCATGTGCGCGCGGTACACGGTCTGGTCCACCTCGCCGACCATTCCCTCGGCCAAGTCCGCGAACCGGGCCGTGGCCCGCCGCGCGAGCCAGCGCACCACGCGCCAGTCCTTGGGCTCGGCCACAGGCAGGGACGCGGACCGCGGGTCGAGCTTGTCCACGAGGCGCGTGTCGATGCGCTGGTCCGTACGCCGGGGGCCGTGGTCTCCCTCCACTGTGGCCCGCATGCGGATGCGCGCCGCGCGGCCGTGGTCGCGTCGCGCGGTCAGGATCACCACGGCCTGGCCCACGCCCGCGAACTCGCGCTCGCTCTCCGCGAAGTGCTCGACGGACTGAAGCCCATGCGTATGGATGAGCCGCCTGCGCAGCGCCGCGGCCGTGCGGTCGGTGAGCATGCCGGCCGGAACGATCAGCACCACGCGTCCGCCGGGCCGCGCGAGCGCGAGCGACCGCTCCACGAACAGGCGATACAGGTTGAGCTGCCCGCCCAGGGAATCGCGGTACTGGCCGCACTCGCGCAGGTATCGGGCGTAGGCGGCCAGGTCCGGGTTCGACCGGAAGCCGGTGAGCACGTCGTAGGGCGGGTTGGCGATCACCACGTCGAACCCGCCGCGCGCGGCCACTTCGGGAAAGGCCGCGTGCCAGTCCAGGCCGGTGAGGCCCGCGCGCTCGCGAGCCGCGTGCTCGGACGGGTGCTCTTCCCACGTTGCGCCGACAAGCGCGTCTGTGCACGGGAAATGCGCGGCCGGGGGCACGAACGGGACGATGGGCGAGCTGAACGCGAGCCACAGGCTGGTGCGCGCCAAGCGAGCCACCTCCGGGTCTCGCTCCACGCCGTAGATGCGCTGGTCGGCCAGGCGCCGCGCGGCGCGCAGGTCGTCCCGCGCGAGGCGGCGGCCCAGGGCGATGAGGAAGTGCCCCGTGCCCATGGCCGGGTCGCACACGTACGGCGCGGCCGGACCGCGGCGCGGACGGGGCGCGGCGAGGGCGGCCATGCGCTCGACAATGCGCTGTGGGGTGAAGAAGAGCCCGCCCCGGCGGCGGCGTTCGCGCAGTCGCCGTCGGTCTTGCCGATCGTCGGCAGCGGGCAGGGGGGCCTCCAGGAGCGTCTGAAACGCGTCCCCGAGCGCGCGCACGGGGATCTGGCCCGCGAGCAGGCCGATGGAGAGCGTCGCCTGAGAGAGCGCGGTGCTGGGGATGTACTCGTTGAGGGGCCACACCTCCTCGGCGCCGGCGCTCGGGCTGCCAGGGTCCGTGGCGCGGCGCGCGGCAAGGCCGGCGAACAGGCCCGCCAGCGTGCCCCAGTCGATGCGCTCGCCTGCGAGCAGGGCCTGGGCCGGACGCACGAGGTCATCGGGCAGAACCCGCCGGTCCACGGCCATGCGCAGGGCCAGGACCTCCAGGACGAGCCGGCGCAGCCCGGTCTCCAGCCGGTCGCGCGGCGCGTCTGCGCGCAGAGCTGCGAGCCCCAGGATCCGGTGGGCCTCCATACAGGCCTGGGCAGGCGTGGGTGCGCTCACGAGTGCCTCCATCGGCGCAGGGTCACGGTGCGGCCGATCTCGCGGAATCCGACCTTGCGGTACAGGCCCAGGGCGGGCCGGTTGTGCGCGCGCACGTGCAGCTCCAGCTCCTGCGCGCCCTGTTCAGCAAGGTGGTCGCGCAGCTTGCGGAAGTGCACGGTCGCATGCCCCTTGCCGCGCAGGGCCCGGGGCGTGTGCACCCCGAAGATGGCGTACAGGCTGCGGCCCTCGTAGGCGGAGAGTCCGGGCATGTGTGCGTAGATCGCGCGCGAAAGGTGCGGCCCGCCGGTCCGGTCGACGAGGTAGCTGTCCACCAGGCCCCATCCGCGGAACGCATGGTCCAGCCACGTGTCCAGGCGCCCGCGCGGGTGCGTGCGCACACTGCACGCGTCCCGGCGGGCGGCGAGATCCGGTTCGAGGGGGCCAAGCGGGTCTTCGAGGTCTGCGCGCATGATGACGCTCTCCTCGTGCGCGCGGAAGCCGCGGCTCGTGAACAGAGCTAGGGCGGCCTGGTTGTCCGCGTCTACGCCCGACCGCTCGGACCCGTCCAGCAACGTGGCGTAGAACGGGGAGAAGGGATACGTGCCTCCCCCGTCGACCATGGGGATCTTCTCCCGGTCGAGGCGCGCCAGAGCCTCGTCCAGGAGTTCGGCGCCGATGCCCTTGCCGCGCTCCTCCGGGGCTACGGCCACGAGCTCCACCACGCCGCCCTCTTCGGGGCAGGGCGGCCGCAGCACGTCTGCGTGCAGGATGCCCACGATGCGTTCGTTGCGCCGCGCGGTCAAGAGCCAGTGCGCGCGGAACCGGGGGCTCTTGAGCACGCGCCGGCGGTACCGGGCCGGAGCGAGGGGATGGAATCCATGCACCTCGGTGCACGACCGATTGTACAGGTCGACCACCTTGTGCAGGTCGGTGCGCAAGGGGCCCCGGCGGAAGTGGTCGATGGACACGTCACTCACGTCACGGAATTCCGCTTGGACGTGCGCTTGGTGCGTTTGCCCCGCGCGTGCGAGGACTTGGTCCTACGCCGGTCCGCCTCGCACACGGGCCTGGCCGGGCAGACCCAGTCCTCCTTGCGCGGCTTGGGACGCGGGCTGCTGGGACGGTCCTTCTTGCTCAGGAAAACGAGGTCCGGCTTGCCCAGGCCCACCTGCGTGTACGCGGGCACGCTCTGGGTCAGGAATACGTTGCCGTTGATCGTGGAGCCGCGGCCGATCACGGTCTTGCCCCCGAGGATGGTGGCGCCCGCGTAGATGGTCACGTCGTCTCGGATGGTCGGGTGGCGCTTGACCCCGCGCAGGCTCTGCCCCTTGGCCGGGGCCAGGGCACCGAGTGTGACGCCCATGTAGATCTTCACGTTGTCACCGATCCTGGTGGTCTCTCCGATCACCACGCCCGTGCCGTGATCGATGAAGAAGTAGTCGCCGATCTTCGCGCCCGGGTGGATGTCGATGCCCGTGCGGCCGTGAGCGTGTTCGCTGATGATCCGCGGGACGAGCGGGACCTTCGCGAGGTACAGCTCGTGCGCGATGCGGTGCAGCGCGATCGCCTGGATGCCCGGATAGGCGAGGATGATCTCATCGTAGCTCTCGGCCGCGGGGTCGCCGTGGTAGTGGGCGGCCACGTCGGTCTTCAGCCTCTCGCGGATGCGCGGCAGGGCGCGCAAGAGCCGCCGCGTCGCGCGGGCGGCCATGCGCGCGCAGTTGCAGTCCTCGCATCGCTGGACGCGGCAGCGGTACCGGTAGGCGACCTCGATCTCGCGGGTCAGGGTTTCGTAGCTGCGGTTGATCAGGTCGCCGATCACGTAGTCCACGTTTCCGCGGCTGACGGTGCGCGGGTCGGTGTATCCCGGGAAGACCACGAACCGCAGGTTCGCAACCGCGGCCAGGATCGCGGCGCGGTCGGGCAGGGGCAGGCCCTCCAGGTGGTGCACGCCGCGCGCATCGCCGTACGTGGCCACGACGTCCTGGACCAGCTTGCGCAGGGTCTTGGGGGACAGGGGATCGGTCGGCATAGGCTTTGCTCCGCGAAATCTGAGACGCTCTGATTCAATTGTCCATCGGCCAGAATCGGTAGTCCTTGATCAGGTGCCAGGCGCGCGCGTACTCGCCTTGCTGGATGGCCTGGTACGCGGCGCGCATGATCCGCTGCTGGACCTGGTTGGGCCCCGCCTCGTTCACCCGGCCCATGATCGTGCGCATGTGCAAGAGCTCGCGCTCGGTGATGGGCTCGGTGGCGTAGGAGGCGACCTCGAGCTGGGGCGAGTCCACGCGGTACGCGACCAGGCCAAAGGGCGCCAGGTCCACGGGCAGGCTCACCTCTCCGGCCTGCGCGACCTCGTCGGCGGTGGGTATGCGCCGGACGGGTGCGCCGGCCGCGAGCTCCACGGTCCCGCGGATGCGCCAGTACCCGGGGTTGGCGATATAGAGCCAGGAGCCGTCGGCCGTGTTCAGCTTGCGGATCGCGAGGTTCGTCTGTAGGCCGGTGTCCAGCACGGTCTCGAATCGGTCACGCGGCAGGTGCGTATAGGGCGCAAGCACCTCGCGCAGGATCTGCTCGTTGCCCAGGTTGAGCACGAGGTCCGTGAACCCGCCGAGCAAAAGCTGGGGGTCCGCGCTGACGATGGCCTGGAGGTACGCCTCGCGCGCGTGATACGCGGCGGGTTGCGGCTCGATGCGGGTCCGTACCGAGCCGATGACCCAGTCCGACTGCACGACCTTGCTGCCCGCAGGATCCGGGCGTTCATACGCGTGCCCCGGGGCCGACAGGTTGTTCTCGTCCCAGCTCGTGCGACACAGGACCCCGCGGTGAGGCAGATCCTCGAAGGCGGTGAGCACCACCTCGCGCTCGGCGGGGATCCAGCAGTAGGGGTTCTGCTGGGGCCAATCGGGATGCTGGCGCCAGCTGTTGGTCCACCGCACGATGGTGGTGTTGGGAATTTGCCCCAACGCGCCGAGGTCGATGCCGAAGTCCTGCATCATTTGGTCGAAGTCCTGGTCGGAGTCGACCAGGTGCTCGAAGCAGCTGGCCACCTCCACGTGCGCGAGGACGTTGACGAACTGGAGGTCTGCGCGGCGGTTGGTCATGTCCCCGGCCACCTCGGCGAAGAAGTCGTATAGCTTGCGGCAGCGCCAATCGAGGAACTGCCGGCGTAACGGCGGCTTGGACACCGCTTCGGCACGCTTGGCGAACCGGTCCGGGTCGTCGGGCGAAATGCTCAGGTCCACGCCGGTGTCCGCCGCGAAGTTGGCGAACGTCACGTCGTCGTAGCTGTATTGAAGGGGCTGGTCCCAGGGGTCATTGCCGGAGGCGTACGCGGGAAAGTAGTAGCTCGACGGGTGGCCGGCGGGGCTGAAGAAGTTGCTCACGCCCAGGAAGTGGTCCAGGTGGCCGAACGTGTTCACGAGGTCGTGGACCACTCTGGTGTACGCCTCTCGGAACACGACATGCTGCCAGTTCGGCGGATAGGTGGAAAGCCCGGTGCGCTGCCTGCCCTGGGCGTCCACGCGCCAGAGTGTGTCCATGCCGGCGGCCACCTGTTCGTCGGTCACGTAGAAGGGCGCTTGGGTCGGCGCGTCCTCGGCCAGGTATACGCCCAGGGTGGCGGGCTGGCTGAACTCGATCCCGGTCAGAAACGAGATGTCGTTGATGTCCAGCACGTTGGCGAGCATGGTTCGCGGGCAAGGCAGCACGGTGGCGGACTCTCGCTGCGGGTCCGCCGGGACGAACGGGGTGTTGCGCCGGGTGTACTGCACGCAGCCCATGAGGTGCAGATTCTGGCCGGAGAACCGGAGATACTGGGCATAGCGCTCCGAGGTGTCCTTCAACCAGACGAGGTCGCGTAGGATGCGCTGCGTAACGGACAGCCGCCTCGCTTCCTCTTGCTGCTCGGCCGAGGACAGAAGCTTTCCGCCGATTCCGAACCCCATGCCGATGCCGGAAGTATAGTTGCATCGCTCGGTGTGGATGCCGTAGTGCCGGTTCGTCCCGGTGGCCACGGAGGGGAGGCTCCCGCGCACATGGTAGATTTTCAGGGAGTGCGCAGCCGCGTTCCACCCGTCGTTCTGGTTCATCACGTCCACGGAGTGCACGCCCTCGTCGGCCACGTGGATCCAGCGCAGGGTCTGCATCTGTCCGGTGTTGTAAAACTTGCCGCCCGTCTCCGCGCCTACGCCCGTCTGGCTGTTGGTCCATACGCCTTCCACGTTGGTGGAGATGGACACCGCGATCACCCGGTCGGCGTCGTCCGGGTAGGCGAACTCGAGCATGTAGAAGTCGCCCGGATGCTCGAACTCGATGCGGTAGGTGAAGTAGGATCCCCGCTCCGCGCCCGTGACCTCGCGGTACACGAGCCCGTCTTTGCGCACGATCCGGGGCTCGGTGATGCCCTGCACGGGCTCGCCATAGCGGACCACCTTGCCCTCGATCCAGGGATGCGGGTCCTGGGGGTCGGTGAAGTCGACCGTGTCCTCGAGCTCGATGTCCAGGCCCTCGCTGTATTCGGTTCCAGGAACGGTCTGCAGGTCGAGCTTTCGCAGCACGACCACAGGCTCGCGCGGACGCGTGTCGAGCACCTGGGCCTGTCCGTCCAGGAGCCGCAGCGCAAGGCCGTAGACGCCGTGCTCTCGGCGGCCCAGGTCGATGCGCAGGGCGAGTGAGCCGTCCCGTTCGTCGGCAGAAGAGATCGTGTCCGCCGCGACCTGTTCGCCGATGGAGCCGTCCTGGTTCGCGCGCGTGAGGATGTATTCGACGCGCGGGCCTCGATCCGCGAGCCCGGGCGGCAGGAGCACGTCGACGACCACGTCCCGGTCGTCGGTGTAGAACAGGTCTTTGCGCGCGGGATTGCGGAGCCGGATATGGCCGTGGTGCGCGGGCAGGATATTCTGCTGGTAAGGCCAAAACATGTGCCCTCGGGTCTGCGCGGGCTGCCAGCGGCTGTCGTCAAAGCCCGGCTCGTTCCAACCGGCCGCCTTGCCCGGGCTGTAGGTCCAGGCGCCGTCGGTCGTCACCCGGATCGTCTCGCCGGACTCCATGATGATCGTCGCCTGCATGTAGATGTAGGGCGGATAGCCTTTTAGGCGGAATCCGTAGAAGCCCGCGCAGTTCGTGCCGGGGCGCAGGTAGTCCTTGATGTTCACGGGAGCGGCCCCATAGAGCATGCCGCTGATGTGGGGCCGCTCGACCAGCTGCCCGTTCAGGTACAGGGCGCTGATCATCCGCTCTCCGGACCAGATGCGGTCGGTCGAGGAGCCTACGTCGGCTACGGCCTTCCAGACCTTGCCCTCGGGCAGGGTGAACTCCTTGCGCGCGTAGCCCTGGTAGCCCTGTTCTTCGCTCAGCATGGGGAAGACCAGGTCTTCACCTGCGAATAGACTGTTCGGACTCGGGTCCTCAGTCCACTCCTGGGCTGCGCACACGGCGCTCGCCAGTATGACAGCAAGTAGTGCAGGCAGCGCCTTTCCAGCCATGCTCATGGTTCGCCTCTCTCTTGTCCAAGGGCGGCCACGGGCTTCCCGCGCCGCCCGCATCCCGGACTGGCCACAAGGCGCCGCTCCGCTTGCGGACCCCGGGCGTCTAGATTCGTCTCGTCTCTCCAATATCCTCTCAGAACCGCACGAGGTCGTCCACCGCAACCGGTCGGCCGGTGGCGAAGGCCTGGTTCGCGGCGATGCCGGTCAGAATCGACCACGCCCCGTCCACATGCGAGGCGGCCCTGCCCAGCGGATCCTGGCTAGGCTCTCCGAAAAGGTCCCGCATAAGCACGGGGTCCGCGCCGCCGTGCCCGCCCGCGGCTCGCTCGGCCTCCACGCGGTACGGCTTTCCGTGCAGGGGCAGGACCAGGATGTCCTCGAAATGCTGGGTTCCCTCCTCCTCGATCGTGCCGAAGGCGTTCACATAGCTGCCGTGGCTCACGGTCACCTCCAGGCGGCCCTGGTCGCCCGTGAGCGCGATCCGCAACCCCTCCCAGGGCGCGTAGGCCACCAGGCTGTAGCTCATCATCGCGCCCGAGGCATAGCGCACGAGCACGGTCATGGTGTCTTCGATGCTGATGCCGTCCCCGAACACGCTCTGGTCGCGCAGGTACCCGTCTTCGTGCTCGGCGTCGAGGTACAGTCCCCGCAATCGCTCCGAGGCGCTTAGGTCCAGGGCGAACGGGTCCTCGCGCGCGGCCGGGCTGCCCGTGGACCGATAGTAGAAGTCGGTGAGGCCCCGCTCCTCGGCGTTCGCGCGTCCGTAGAAGCGCAAGTCTCCAAAGGCGAACACGGTGTGCGGACGGCTGTCGAGCCACCAGTTGACGAGGTCGAAGTGGTGCGTGGCCTTGTGCACCATCAGGCCCCCGCTGTTGCGCTTGTCCCGGTGCCAGCGGCGGAAGTAGTCCGCGCCATGGCTCGTGTCGAGCAGCCACTCGAAATGCGCGAGATGAATCCGGCCGATCACGCCCGCGCGCAAGAGTTCGCACACCTTGGTGGACGCGGGCTGGTACCGGTAGTTGAACGTGACCCGCACCCGCCGGCCGGTGCACTTGATGGTGTCCAGGATCCGCTGGCACTTGGCCGCGTCCACGGTCATGGGCTTCTCGGTGATGACGTCGCACCCGAGCTCCATGGCCCGGCAGATGTACCGGTGGTGGGCCCGGTCGATGCACGTGACGATCACGATGTCCGGGCGCTCGGTGCGTACCATGTCGTCGAACCGGTCGAATCGGTACGTGGGCACCGGCCGCAGGTCGAAGTCCTGGGCGAGCGCGCGGTTGGCATAGTCCATGCGCGTCTGGTTCACGTCGCACAGGCCTACGAGCTCGGCCCGGTCGGGGTGGTCTCGGGCAATGGCCGTGTAAAACGAGCGGGCTCGACCGCCCGTGCCCACGATCGCGTATCGCTTGCGGTCCATACTCTCGCTTCCTCCAGCTGAGCTCGCGGGCCGGCAGCGCAGGCCGCCGCGCGGAGGGAACCTGAGCGCCCTACAAAGCCAACCAACCGATGCGGCGAGGCCTTACTGAGTCTCGCCGGCCTCCGCCGAAACGCGCAAGACCGCCACGGACGCCGGGCGCACCAGGTACACGGTCCCGTCCGCTGCGCGGAACCGGTAGAATCGCTCTTCGAACAGCGTGGTCGGCCGCAGGACGGTCACGGACTTGAGTCCTTCGCCGCGCGTGGACGCCTGGGCGAGCGACCCGCAGACCTCGACGGGTTCCTTGCCGAAATGCTGCATGATCTCGCGCAGCTCGCGGTTCTCGCGGCGCAGCTCGGCCACGTCCGTGCCCGCGTCCAATCCCCAGGAACGCGCGGCCAGCCAGCCAGCCCCGACCAGCGCCAGGCCCACCAGGGCCAAGAGCGCGCGCGTGCTTCTCTTCATAAGACTCCTCCCATTCGGGGGCTGCACAGAGCCCCCTTGCCTTCGGTCCGAACCCCGCCGGCTCAAGAGCCGGTCGACTGCGCGTCCTCGATGTCGGCGAGATACCCCTTCAACGTGGCGAGCTCGCGCGGGAGGTGCACCTCCCAGGGGTCCCAATTCTTTCCGCCGATCCACTCGCCGCTCAGGTACCCCGCGTAGTCCGCGCCGGCCAACAGCTCCAGGGCGCGGCGATGGTCGATGGCGCCCTCGCCGATGGGCCGAAGCAGCCCCTCGCCCTTGGCGGGCTTGCCCAGGATGCCGTCGTGCAGATGGACGTGGCGGATCCAGGGCCGCAGGGCCTCGAAGGCCTCGTCCATGGTGCGGCTCGCGTGACGCACGGGGTGCATGATGTCCCAGTTCGCGGCCGCGGCCGGATGGTAGACGCGCTTGAGGGCAGCGGCCAGGTCCACGGGGTCCGACCAGGCGTCGTGCGTCTCCACGCACAGGGCCGTGCCGCGTTCGGCCGCCTCGGGCGCGAGCTTGCCCAGGCTGTCGGCCAGCAGGTCGACCGCCCGCTCGCGCGAGAACTCCTCGCCGATCTTGCCGCCGCCGAACACGCGAATCGCGGGTACGTTCAGGTCGCCCGCGAGGTCGATCGTGCGGCGCGCGTAGTCCATCCACTGGTCGCGCTGTTCGGGATCGGCCAGCCGGCACGACGTGGCCAGGCACGCCAGGGCCACGCCCGAGGCCTCGACCGTCTTGCGGATCTCGCGGCGCGCGTCCGCGCCCGTCTCGGGTTCCACCCCGTGGGCATGGTCCGCGCCCAGGCGGGGCTCCACGCCGTCGTACCCCAGACGCCGCGCGATGCCCAGCACCTCGCCGAGCGGCAGGTCCGAACACGAAAAGGTCATGAATGCGAAGCGCATACCGGTCTCCCTTATGTGTAGTCGAACGCGACCGCCTCGCCCCGCCGGGCCGAAGCATAGATCGCGTCCGTGATCCGCTGTATGAGAAGCGACCGCTCCAGCCCGGTGTGCGGGGCGCGGCCCTCGCGCACGGCCTGGGCGAAGTCCTCGTGCACGTGCATATCCAGCGTGGGGTCGGTGTCATTCCCCTTCCACACGACGCGGGTGCTCAGGCCGGTGGTGGCGTCGATCGTGTCCTGCTCGATCTGCTTGCCCATCCGCGGCAGCATGCACATGCGAAGCGCCCCACGCTCGCCGAGCACCTCCCAGGCAAGGTCCTCGCGCACGCCGGCGTACTCGGCCCGCTCGAGCGACAGGACGGCGCCGCCCTCGCACTGGACGAGCGCGGCGAAATGGGTCTCCGCGTCCGAGCCGGCGGGCACCTGGCCGGCAAGCTCAGCCGGGATGGGCCAGGCCTGGGCGAGCACGGTGCGGGGCTTCACATTCCATCCGGCGACGGTGAAAAGATAATCGAGATCGTAACAGCCCCAGTTGACCAGGATGCCCCCGCCGTTCTGCTCTCGGCTCAGCCGCCACGCGGGCCGGGGCGCCCCGGGCGCGGAGCCTGCGGGGATGAGCGCGCGGAACCGCACCACGCGCAGGGGCCCGAGCACCCCCGAGGCCACGACTTCGGCCGCGGCCCGGGCCGAGGGGAGAAGCGAAAACCGCGCAGAGCAGCACGCGGCCACTCGGTCCCCGCGTGCGCGGATAAGCGAGCGGACCTCGTCGGCGTGCATGGCGATGGGCTTCTCGATCAGGACGTGGAGGTTCCTGCCCAGGGCCTGCAACGCCAGGGCGGTGCGGTGGCAGGTCGGGAGCGCCAGGAGCACGGCCTCCACGTCGGCCTGTTCGATGAGCTCGGCGCCCTCGGCGTGCCGGTCCGGGATGCCGTGCGCGTTGGCAAGGGCCTCTCGCTTGTCCGGGTCGATGTCGGCCACGGCCACCGGTTGGAGGAGCGGGCTGCGGGCCACGGCCTTCAGGTGGCGGCCTCCCATAACGCCGCAGCCGATGATGCCGATGCGCACGGGCTCCATAGGTGTTCCCCTCCTCAATGGGTGAACCTCTGAGGCGCTGTGCGCAGCATAGCGGCGCGCGTGCAGGTGTCAAGCGGGGCGAGAGGGCGCAAGCCGCACGTCTGAGAGCGGGTGGAGGTTGCGACCCCCCGCATCCGAGACGCGCCACCGGTGGCCGCGCCGGGGCCGCAAAGGTCCGCCGCGGAGCAGGGCCTCGACGGTCAGGCTCCGTTCGGCCGGTCGAGCGACCACTGCTCGCGCTCGATCATGGGCGTGCGGTATCGCTTCTCGACCCTGCCGGTCTTCTCCAGGTGGTCCAAGCACGCGCGCACGCATCCGCGAGCACCGCAGATGGACCGGTGCCGGAACCGACGGTCCAGGAACTTGTAGTAGGTCGGCGGATTGTCTCGGGACGAGTCCGGTTGCAGGAACGGCGAGAAATGCGGATCCCAGCCCTGGTGCACGCGCGAGCACTTGGCGCAGTCGAGCAGCGCGTGCGCGAACACCGTGTTGCCGATCTTCACCTCAACGGTGCGCTCGGCGGGAATGGCCTTCCCCGGGCACGCGGTCCGGCACAGGCCGCACTCGTCGCACACCGTGCCGGGCTCCACGAGCGGATCCTGATCGAGCGGCGCGTCCGTGAATACGGCGAAGATGCGCTGCCTGGGGCCGAACTGCGGGGTCAGGAGCACCTTGCTCAGGCCGAGCTCCCCCAGCCCGGCTGCGCACCCGATCACCCGCAGGCTGAGCGTCCCGTCCGGGTGTGTGCCGCCGGGCCGCACGGGCTGGCCGCTTCGGAACCCGAAGGGGTTGTGGATGGGTACTGCGGTGAACCCGTGGTCCTCCAACAGCAGCACAAGCTTGCGCAGGATGTGCGGGGCGAGCACCTCGTTGAGGTACTGGTACGAGTCGCAATTGTACGCCTGCCAGTAGGTGCCCTCCTCGATGGTCTTCAGCGCCCCGCGGACCATGCGGCAGCCGATGGCAATCACGCTCTGGGTGTGCGACAACACCCCGCACGGATGCACGTCCGCGGGCGCGTGGTCGAATCGGGAGACGGACGCGATGCCCACGAGGTCCGCGCCTGCCGCCTTGGCGAGGGCCTTGACGTCTCGGGTCAGCGCGGTGGCCATGCGCGGCTCCTTACTCGCGCCACAGGGGGAGGCCGGTCTCCTCGTCGTACGCGCGCTCGTACGCGGCGCCCTCCAGGCGCTGGACCAGGACCTCGCACGCGAACACCACGGTCCCCTGCGCCAGGTGGCCGCCGAACGCCGCGCCGCCGTGGTCGGCCAGGGTGATGTGCGCGTGCACAAGCGGCTTGCCGTCCTTCAGGGACACGTTGCCCGTGAGCTTGAGGATCTCCATGGGCCGGTCGAGCGTGGTGAAGCCGTACTCACGCGTCTTCTGGTCGTAGTACCCGATGCAGGCCTTCTGCACGGCGCCCAGGGCCTCCACGCGGCCGAGCTCAATCCCGCGGTCGACGCACACCTGGGTGAGTTCGTCCAGCAGGTCCGCGCCGTGGGTCAGCCGGCCGAGGTAGGCCTTGCCGCCGTGCACTTGCTTCATCATCATGCCGAGTCTCCTCGCTGCGCAGTCTGGGAAGACTGGAGATCTGCGATTGCGCGCTCGTAGGCGGCCCTCAACGGGTTACTCCAGCGCCTCCTTGGTGAGCATTACGTCGTCGATCCACACGGTTCCCGTGCCCTGGATGACCAGGTTCAGGGTTACCTTGTCCGGGTTCTGTCCTTCCTGGAACAGGAAGGGGGTCTGGATCGTGCGCCAGTCGGCCTGCTGCGTGATCGGGTCGCTCACCCCCCGGGAAAAGTACTGGTCGTCGCCCACGTGCGCCCACATCTCCAGGTAGGCGATGCCCTCGAGCTCGCTTTTCACCTGGGCCTCGTACACGAGCTTCGCGCTCTCCACCTCAAGGCCCTCCACCTCGCCCAGGCACACCGTGGTGGGCCATGTGGTGGTGATCTTGACGGAACTCTCGCCTTCCACCTTGACCTCGGTGTCCGCCACGATCTGCGGGCTGACCGCGGAGGCGTCGTCGAGGCTCAGCTTCTTCAGGCTGCCGCCCCCGGGCAGCCCCGCGAGCAAGACCGCCATAAGAATTGCTGTGAACTTCGCCATTGCCTGCTCCTTTCCTCCAATGGGTGCGAATGAATGGTTCCCGACTCGTCCACATCCGGTTTGTCTGTTCCAGTTCGGCGCACGCGCGGCCGGGTGCGCGGACTTGCCTACTCCTTGGCCGGGAGCACCTGGGTGCGCAGCTTGTAGCCGGCGATCCTGGCGATCGACTGCGCGTCTGTGTACACGATGCCGCTGCCGTAGTTCACGTCGCCGCCGGGGTCCAGGTCCCACGATCCCTGATGGCAGGCGATGAGCCTTCCGTCCTTGTCGTGGAACGAGATCGAGTACACGGCCTTGACCTTCCGGTCGGTGGCGTTCTCCATGTGCGCGTTCGCGCTGATGACGGTCTGTCCGAAAAACTCGTCCTGGTAGACCTTGATCTTGTAAGCGACCTTGTCCCCGACCTCCAGGATCACCTGCTTGTCCGTGTCGAACGGCCCGGCCTCCTGGATTTGGATCGGGCCTTCCTCGTAGTGCTCGCCCACTGCGCCGGCCGCCACCTGCGCCGCGCACAGCATGCCGAACAGCGCCACCAGTGCCTTCCTCATCGTGCGCTCCTTTCTTGCCTAGACCGGTCTTTGCCCTTCATGCCTTCAGGGACCGGCGAAAGCCCCACAACGGCAGACTACGTCCCGGTGCACCCTCTGTCAAGCGGGAGTCTCGTCACAGGTGCCCAAGCGCAGGCCGGGCAAGACTCGCCGATCCTTGCAAGAGCAGGACGGTCGCCTACAGCTTGACATGATGCTCGGTCGCCGATACGTTGTGGCCAGTCTCTTGAGCGCGACGAGGTAGACGCATGGGATGGCGCTCGGTCTTGTTTCTCTCTCTCGTCGTAGTCTGGCGTGCTTGCGCCCTAGCGGTTGAGGTCCCCGCGACGCTTCGGGTCGGTATTTATCAGAACGAGCCGAAGATCTTCGTGGACTCCGGGGGGCGCCCCGCCGGCTTTCACGTCGACGTCCTCGAACAGATCGTCGCGGCCGAAGGTTGGCAGATTGCCTACATTCCAGGGTCGTGGGCCCAATGCCTTGAGCGGCTCGAACAAGGCGAAATCGACCTCATGCCGGACGTCGCGTATTCGCAGAAGCGCGACGAACGCTTTGACTTCAACAGCGAGACCGTTCTGTTCAATTGGGCGCGTTTATACGCAAGCACGGGCGTTGCAATCCGAGACATTTTTGATCTGGACCGGAAGAAGGTCGCTGTGGTCGCTGGCGATATCTCGTACGCGGAGCTCAGGTCCACGGTGGATCGCTTCGGCGTAACCTGCACGTTTGTGGAAACCCAGAGCTTCGAGCAGGTCTTCAAACGAATCGATGCGGGCGAGGTCCATGTCGGCCTCATCAGCCGGCTATTCGGCCTCGAACACGAACACGAGTACGCGGTCGATAGGACCTTCATGGTGGTTTGTCCCGTGCGGCTGCACTTCGCTACGGCCAAGGGGCGATACCCCGAGGTGCTGGCGGCCATAGACAAGCACTTGGCAGACCTCAAGGCAGACAAGGACTCCCCGTACTATGAGGCCATGAACCGGTGGATTCACAGCGCCGGGCGCAAGCGCATCCCGAGGTGGGCCAAGTATGCAGCGGCGAGCGTGCTGGGGCTGGCCATGGCCTTGGGGCTGCTCAGCCTTGTCCTGCGCAGCCAGGTGCGGGCGCGTACCGCGGACCTGAGCGCGGCCAATGAAGAGCTGCAAAGACACAGGGATCATCTGGAGGAATTGGTCGAGGATCGGACGGCCGAACTGGCGGCAGCGAACAAGGAGCTCGAATCGTTCGCCTATTCCGTGTCTCACGACCTGCGAGCGCCTCTCCGCGCGATCGATGGATTCAGCGATGCCCTACTTGAGGACCACGGTGCCGATTTGGACGAGACAGGCACGGACTACCTTCGCCGTGTACGAGCCGCGTGCGAGCGGATGAGACGCATGGTCGAGGACATGCTCGTGCTTTCGCGCGCGACCAAGGGCATGCTGCACCGCGAAGACATAGACCTGTCCGCAATGGCCGAGGAGATCGGGGTAGAGCTGCGCGAGGCCTTCCCCGGGCGCAATGTTGTCTTGAGGGTGCAACCCGGCATACACGCACACGCTGACCCGCGGTTCGTGCGCGTGTTGCTCCAGAATCTACTCGGCAACGCTTGGAAGTTCACCGCGCAAGAGCCCGCTCCTCGCGTGGAGGTCGGCTGCGCGCAGGAGCAGAGCAAGGACGTGTTTTTCGTGCGCGACAACGGCATAGGGTTCGATATGCGCTACTCGGACGAGATGTTCGGCGCGTTCCGTCGGCTCGACAACGCGGCCCAACGCCCGGGAAGCGGTATCGGCCTCGCGACCGTGCAGCGCATTGTACACAGGCACGGCGGGCGTATTTGGGCCGAAGGCCGACCCGGCGAGGGTGCCACGTTCTACTTCACCATCTAGCCGATCCGCTGCCTCAGTCGTCGTCTTCTTCGTCCGCGTCGTCCTCCTCCGGCTCGAGCTTGCGCAGCAGCCATACGTCGGCGGGGTCGATGGCCACCTTCTTCTCGTGCGCGTTGCCGTTGGACAGGCACTTCACTTCATAGAAGCCGACCGGCTTCTCCAGCGGGACGAAGCTGCCCTCCTTGCCCTGGCCGATGCGCACGTGCTTCTCGACGCGCTTGATTTTCGCCGCACCCACCGCCGCGCGGATGCGGTCCTGGTGCGGTTCGGGCAGGTTCTCGAACTTGACGCGGCCTTCGATCTCGCCGACGCTGCCGTCCGGCGCGACCTCGACCTCGAACCGGTCCTCGCCGCGGCGCAGGTTCACCTCGTAGTACAGGACGTCGGTCTCTCGCTCGCGGCCGGCGCTGTGGATCAGCGCGCCCGGGAACCTGTCCCGCATGGTCTGCACGACCGGGGCGGGCAGCTTCCGGGCCCACGCCGCGTCGCGCGCCCGGGCCTCCTTCTCACCGCCCGCTTGCGCGATGGGCGCGGCGAGCATGCCCGCGACCGCCACTGCAATGGCTGCGCACACGAACCGTCGCATGGCGCTCCCTCCTCGAATGCCGCTCGAACGAGACTCGGCTCCTGCCGCGCGTCCGGTCCCTGGGCGGCATGGCTCGCGTAAGGTTTCCGCAACTCCCATCAGACAGACCAGGGCTTCGGGCTTCGCATCTTCGCGCCGCGTCGGGCCGCCGCCTACCTCGGCGGCGCGGCCGACGCACCGAGGCGCGCCCGGTCCTGTGCCGCGAACAGGTCCTTCACCGAGTCCTTCATGAGCAGCACGATCGTGAGCACGCCCAGGACCGTGCCCAGGGGCATGAACAAGCACTCCACGCCCGCGACGACGAGACAGAAGAGGTGGTTTCGGCGCCGCGCCAGCGACCGGCCCGCTGCGAGCACCAGAGCGGCAAGCGCCAGGCCGAGCAGGATGAACACGGAGAAGAATGCTACCAGAAACCATCCCACGAAGGCAGGAGGAGGTTCCTGACCATTCTCCACCAGGTGTGGAGCGAAGAGGAACACCAGTACGAACACGAGCTGGACGATCGGGACCAGCGCGAACAACGCGACAAGGCCGCCCACCACGTAGTGGAACACCGCGAGCAGCCGGAGCAGGTATTCGTCTTGGCTCCTGTCGCGCTCGGTTGCAGGCGAGTTCGGGTCTGCCATACCGTGCCCTCGCCGGACAGAGGCCCTGTTGTGCAACCCCGTGTGGCGCGGGCTGCAGCTCCATGTCAACGTCAACCGAAGCTTGACGCCGGTGCCTGAATCACTATACACCGCGCCCGGCGGGTTGTCGACAACGAACGCGCCCCTTTCGCGCGGCTACGGACGCGCGTCGGCCATCGTGCCGCCCCCGAGCAGGAATTGGTTGGAGTACGGGTACCAGTGCTTCTGGCGCGCGACCCGGGGCGTGGCCGCCAGGCGCTCGGCGTGCTTGTCCGGCTCCCAGAAGGCGTGCACCTGCGCGCGCAGGGCGTCGGCGACCTCGCGCAGGCGCGGCTCGGCGGCGAGGTTGCGCCACTCGCCGGGGTCCTGGGCCAGGTCGTAGAGCTCCTCGGCGCCGTCCAGATACAGCGCGTACTTCCACTGCTCCGTGCGCATCATGCATCCGGCCGCCGTGGGCTCACCCAGGAACGCGCTCTCGCAGAAGATCCGGTCTCGAGCAAGGGGACCGGTCCCCTGCAACACGGGCATCAGGCTCGCGCCCTCGCACGCGTCCGGCACGGGCGCGCCCGCGGCCTCGCACAAGGTGGGGAAGAGGTCGATGAGCCCGGTCAGGTCGCCGACGCGCCGGCCGCCCGGGAACCGAGACGGACACCGCACGATCAACGGCACCCGCGCCGAGGCGTCGAAGAAGAGCGTCTTGTTCCACGCGCCCTTCGCCCCGCCCAGGTCGCCGTGGTCGGAGGTGTAGATCACGATCGTGTTCTCGGCCAGGCCCAGGTACTCGAGCACCTGGAGGATCCGGCCGATCGCGTTGTCGATCCACTCCACGCACCCGTAGTAGGCGGCCAGATACCGCAAGGCCTCCTGCTCGGTGCACCGGGAGCCCTCGATGGCCTTGCGCACAAAGGGCACGGCGCGCTCGGCATACCCTTCGGGAACCTGAGGTGCGGGCACGCGGCCCTCGTAATGCGAGAAGTAGCGCGCCTGGCACCGCACCGGAAAGTGCGGCTTGTCGAATCCCACGGTCAGGAAGAAGGGCTCGTCCCCGCGCAGGCCGACATGCGTCTGGAGCCACTTCGCGGCCTCCGACACGCAAATCTCGGTCTGGGTGAGGGGCAGGGGAATGCCGCTCGGGCCCGCATTGCCCACGAGCGACCCGAGCCCCGAGCCCACCCCGTCCGCGGGCCGCCGGGGGTCGGGCTGGTGCGCCTGGCCGAACAGGTCGCCGTACGGACGCTCCTGGTACCCGTGGAACTGGTCGCCGTTGAAGTGCGCCTTGCCGATCTGGCAGGTGCGGTACCCGTGGTCCGCGAGCCGGTGGGGGATCGTGCAGCAACCCGGCTCCAGCATGTCGCTGTTCGTGTAGATGCCGATGGACCGCGAGTAGCGGCCCGTGAGAAACGACGACCGGCTGGGCACGCACAGGGGGTTCTGGCAGTAGGCCCGATCGAAGAGAACGCCTTCGTCGGCCAGGCGGTCCAGGTTTGGGGTGCGGACAAGGCCGTTCTCGGCTCGGCCCAGGACCCCGGGGTTGTGCTGGTCGGAGAGCAGGAACAGGATGTTCGGTCGGTCTGTCATGTTCATGAGGCTCTCCGCGCAATCACGTCAAACGGCCAAAATCAATCGCGCGTCCATACGCGCGCGGCATCGAACGGCGGCGCATAGTCCCAGGATGCGGGTTCGCCCTGACGCATGGCCGCGCGCAGGAGCCCCCGCTCGGCCAGGCTGCGGTCCACGTCCTCCGCAATGCCCTCGGGGTCCAGGCGCGCCAGAAGCGCACGGTGCAACTCTGACTGCACGCGCTCGATCCCCGGACGACCGGCAAGGTCCGTATGCTCATCCGGGTCATTGTCCAGGTTGAAAAGGTGTGCGCCATGCCCGGCGATGTACACGTATTTGTACGCGCCCTTGCGCACCATGAAGCAAGGCGCCCGGATGCCCCCTTCGGTGTGGTATTCGCTGAGGGCTACGCGCTCGGGATCCGCGTCTGAATCTCCTCGGAGCAGGGGAAGCAGACTGCGCCCGTCCACGTACTGGGGCGCTGGTGCCCCCGTGAGCTCGGTCAGGGTGGGGAACACGTCGAGCAGACTGACCGGATCCGGAATGCGCGCGCCGCCCGGCCACCGGTGCGGGTAGCGCGCCAACAGGGGGACGCGCGCAGACCACTCGTAGAAGAGGCGCTTCTCGATCATGCGGCGCCTGCCCAGCATGTCACCGTGGTCCGAGGCGAACAGGACCGCGGTGCGCTGCGCCATGCCCAGCCGGTCGAGCTCGTCCAGAAGCTCGCCCACCTTCGCGTCCACGTAGCTGACCATGCCGTAGTAGGCCCGGTACAGCCGGCGCATAGCGCGGGCGTCCGCCAGCACCTCGTAGGGCACTCCCTGGAACTCGGCGAGCCACGCCTCCATGTCCGTGGCCGGGTGTGACGCCTCGGTCTCGGCCTCGGGGATATCGAACGTGGCGCCCTCGTACAGGTCCCAGAACGCCTGGGGCGCGAGGTAGGGCGGGTGCGGATGCGTGTAGCTCACGACCAGACAAAACGGCCTGGGCTTCCGGTCGCGCGGGCGCGACCGCGCTCCGCGTCCCGTGGCGTGGTGTCGCAGGAACTCGAGTGCGCGGAACTGCACCTCCTCGTCATAGGCGAGCTGCGCGCTCCACGCGCACGGCCCGGCGCGTTCGATGGCATGCGCTTTTCCATGAGGCTTGCGCGCCTCGGGGTCGCCGGGTGCGGACGGCGTCCACGAGAAGTCGGACGGATAGATGTCCGTGGTCAGCCGCCGCTCGAACCCGTGGAGCTGGTCCGGACCGATCAGGTGCAGCTTGCCGGAGGCGATCACCTCGTATCCGGCGAGACGGAGGTGATGCGGCCAGCAGGGCACGTCCGCGGGCAAGATCGCCGCATTGTCGTACGTGCGGGTGCGGCTTGCGTACCGGCCCGAGAGCAGGCCGGCCCGTGCGGGCGCGCACAGCGGGCAAGGAGAATAGGCCGCCTCGAAGGTAACGCCTTCGCGACCGAGCCGGTCGAGTGCGCTGGTACGGACGACCGGGTGGCCGTAGGGCCCGGTCAGCGCGGCCGTGAGCTGGTCTGCCAGCACGATCAGGATGTTCGGCCGCTCGTCAGTGCGCGCCGTGGTCATGAGCAGGTCCTCTGGAAGGGGAGTGGAGCTCCGCTTCGTCGTTCGCAGAGCATCCTTTAGGGTCGCGAAGCTGGCGCCTGTCCCTGGTCAGGCCCGCCCAGGCCCTTGCCGTGCTCTGGAACGGGCAGCGGGCGACGTTCGGGTTCCGGGTCTCATTCCCTCGTTGAACTGCCGCGCTCGAGCGCGCGGTTGCCGCATCGCCCCCAACGCTTGGTTCGATACCGATTGTTCATTCAGTAGCGGGGAAGGCACCTCGCAAAGGTTGACACTTGGGCCGCCAGATGCGACTCGGGGGCAGGTTCAGTTGCTCCGCCACCTGCCACGCCGCCCGAATGTCCTTCAGGCGGCCGATGTCGTGCGCGTCGGAGCCGAGCGAGAAACAGCACCCCTCTGCGGCGACAATCGAAAGGAACTCGATGTAGTCTTTGACATGCCGTTCGCTGGCGGCCGGGTTCGTAAGATTGGCCCCGGCGTTGATCTCAATGGCTGTGCCCGTCTCTCTGGCGGTCTGGCCAAGTTCGCGAGCGTAGCTTTCCGGGACGGCTTGAAGGGAATCGACCCAGTCCCATCCCTTGGTGTCGAATTCCACCTTGTCGAACCAGTAAGGATGCACCAGAACATCGACCAGAGGGTCGCGGCACGTTTTCAGGTGATGGCGATGCTGAATATCCATCATCTTCTTCAGATCGTAAGCCTCAAGATACGTCCTGTGGATGCCACCGATGGCGAACTGGAACCCATATTCTTCCTTGACCTCGGGGCTGAAGGCGAAGTCGTCGTCCATTCCAAGGAAATTCAGCTCGACGCCAAAGTATACGGGCGTCTTCGTCTCCAATGCATCAATGTCTTCCCTGATCGGCACATGCAAATCGAGCGTGTCCAGGGTGTGCAGGTGGTCTGTTATTGCCAGTGCCGTTACGCCACACCGTTCGCATTCGTTCACGATGGCAGCAACCTCCATCGTCCCGTTTGCGCACCCCAAGTACTTGGTATGAATATGGAAGTCCCAGCGCTTGTCGTCCATTGCCCCCATTGTTCCATCCTTTCCTGCTGGCTAACTGCTAGGAGCCTCTAACAGCACGGGCCTGCGAGTTTTCGCCGGCAGATCCGGAGCGCGCGTCCGCGCGCCCTTGGGGGTGCGCTGGTCATAGACCAGGAACAGGGCGTTCGGTCGGTCGTCACCGCGCGGCTGCGGTCATGGGCAGGTCCTTTGGAAGTGGAGTGGAGCCTCGGCCCGAGGGCGGAGGCGCCGGGCGACGACTTGGTGGAAATCAAGGCGTCGGAATCCGGGCAAACGCCCCATGGACGCCATCCAAGCGTTCGGCAAGACTGTGCGCATGGAAGACTAGCTGAACAGGTTAGCTTCACTCGTCCTCCTGATGCCAGGACGTGTCTTCAGTGGGCCAGTTGGTCGGAGGAGCGTTTATCCCTTGAGGAAATGAGGAGATGAAAGTCAGGAAAGCCGAGATGGTCTCTCCCGAAAACCGATTCTTGTGGCCTCGGCCGACTTTGAGATCGTACAAGCTTGTCGGCAAGTGAGGACCAGCGCTGCCGAAATAGTAGAACGTCTTACCGATGAGAACCCGCTTGCCTTTCAGGTCATGCGCCTTGCTCTCTGGATTCTCCTGCTCTTCATTGGAGTGCATCGACCGCAACTGGTGGAAGCCGCCGTTTGGCAATGGCTTGTAAATGTTGTCTCCACACTTGCAGATGAACTTCGCCTTGGTGTAGTCGGGTACCTTGCTGGCAAAACGCTGGTCGCGGTAGTAGCGCGCATAGCCGAGAATCTCATCCACCTCCATGGCGAACACTACTCGATTCTCCTGGGCGGCTGGACCCAATCCCACGATCCAATCCCCTGGCTCGGCGGTCCGTCTGATCGTCGGCTTGCAGGTGGCAAGCGTACAGCAGCCCCAAAAAGGATTCGGCGCAAAGCCGGTGTCATAAGTAACAGCGTACGAATACAACTTCATCGGCCGTGTATTCTTGGATGCGAATTCCATATTCTGCCCAAATCTCTATTTGCCGCCGGACTCGATACTCGTATGAGATGCTACGCCCGCCCAACAGGGCCGTCAAGCATCGGTTCGGGGTCTCTCGTCGCGCAAGCGCCGCTGCGGCGATGGCTTGTCGTGCGTCATGTTCTTGTTAGAGGTCGCCACCAGCCCCACCGATCACTTCATCGAAGTCTTTGAGAACCGTGCCTTCGGGCAGAGAAAACGTGAAATCGCTCTTGTCTAGCTCGGGCGAGGAAATCTGTTCGTGAAGTTCGACAAGAGACCCCTTCATCTTTTGATTCTTGAGCGCCGTTGTCGATCTCTCTATCGTCTCTCTCAGGTTCCTCTTGCTCTCTTCGGTCACTTCTTCACCCATCTGCTCAATGGCTTCCTCAAGTTGTTCATCGGTCATTTCAGGCATTTGCAGGCCGCCTTCCGGAGGCTCAAGAGACCGGTAGTACTTCTTGATCACATGCCTGGATGTCGAGATCCAAAACGTCTCCTTCTTCGAAATCACGGATGGCCCGCTTATCACGTAACAGTCTTCTTCGCCGACTTCTTCATTCTTTCCGATTTGTGGATTCTTGAGACGGAGAAAGGAGGCCGTTTGATGTCTCAATCCGGGCAGGAACAGCGACGGTACTGTGAACGCAGACCCACGCGAAATCCCTGTTGCACCACCCAGAGCAAGCTCGTCGCTGTCCATCTTGAAATACGCATTCATGACGCCCATGTAGAGATACGGTTGCGTGCCATCACTCCATACCGCACCCGACTGGACCATGCGCGGGAGCGGCATGTTCTCCTGAGTCCAGGAAATCAGATAGAGATTCGGCTTCTTCAAGAGGATCGAAAACGACGTCTCCATCTTCATTCCGTGGGTGTCGATGTTGGCAGTAATCGTTCCGTTCGCCTTGTAGGTTTGCATTTCCTTGTACTTGGCCGCAACGGCCTCCAGTATCTCGTATGGAGAAACGTCGGCGCCAAAGGCTTGGCCCGCCAGCGTCAAGACAGCGATGGCAAGCGGGGATATCCTCTTTCCTGTCATGTCTCTATCCTTTCTGCATGCAGCGCAAGGCTTCATCCTGCGCAAGTTTGGGCCTCCCACAAATGCGCCCTTGCTCCACGAATACTACGCCCGCCCAACAGGGCCGTCAAGCGTTGGTTCGGGGTGTCTCGTCGCGCGATCGCCTCCGCGCGGTCTCAGCGGCCATCTTGCGCGCCCAATTTGTCCTGGCAAAAGGGTTGGCCATGCATGTACAGAAACGGCGGCGCGGACAAGCGCGGCGGCGTGCGTTCGCGCAGCGTGTTGGCTATGCATGTTCAGAAGCGGCCCGCGCGATTGGTTACGAAGGACTTCCTTTCTCCTTCGAGCGGGATGGCCGCGTGCGCATCACCAGGGTTCCGAACCGCTCGTCCAGTTCTGTGCGTTCCACGTCGAGGTGCGCATGCTCCACGAGCGCCCTCAGCCCTCCCTGGCGCAGGAACAGCGCCCAGTGCCTGAAGTGTTGCAGTCCGGCCGCCAGTTCGACCGCGCCGCGGGCGAGCCGCTCTGTCCCGGTCTGCGCAGCCGCATCAACGTCGGCAAGGATCAGGCGGTCGGCCAGGCTCTGCATCTGGCGAAGGACGCTGCGCCGGCGCGCCTCGTCCAGCGTGTGAAGGAAGAGCGATGCCACCGCGAAATCGAAATGCCCGCGCACCATCCTGTCCATCCGTGCTGCGTCCGCGTGGAGAAACTGCACTCTCCCGCCGTGCGGATGCCCGCGCCGCGCCCGCTCGGCGACCCGGATCATCTTCGCCGACGCGTCAAGCCCGACCACGCTCCGGCAGCGCGACGCGAGTTGCATGGCCAGCGCCCCGGTGCCGGAGCCCACCTCTAGCACGCAGCTATCGGGCTGCACCATCTCGGCGATCAGCTGTCTCGTGCGGTCCAGCCGGGGATCGATGTACCGGCGGTAGATCCGTCCATGATACCAGTGCGCGCCGTGCACGGGGATCCCTCTCGAAATGGACGATCGCCACCGAAGGCGTCCCGGAAACAAACAGGGCCCCGTCCCTGCAGACGGAGCCCCTCGAAAGATGGTGGAGCCGATGGGGGTCGAACCCACGACCTCAGCATTGCGAACGCTGCGCTCTCCCAACTGAGCTACGGC
>CAZOBJ010000038.1:0-16219 GCA_964577825.1 uncultured Planctomycetales bacterium
GGCCCAGGGGTTCTGCGGCGCGCCCGCGCCCTCGTTGTAGCTCGTGGTCCACCGGGTGACCCACCCGTTGGAGATCGTGCCCAGTTCCTGCACGTCGATGGCGAACTGGCGCCACAGCTCGTGGGCGGTGCCGCCCTCGCGGATGAGGTACTCCCAGAACCCGGGCGTGTCCACGCCCAGCAGCTCCACGAACTGGAGGTCCGGCCGCTTGGCGTGGAGTTGATCCGCCGCCCGCTGGAAGAAGCCGGCCAGCCGCTCGCAGCGCCAGGCCAGGAACTGCTCGCGCAGGGCCGGGGTCTGCACCAGGGCCGCGCGCTTCTCGAAGCGCTTCGGGTCGTCGGCCGCGATGCCCAGGTCGGTGCCCGTGTCCTCCTCGAAGTGGCGGAAGGTCACGTCGTCGTAGCTGTGCAGCAAGGGGTCGTGCCAGTCGTCGGACCACCCGTAGGCGGGCAGGTAGTAGTTGTTCCGCTGACAGGGGTTGACGAAATTGCTCACCCCCCAGAAGTGCTCCAGCCCGCCGAAGGTGTCGATCACATTGTCCAGGATGTTGCGGTAGTAGCGCAGGTACTGGGGGTGCTGCCAGTTCGGGACGATGGTGAACAGGTCCAGGTACAGCTGGTTGCCGTCGCGGTCGATCATGCACGGGGTGTCCGCGCCGCGGGCCACCTGGGCGCTGTTGTGCTCGGTGAACGCGTACCGCGATTGGCTGTACTGGACGCCTGTGATGAACTTGATCGCGTTTGCGTCCAGCACGTTCGCCAGCACCGTGCGCATGCAGTTGCGCACCCGGGGCTGGCCGATGGCCTCGGCGTGCATGAACGGGGTGTTGTACTCGTTGTACTGGATGCAGCCGAACAGGTGCAGGTTCTGGCCCGCGAACTTCAGGTACTGGGTGTAGCGCTCGGCGGTCTGCAGCTTCCACGCGAGGCCGGAGATGTACCGCTCCATGAACGTGGCGCCCGGTCCGGCCGAGGTGCCGGGATTCTCGGACCCGAAGTTGCGGCCGATCCCGCTGGTGGGAAAGCACCGCTCGGTGTGGATCCCGTAGCGGCGTCCGGTGCCCGCGCCCGCGGACACCAGGTCGCCGTTGACGTGGTACACGCGCAGCTCCTTGGCCGCGGCGGGCCGTCCGTCCTGGTAGTTGAGGACGTCCACGCTGTGCACGCCCGCATCGGCCACGTGGATCCAGCGCAGAGTCTGCATGGCGCCGGTGTTCGGGAACTTGCCGCCCACGTCCGCACCTACGCCGGACTGGCTGTTGCTCCATACGCCCTCGTGGCGGGTGGAGACGGAGACCTGCATGGCGCGGCTCGCGTTGTCCGGGTAGTCGAGCTCCATGACGTAGAAGTCGCCCAGGTGGTCGAACTCGCCCAGCCGGTAGCTGAACATGCTGGGCCGCTTTTCGCCCGTGACCTCGCGGTAGACGAGCCCGTCCTTGCGCACGATGTTCGGCTCGGTGATCTCGCGCATGGGCGCGCCGCGGTGGATGTACAGGCTCTCGATCCAGGGAGTCGGGTCGTTGGGGTCGGTGAAGTCGATGCGCTTCTCCAGCTCCAGGTCCAGACCCTCGCGGTACGAGTCGGCCTGCACCTCCGCGAGGTCCAGCTCGCGCACGACCACCAGGGGCTCGCGCGCGCGCTCCTCGATGACCGCGCCGTCCCGGTCGCGCAGGCGCAGCCGGATCGTGTACACGCCCGCTTCGCGGCGGCCGAGGTCCAGCCGGTACACGAGCGACGCGCCGTCGCCCCGGTAGAAGGCCGACGAGCCGCCGTCCACCTGCTCGTCGGTGCCGTCGGAGTTTGCGCGCGCGAGTCGGTACTCGATCACGGGTCCGCGCTCATCCAGCCCGGCGGGCACGCGCACGTTCATGCGCACGGGCGCGGTGGTCCGGTAAAAGAGGTCGTCCTTGGCCGGGTTGCGAATGTCCAAGAGCCCCCGGTACGCGCACGGGCGCTGGAGCTCGGCCCGGAATCCGCCGCGGCTGCGGTTGAGCCCGGTCACGGGCTGCCAGCCGCTTGCGTCGAACCCCGGCTCGCTCCATCCGGCGGCCTGTTCGTGGCTGTAGGTCCACGACTCGTCCGTGGCCACGGAGATCGTCTCGCCGTTGTCCAGGATGATGGTCGCGTTCAGGTACGCGTAGAAGGGGCTGTCCGGCGAGCGCCCGTAAAAGGCCGCGCAGTTCTCGCCGGGGCGCAGGTAGGGCGCGATGTCCACCGCGGCCGTGGGCGTGCCGTCCGGAGGCACGGGGTGGCGCACCTGCCGGCCGTTGATGTAGAGCAGGCACTTCGTGGGTCCGCGGTCGGCGCTCGAGCTGTCGGCCACCGCCTTCCAGATGCGCCGGCCCTCGGGGATGGTGAAGTCCTTGCGCATGTACCCCTCGTAGATGGGCAGCACGAACTTCACCCACTCGACGGCGACTTCGGTGCCCGCGGGGGCGCTGAGCACGAGCTCCATGCCGTCGGGCGCGGCCTTGCACGCGGCCTCGGGGAAGGCCACCTCCTGCCAGTCCGTGCCGGTGACCTCGGCCTGCACCTCCACGGCCCCGGCGCGGTAGTGCATCATGGTGCCGCCGTCGAGCCAGTACTTGGCGTGCCAGGTCGCGGTGGGCGCGGATTGCTTCAGGCGAATCACCAGGTTGTCGCGATGGGGCCACAGGTCGACCACCTCGTTGACGGTCTGGCGGTCGAGGTAATTGCCCCAGCCCAGGGTGGCCTGGTCCTCGGTCATGGTGAACACGAGCGCGCCGTCGCGCACGGCCACGTCCTCGACCCCGTCGAAGAACGTGAAGTTCGCCCGGTTCTCGTCGGCGGCGAAGGTCTTCTCGCGTTCCTGGATGGGAATGCGCAGCCCGCCCGCGGGCCACTGCTCCTCCAAGGTGGGATCCTGGTCCCAGGACCCGAGCCCGGCGGCCGCCGCCGCCCCGGCGAGCCACAAGGTCAGTGCCGCGAGCATCCCCAGACCACGCGTACGCATCGTTTGTCTCCTTGGCGCCTGGCTGCGGGCCGTTCCGTTCGGCCCGGATGTGCGCAGAGTTTGGCGCGTGTTCACGCGTCCGTCAAGAGAAACACGCGGCAAACCCGACGCGGTGAAAGGGTTGCCTTTCGGCGTGCGCTGCGTACCATAGATGCGGGGCGGGGCCGACGCCCGCCCTTCATTCCGCATCGGCTCCGCGGCAGGGAGGCTGGTCCATGGAGCTCGATCTCGATCAGTGCGTGGCGCGCGTGCCGGAAGGTCCGGAGTTCGACCGGGTCCTGCGCATGCTCGAAGAGGTCTTCCCCGGGGCGGCCGCGACGTTCCGCGCGGTGCGCGAGGGCCAGCGCACCCTGCACCGATGGACCGCGCACGCCCTGTACTGCGGCGACAGGCTGGTGGGCAACGTCTCCACCGTGGAGCGCGAGGTCTGGTGCGCGGGCGAGGTGCGCCCGGTGGTGGGCATCGGGTCCGTGGGCACGCCCAAGCCGTACCGCCGCCAGGGCGTGGCGCGCAAGCTCATGACCCAGGTGCTCGCCGAGGTCGACGCCCGCGGCGCGGCCAGCGCCCTGTGGACCGGCGTGCCGCAGGTGTATGCGGGCCACGGGTACCGGCCCGTGCGCCAGCGCCGCGGGGTGCTCGAGACCGAGGCCCTGGTCGGGCTCGCTCCGGGCGGCGAGGTGCACGAGGTCAGTGAACCGGACGCGGCCACGCTGCAGGCCATGGCCGACCTGTACGCCGGGCTCTACCCCGAGTATGACGGCAAGGTGGTCCGCGACGAGGCCTACTGGTCCGAGGTGGTGGCCGCGCGCCTGCGGGCCAGTCGCGGCGCGGGGGTGCTCCTCCACAGCCAGGACGGCGGGCTGGCCGGGTACGCGCACGTGAACGTGGGCGGCAAGCGGCTGGGGCTCAACGAGCTCGCGTGCGCGCCCGACGCACAGGGGGTGATGGCCGCGCTGTTGACCGCGGCGGCGCGCGCGGGCCTGCGCGAGGGCCTGCAGGACACGGTCCTGGCCCTGCCGGACGTGCATCCGGCCTGGCCGCTTCTCCAGGATCGGGGCGTGGCCGTGCGTGAGCCGGACAGGCCCGCGGACAACTTCATGGTGCGCGGCCCGGGCGGGGGCGAGCTGGGGCCCTACGCACGCATGCACTGGTGCGTGGTCGATTCGTTCTGAGCCGCACGCCGGCACGTCTTTCCGCACGCAATAGGAATGCGCGGCCCGCTACCGGCCCGGCGCGCTGCCCCGGACCGTGAAGGGCACGTCCGCGGTGGCGGTGCGCCCGCTCGTGCGGTCGCGGCAGGTCACCAGGAGCACGTACTCGCCGGCGGGCAGGTCCTCGGGCACGCGGAAAAACATGCCCGCGAACACCGCGCGCACCGGGTGCTGGTAGGTCGGGTCGATGGACGCGTACTCGGGCTCCTCGTAGACGGTGCGCTCCAGGCGGTCGCGCACCGCCACGCCGAAGCGCAGGCGCAGCCGGTAGTGGCCGGCCTGTTTGGCG
Source organism: uncultured Planctomycetales bacterium (assembly GCA_964577825.1). Taxonomy (GTDB): domain Bacteria; phylum Planctomycetota; class SZUA-567; order SZUA-567; family JAFGNG01; genus CAZOBJ01. The sequence goes on from CAZOBJ010000038.1 coordinate 4,474, forward strand.
AACGAGGGGCCGGTGACCTCCAGGTACACGGCCGTGGTCTCGCCCGGGCGCAGGGCGTCCTGGTCGCGCGGGGTGTACTGCCCGTGGCGGCGCACGGACTCGCACAGGACCGCGCGCGTGATCGACAGGGGCATGAGCCTGCCCGCGGCCTCCACGGCCTGCTGCAGGATGCGCGCGGCCGGTTCGTGCTCGCCCAGGCGCAGGTAGGTGTACCCGGCCAACAGCGGCCAGAACACGTCGTCCTCGGACGCGGGGCCGATGCGTTCGAGGTGGATCTTGGCCCGCTCGGGGTCGTCGGCGAACAGGTAGTAGCGCGCGAGCGCCAGGCGCGGGTCGCGCGCGTCCGGGTCGCGGGCGACCGCGGTGCGCAGATAGTCCTTGAGCCGCTCCTCCACGACCGCGCGGCTGGGCCGGTCCGCTCCATCGGGCGGGGTGGCCTTCAGGGCTGCGGCCACCTCCTCCAGGAGCGCCTGCTCGGCCGGGTCCAGGTCCTCGCGGTCCATGCGCGCGCGCACCAGGCCGGTGAGGTACAGGATCTGGCGCCGCGAGAGCGCGGGCGCGCCCGCCTCGTCCTCGCCCGCGCGCGCAAGCCCGGCTAGGCACACGAGCACGGCCAGCACCGTGCAGAGAATCATGCGCGCGCATGCGCCGCGTAGCGTTCGCCCGTTCATCAACCGTCCCTCACCCCGGCCCTCTCCCGGGGGGAGAGGGAGAAGGCGTCCCTCACCCCGGCCCTCTCCCGGGGGGAGAGGGAGGTTTCGGGCGCGCGCTCGTTTGTCTTGGCTGAGCCGTTGGGCGGGACTCGAAAGCTCGCGCGCGGCCGACGGTCCCCCCTCCCTCCGGGAGGGGGTGAGGGGGAGGGAGAAGCGATCCGGCGCGTACTCGCCACCTAACGCTCGCCTGCTCGTCAACCGTCCCTCACCCCGGCCCGTTCCCGAGGGGAGAGGGAGGTTCTCATCGCGTAGGCGCGGGGGAGCGCAAAGGGGCCGGTGCCGGGTCATGACGCGTTCTCCGGGGTCGGGGGCCCGCCGGCCGGGTTCTCGTCGCTCTTGGCGGAGCGCGCGCCGGTGCGCGCGGCCTGGGCCTCGACCAGGAAGGGGTCGATCGAGCGCGCCAGTCCCGTGCTCGCGTCCACGTCCACAACCGCCCCGGCCACGCGCACGTCGCCCTTGGCCACCTCGAACCGGGCGGGCATGGCCGTGGTGAAATGGTAGATCACGCTCTCCTTGTCGCGGCCGAGCACCGAGTCGTACGAGCCGGTCATGCCGAGGTCGGTGATGTACGCGGTGCCGCCGGGCAGCACGCGTGCGTCCGCGGTGGGCACGTGCGTGTGCGTGCCCGCGACTACGGCCACGCGGCCGTCGAGGTGCCAGCCCATGGCGACCTTTTCGCTCGTGGCCTCGGCGTGCATGTCCACGACCACGACCTGCGCGCGGCCGGAGAGCTCTTCCAGGGCCCGGTCCACGGCCAGGAACGGGCACTCGGCCGGGTTCATGAACACGCGGCCGATCAGGTTGACGACCGCCACGTGCACGGGGGGGGCCCGGGCCGCGTCCTTGCTCTCGTCCGACGAGCCGCCCACCGGGTATACGCCCACGCCGCTTCCGGCGGCCGCGGGCACGTAGTTGAGCGGACGCAGGAGCCGGTCCTCGCCGATGCACGCGAACACGTCCTTGTTCTTGTAGATGTGGTCGCCGGTGGTGACCGCGTCCGCGCCCGCGGACACGAGTTCCTGGAGCGCCTTGGGCGTAAGGCCCGAGCCGCCGGCCGCGTTCTCGCCGTTGACGATCACGAAGTCCGCGCCGTGGGTGCGCCGCAGCGCGGGCAGGTGCGCGGCCAGGGCCCTGCGGCCGGGCCGGCCCACCACGTCGCCGATCAGGAGGATTCGCACACGGGTCCTTTCTTTGGTCCGGAGTCTCGGGTGGCTGCGCCCCCCTCGGGTATGGGATACCCCGGCGGGGCGGCGAGGTCAAGGCGCGATCCCGGCGGGGGCCTTGCGGCGGGCGCCGCGGCCGGCTATAACAGGCCGGCGGCCGCGCGGCGCGCGGCCCAGGCAAGGGAGCGGCGTATGCGCATGGGGATCCGCGCGGTCCTCTTGGCGGTGGGCGCGGCGCTCGTGGTGCAACTGGCCAGCTGCCGCGTGGCCCAGTCGCGCCGCGAGCGGGCGCTTGCCGTGTATCCGGAGAACGTGTCCGGCGAGCGGCGCATCCGCGTGCGCGTGGAGGAGGGCCTGCCCCAGGCGACCCTGACCCTGCGCGGCCCGTACGAGGTGCGCGCCGAGCCGCCCGACCCGCAGCGCCCGGTGCTCGCCGGCCTGTCCACCGCGCCGCGCCGGCCCGTGCAGGTGACCGTGGCGCCCACGATCAAGGGCGTCCGCCTGGGCCGCACCGAGGTCCCCTACGGGGCCGTGAGCGTGCGCGCCACGGGTGAGGCGCCTCTGGAGGTGAACGGCGAGCCCCTGGCGCGCGAGGTCCTGTTCTACCGCCTGGTGCCGCGTGCGGACGCGCCGGAGGACGAGCTGCGCGTGCAGGTGGTCGCGCGCGTGGGCATGGAGGCGTATCTGACCGGCGTGGTGCCCCACGAGATGCCCGCCCACTGGCCGGTGGAGGCGCTGCGCGCGCAGTGCGTGGCGAGCCGCACCTATGCCTACTACAAGATCCGCACGCGCACCGACCGCCGCTGGGACGTGAAGGACAGTTCCGCGAGCCAGGTGTGGCGGCCCGGCCGGGTGCGCAACCCGATCGTGAACATGGTCGTGAACTCCACCCGCGGCGTCGTGATGACCGACAACTGGCGGCTCTTCCCCGCGTACTTCAGCGCCGAGTGCGGCGGGTCCACCAAGGACGGGGTGCACGTGTTCATCAACCGGCACATCGCGCCGCTGACGGGCGTGCGCTGCCCGCACTGCGACGGTCCGCCGGGCGCGCGAGAATGGCTGTACGAGGTGCCCGTGGACGAGCTGGCCGTGCGCCTGCGCCGGGCCGGATATGACGTCGGCCGCATCCGGCGCCTCCGGGCCCTGGACGAGCACGGCCGCACCCGCACGGACATGGGCCCGGTCTACGACGTGACCGTCGAGCACGAGGTCGACGATCACGTGCGGATGCTCACCCTGCCCGCGGAGACCCGGTTCCGCGGCGCGATCGGCAACCGCCGCGACCAGCTCGCGAGCACCTTTTTCTCGGTCACCATCCGCGACGGCATGGCCCGGTTCACCGGCCGGGGCCACGGGCACGGGGTGGGCCTGTGCCAGTACGGCGCGCGCCACCTGGCCGACGAGGGCGCGTCCTACCAGGCGATCCTCGACTACTATTACGTGGGCAACACGCTCGTGCGCTTGTGGGAGGGCTGAGGCCGCGCGCCTCGTGCGCCGCGCCCGCGGGCTCGTGCGCGGCCCCGCCGCGGGAGGGCAGCCTATGGACTTTCAGGTCACCGCCCAGGACCCGGGCACGCGCGCGCGCACCGGACGCCTGACCCTGCACCGGGGCGTGGTGCAGACCCCGGCGTTTTTGCCCGTGGGCACCCAGGCCACGGTCAAGGGGCTGACCCCGCGGCTCTTGCGCGAGGCGGGCGCACAGATGCTCTTGGCCAACGCCTACCACCTGATGCTGCGCCCGGGCGAGGACCTGGTCCGTTCCCTGGGCGGGGTGAGCGCGTTCATGGGCTGGCACGGACCGGTGCTCACCGACTCCGGGGGGTACCAGGTCTTCAGTCTGGCCGACCGGCGCGAGGTCTCGGACGAGGGCGTGCGGTTTCGCAGCCACCTGGACGGGACCGAGATCGCCCTCACGCCCGAGCGCGCGGTGGGCGTGCAGCAGGCCCTGGGCGCGGACGTCATCATGGCCCTGGACGAGTGCCCGCCCGCGGGCGCCGACCGCGCGCACGTGGCCGCGGCCTGCGCGCGCACCACCCGGTGGGCGCGCCGAAGCGTGGCCGCGCACGGCGACGGCGCGCAGGCGCTCTTTCCCATTGTGCAGGGCGGGGTGTACGCGGACCTGCGCCGCGAGAGCGCGGCGGCCCTCGTGGACCTGGACGCGCCCGGGTACGCCATCGGCGGGGTGTCCGTGGGCGAGGGCGAGGCGAAGATGCGCGAGGTCGTGGATCTGACCGCGCCGCTGTTGCCCGCGGACCGGCCCCGGTATCTCATGGGCGTGGGCCGGCCCGCGGACCTGTGCATGGCCATGGCCGCGGGCGTGGACCTGTTCGACTGCGTGCTGCCCACGCGCAACGGGCGCAACGGCCAGGCCCTCACCGCGCGGGGCCCGGTGAACCTGCGCAACCGGGTCCACCGCGGCAGCGACCTGCCCATCGACGAGACTTGCGACTGTTACGCGTGCCGGACCTTCTCGCGGGGGTACCTGCGCCACCTGTTTCTTGCCGGAGAAATGCTTGCGAGCATTCTGACCAGTGTGCATAATGTCCGGTTCTTGATTGCCCTTACCGAACGCGCGCGCGCGGCGATCCGGTCGGGGCGGTTCGCCGCCTTCGCCGCGGACGCGGCCGCCGGAGGCCGGGCCGAAGCCGGCTGACCGCCGGGCCTTGCGCCCGGGCACGCGCGCGCCTCGCGCGAGCAGGTGCACAAGGAGCAAGGGACATGGCAGACGCAAACGTGCCCCCCGCGGGCGAGACGACCGAGACGGGCGCGGGTACCGCCCCGCCCTCGGGCACGGGCCAGGAGGCCCCGCCGTCGAAGCCGGGCGGGTCCACGATCTGGCTCATCCTCATCCTGTGGGTCGTGGTGCTGTACTTCTTCTTCATGCGCCCCCAGCGGCGCAAGGAGAAGGACCGCAAGGCCATGATCGGCAACGTGAAGAAGGGCGACCGCATCGTGACCGTGGGCGGCATCTACGGCAAGGTGACCGCGCTCGACGCGGAGACGGTCACCGTGCGCACCGACGAGAAGAGCGGCACCACCCTCAAGCTCCAGCGCGCGGCCATCAACGCGGTCGTCAGCGACCAGGACCGCGATCCCGCGCAGGAGGGCGCCTGACGGCGCCGCTCGCCCCGGACCGCCATCGGCCGGCAAGGAGACCTGTATGGAGTGGGTGAAGGACAGGGCCGTGACCGTGGCCCTGGCGGCCGCGTGCCTGGTGGCCCTGTGGCCCCTGCGCGTGTACGCCGACGCGGTGGGCGTGAGCTGGTTCTACGTGGCCCTGGGCGTGCTGTGCGCCAGCGTCCTGCACTGGTTCGTGCGCGGCGAGACCTGGGTCCGCCTGGGCATCGTGCTCGCGGTGGTGCTCGCGGCCGCGTACGTGGTGTTCGAGACCGAGAGCCTGAAGGAGACCGAGTTCCAGAGCCGGATCCGCCAGCTCGAACGCCGGCTCGCGGACATGGCCGAGACGAGCCCGGCCCGGCCCGAGCTCGAGGCCGAGCTCGAACGCCTGCGCCAGCGCAAGCTGGAGGATCCGCACGTCGCCCGCGAGCGCGCCGAAGAGCTGCGCGCGAAGCTGGAGACCCTCACCCCGGGCACGCCCGCGTATCGCAAGACCCAGTCGCAGCTCGAGGTGCTCGAGCAGCAGATCCCCAAGTGGTACGACCGGTTTCCCCTGCACCTGGGCCTGGACCTGCGCGGGGGCACGGAGGTGCGCCTGCGCATCGTGAGCGAGCGCCAGGAGCACCGCGTGCGCGAGCTCCAGGAGGACCTGCGCGAACTCACTCCGGACGCGCCCGCGTATGAGCAGGCGCTCGGCGACCTGACGCCGGGCACCGACGCGTACCAGGACCGGGTCGAAGAGCTCGCCGAAGAGCGCGAGGAGGTGCAGGCTCGTCTCGAGGACGCGCGCGCGCAGCTGGACAAGAACATCCGCGACGCCGTGGAGGTGATGCGCCGGCGGCTCAACAGCCAGGGCCTGTCCGAGACCCCGGTCGCCCAGGAGGGCCGCGACCGCATCCGGGTCCAGCTGCCGGGCATGGACAGCGCCTCCGCGCAGACGATCATCGCCACGCTGCGCCAGGCGGGCAAGCTCGAGTTCCGCCTGACCGTCGAGCCCGAGGACAACAAGGAGCTCTACGAGGAGATCGAGGCCCTGGGCCTGGACCCGAACACCAAGGACATCTGCCGCATCCACGGACGGCCGCTCAAGCCCGAGGAGATCGGCGCGGACGGCCGGTGCAAGGTCCACGGCACCACGCTCTACGACTGGCTGGAAGAGCCGGCGATCCTCAACCCGGACGGAAGCGTGAAGCGCCCCGCGCAGATGCGGCTCGTGCCCCAGCAGGTCATGCTCACCGGGCAGCACATCACCACCGCGCGCATCTCGCCGAGCATGGACAACCCGGGCTACTTCGAGGTCGAGTTCACCCTGGACGCGCGCGGGGCCAAGCAATTCGGGCGCCTCACGACCGAACACGCCCGCCAGGGCGAGAAGCCGGGCCGGCATCTGGCGATCATCCTGGACGGCAAGCTGCGCAGCGCCCCGGAGATCGTCACCCCCATCACCGGCGGCCGGGGGCGGATCACGGGCAACTTCACCCAGGAGGAGGCCCACCGCCTGTCCATCGTGCTCAAGGAAGGCAGCCTGCCCGTGGACATCGAGATCGAGTCCGAGAACACGGTCGGCCCCACCCTGGGCGAGGACAGCATCCGCCGCGGCGTGCAGGCCATCGTGGCCGGGCTCGTGCTCGTGCTCGTGTTCATGGTGGTCTATTACCTCGCCGCCGGGTGCATCAGCGACGTGGGCCTGTTCCTGAACATGCTCTTCATCCTGGCGATCCTCATCAGCGCCAAGGCCGCGCTCACCCTGCCCGGCATCGCGGGGCTCATCCTTACGGTGGGCATGGCCGTGGACGCGAACGTGCTCATCTTCGAGCGCATCCGCGAGGAGCTCCACAAGGGCGCGAGCCTGTCGCGCGCGGTGGAGAACGGGTACGACCGCGCGTTCGTGACCATCCTGGACGCGAACATCACCACGCTCATCACCGCGTTCATCCTGATCAGCTTCGGCACGGACGCGGTGAAGGGCTTCGGCACGATGCTGAGCATCGGCATCCTCTCGTCCCTGTTCGTGTCGCTGTTCGTGACGCGGGCGTTCTTCCGCCTGCTGCTGGACACCGGGCTCCTCAAGCGGCTGCGCATGCTCCAGATCGTGAAGACCCCGTCCGTGGACTTCGTGCGCCGGTTCCGGGTGGCGATCATCGCCAGCGGCGTCCTGATCCTCGCGGGCGTGGGCCTGTTCGTCTACCGCGAGGTGCAGGGGCGCAACTACGGGCACGACCTCACGGGCGGGACGCTGGCGCACGTGCGCCTGGACGAGCCGCTCACCGTGGCGCAGGCCCGCGACCGGCTCGACCGGGTCGCCGGCGACCAGTTCGGCGAGGTGGCGCTGCAGAGCTTCGGCGTGGCCACGGACCAGGGCTACACCGAGTACGTGCTGCGCGCCCAGACCGTGCAGCCGCGGTCCGGGGAGACGGGCGCCCAGGCGCAGGACCGGTTCCGCGACGCGTTGCGGGAGGCCTTTCCCCTGGTGCCCCAGGGCGTGAGCGGATTCGAGAAGCTTCCCTTCACCGTGGAGGGCCGGCCGGCGTGGGAGCTCCGCCTCAACCTGTCCACGGCCATGACCCCGGCACAGATCCAGCGGGCCATCGGCGGGGCGCTTCGCAACGTGCACGTGCGCGCGCCCGACGCGCCCCGGCCCGAGCCGCGCGCACGCACGGCCGCGGTGGTCGTGGCCCTGCCCGTGCGCGACGAGGACGCCGACGCGCAGGCAGAGGCGTGGCGCGCGCGCATCGCGCAGTCGCTCTCCGAGGCCGATACGCAAGGGCTGCTGTCCGACCAGGACCCGGTGGCCGAGGTGGCCCCCGCGGACCTCGCTCCGCCCGACCCCGGCCAGGTGGCGGTGCGGGCGCGGCTGGCGTTTGCCCGCGCGGTGACCGCCGACCGGGTGCGCGAGCTCTTCAAGCCCACGGACCTCGTGCCCATGGAGGTGGACTTGGCGGGCCTGGACATCCCGCCGCCGGGCGACGAGGCCGCCTCCCGGCAGGCCCTGGTCCTGTGCACGGTCAGTCCCCGCGCACCCTCGGGCGCGGTGCGCGCGGACGAGGCCCAGGAGCACGTCATCCGCCAGGAGCTCAGCCGCCTGCGCCAGGAGAAGCGCCTCCACTACCAGGACCCGTTCCTCCGGTTCGAGAGCGTGGGCCCCGTGGTCGCCGAGGAGATGAAGACCAAGGCGCTGTTGGCCCTGTTCTACGCCATGGTGGCCATCTTCTTCTACATTTGGCTGCGGTTCCAGTTCCGGGTGGCCTTCGGCCTGGGCGCGTGCGTGGCCCTGGCCCACGACGTGTTGTTCACCGTGGGCGTGCTGTGCGCGGCCGACGAGTTCCTGGGCCTGGGCACGCGCATCGACCTCAATATCGTGGCGGCGCTCTTGACCATCGTCGGGTACTCGCTCAACGACACGATCGTGGTTTTCGACCGCATCCGCGAGAACCTGGGCGGAGGGCTGACGCTGACCGAGACCGTGAACCGGTCCGTGAACCAGACCCTGTCGCGCACGCTGCTCACGAGCTTGACCACGATGCTCGTGATCCTGGCCCTGCTCGTGTGGGGCGGCGAGGTGATCCGCGGCTTCGCGCTGGCGCTCTTCATCGGGGTGCTGGTGGGCACGTACTCGTCGGTCTTCATCGCCTCGCCGATCCTCGTGACCATGGAGCGGTGGGCCCGGGCGCGCGCGGCCCGGCAGGCGCCCGCGGGCGCGCGGGGCTGAGCGGACCCGGCAGCCGCGGTTGACACCGGCCCCGCGCACCCCGACCATAAGGGCCCTGCTTCGCCAAGGCTTCGCAGGGCCGGGGCTTCGGCGGACACGACGGAGGAGGGTGACCCCCTCCGTAGCCTCAGCGAAGGAGGGGCCCATGGCGCAAGGCCGCTTCGTCCTGCTCGTGGACGACGACGAGGACGCCCTGCGGCTCCTGTCGGTGCTGCTGACCCGCAACCGGTACAACGTGCTCACCGCCGAGAACGGCATGGAGGCGGTGCGCATCCTGGAGGCCCGCGGCGAAGAGATCGACGTGGTGATCCTGGACCTCATCATGCCCGGGGCCCTGGACGGGTATGCGGTCTGCGAGTGGATCCAGTCCCAGGACGCCGTGATCCGCGAGATCCCGGTGATCGTGCTCTCGGCCAAGAGCGCGCCCGGCGAGATGGCCCGCACGTACGCGTCCGGGGCCTTCCAGCACATCACCAAGCCGTACGACGTGCACCACCTCCTGGCCGTGGTCGACGGGATGGTGCGCCTGCGCCACCTGCAGGACCAGGCGCGCAACACGGCCGAGCGGTTCGCCGCCATCTTCGAGAACGCGCCCCACGGGATGCTGGTCGTCAACGCCGACTACGAGGTGCTGGAGATGAGCCGGGTCCTGCGCGAGATGCATCCGGACGTGGTGCCCGGCAGCGGGGTGAAGGCCTACGAGGTCCTCTACGACCCGCCGCGCGCGTCGCCCTATCCCGGGTCGCCGTTGGCCGCGGCCCTCCAGGACGGGCGCATCCACCGCGACGTGTTGCGCATCGACCAGGCCGGCGGCAAGAAGTGGTGGGACATGAGCGCCGCGCCCCTGCGCGACAAGAAGGGGCGGATCACCGGCGCGGTGCTCATCGTGGGCGACATGACCCGCGAGCACGAGGCCGAGTCGCGCCTGCGCCGCGAGATCCAGCGCGCCCACGAGGCCGAGAACCAGTTCCGCGCCCTGTTCGAGGGCATGAGCGACCCCGTGCTCGTGCACGACCTGGAAGGCCGGATCCTCATGGTCAACGAGGCGGCGTGCCGCCACTTCGGGTACGCGGGCGAGGAACTGCTGCGGATGCACACCTACGACCTGGAGCCGTCCGAGTCCGCGCACGCGTTCTCCGAGCGGCTGCGCGCCCAGCTCGACCAGGGGCGGGCGAGCTTCGAGCTCGTGCACCTGGCCAAGGGCGAGCGACGCGTCCCGGTGGACGTGAACACGTCGGTCATCGAGTACCGCGGGCACAAGGCCGTCCTGTGCATCGTGCGCGATATCACCCGGCAGAAGAAGGCCGAGGAGCGCCTGCGGCGCAGCGAGCAGCGTCTCAAGGACGCGCTGGTGCGCCAGGACGCCATGACCTCGCGGCTGTTGGAGACCCAGCGCGAGCTGCGGCGCAAGCAGGTCCAGCTCGAAGAGGCCAACATCAAGTTCGAACGGCTGTCGATCACCGACGAGCTCACCGGCCTGTACAACCGCCGCCACTTCAACGCCACGTTCGCCATCGAGCTGCGCCGCGCCATCCGGTACAACCACCCCCTGTCCGTGGTGATGATGGACATCGACCACTTCAAGCGCGTCAACGACGTGTACGGGCACCTGGTCGGCGACGAGGTGCTGCGCGGCCTCGGGCGGGTGCTGGACCGGTACGTGCGCGAGACCGACATCACCGCCCGGTACGGGGGCGAAGAGTTCATCATGGGCCTGCCCGAGACGCCCGCGCCCCTGGCCGCGCGCCTGGCCGAGCGCATGCGCCAGGGCGTGGCCGAGAAGACCTTCGAGCCGGAGAAGGGCGACCCCTTCCACGTGACCGTGAGCCTGGGCGTGGCCACCCGCGAGGACGAGGTCGACCCCCAGGCCCTGGTGGCCAAGGCCGACGCCGCCCTGTACGCGGCCAAGGAGGCCGGCCGCAACCGCGTCGTGATGGACAGCGACCGGTGAGCGCCGTCGCCTGCGCCTACGTGCCGGTGGCCGCCGACCCGCCCGAACCGACGCTGTGCGCCCGCGCCCAGGAGCTCGCCCGAGATCTGGGCCTGCCCTACGCGCGGCTGGCCGACCTCGCGCGCGGGACGCTCGTGCTCGCGTGCACCTCCCGCAGGCTGGAGCTTCGCGAGGCCGGCCACCGCGGCGCGGTGTTCGTGGACTTTGTCCGCGGCCCGGCCGCGCATCGCGCGCGCACCTCCGCGGCGAGCCAGCCCCTGGGCCGCGCCCTGGGGTTGGGCAGGCGCGCCCGCCCGTCCGAGGCCCCGTCGAGAGAGAGCGCATCTTCCGAACCTTCCGTCGAACAAGCGCCGGGTCCCCCGGCCTCGTCCAACGAGGCTCCGGCCCCGGAAGCCTCAGCGAGCAGGGAGGACAAAGGCTCGGTAGCTTCAGCGAAGGAGCCGCCGCCGTCCGTGCTCGACGCCACCGCGGGCCTGGGCCGCGACGCCTGGGCGCTCGCCTGCCTCGGGTGCCGGGTGACGGGCGCGGAGCGCCACCCGGCGCTGGCCGCGCTGTTGCAGGACGGCCGGGCGCGGGCCGCCGCGCACCCGCGCACGCGCGAGGTGGCCCAGGAGCGCCTCGCCGTCCTGCGCGCGGACGCGCGCGAGGCGCTCGGCGCGGGCGTTGACGCCGCGGGCGAGCGGTTCGAGGTCGTGTATCTGGACCCCATGTACCCGCAGGCGGCCCGCGGCCGGGCCCTGGCCCGGCGGGAGATGCGCATGCTGCGCGCGCTCACGGGGGGCGACCCGGACGCGCGCGAGTTGCTCGACGCCGCATTGGCCGCGCGCTGCCCCCGCGTGGTGGTCAAGCGCCCGGCGGGCGCGGCGCCGCTGGCGCCGGGCGGCGCGTTCTCTGCCCGGGGCAAGCTCGTCCGCTACGACGTGTATCTCCCAAGGCCAGAGGACGCCGGGGCCTGAGGGAAGGAGAGGCGAACTAGAGGCGTGCGGGGCCGAGCGGTCCCCCCTCCCTCCGGGAGGGGGTGAGGGGGAGGGAGGGGTTGGCGCTCCGGCGAACACGAGGGCCGCGAGAGTGACGAATGAGAGCCCACGGACCG
>CAZOBJ010000038.1:16319-25588 GCA_964577825.1 uncultured Planctomycetales bacterium
GAATGAGAGCCCACGGACCGTCCCTCACCCCGGCCCTCTCCCGAAGGGAGAGGGAATTGGGTTGGCGGAAGGCGCGCCGCATAGAACACGTGAGCGAGCCGTCCCCCCTCCCTCCGGGAGGGGGTGAGGGGGAGGGAGAGGTCGGCGCTCCGGCGAACACGAGGGCCGCGAGAGTGACGAATGAGAGCCCACGGACCGTCCCTCACCCCGGCCCTCTCCCGAAGGGAGAGGGAGAGGCGTCCCTCACCCCGGCCCTCTCCCGAAGGGAGAGGGAGAAGCGCGGGTCGGCCAGGGCGAGGACCGGGTGAGCCAGGCTGAAGGTCGAGGGTAAGGAAACGCCCATGCACGAGCGAGAGCGGTGCGGCGGGGTGCTGGCGCACCCCACCAGCCTGTGGGGCCCGCACGGGGTCGGGGCGCTCGGGCCCGAGGCTCACGCGTTCGTGGACCGGATGCGCGCGGCCGGACTGCGGCGCTGGCAGGTCCTGCCCCTGGGCCCGGCCGGACATGGACACAGCCCGTACGCGGCCCTGAGCGTGTTCGCGGGAAGCCCGTGGCTGGTGAGCCTGGCGCCTCTGTTCGAGGCCGGGTGGCTCGCGCCCGGGGACCTGGACGCCGAGCCGGATTGGCCCGAGGGGCGTGTCGACTTCGCGCAGGTGGAGGCCTGGAAGGGCCGGGCCTTGCGGGCCGCGCACGAGCGGTTCGCGCGCGAGGCCTCGGACGCGGACCGCGGGGCGCTGGCCGCGTTCTGTCACGACGCCCGGGACTGGCTCGACGACTATGCCCTGTTCATGTCGCTCAAGCAGGAGGCCGGCGGCGCGGCCTGGACCGACTGGCACCGGCCGCTCGCCCGCCGGGAGCCGGAGGCGCTTGCCGCCGCGCGCGCGCGGCTCGCGGGCGAGGTGGACCTGCACCGGTTCGTGCAGTTCGTGTTCGAGCGCCAGTGGCAGGCCCTGCGCGCGCACGCGCACCGGACCGGGGTGCGCCTGATCGGCGACCTGCCCCTGTTCGCCGCGCACGACAGCGCGGACGTGTGGGCGCATCCCGAGCTCTTCCACCTGGACGAGGAGGGCCAGGCGCGCGTGGTGGCGGGCGTGCCGCCGGACTACTTCTCCGCGACCGGGCAGCTGTGGGGCAACCCGGTCTACCGCTGGTCCGCGCACCGGGCCACGGGGTACGCGTGGTGGCTTGCGCGGCTCGCCCGGGCGCTGGGGCAGGTGGACTTCGTGCGCCTGGACCATTTCCGCGGTCTGTGCGCGGCCTGGCACGTGCGCGCGACCGAGCCCACCGCGCAGCACGGCCGGTGGGTGCGCGGACCGGGCGCGGCGTTTCTGCGCGCGGTGCGCGAGCGGTTCGGGTCCCTGCCCTTGATCGCCGAGGACCTGGGCACGATCACCGAGGACGTGTACGCGCTGCGCGACCGGTTCGACCTGCCGGGCATGCGCGTGCTCCAGTTCGCGTTCGGGGACGAGGATCCCAAGACCGCGCTGCACGCCCCGCACAACCATGTGCGCAACGCCGTGGCCTACACCGGCACGCACGACAACGACACCGCGGCGAGCTGGCTGCTGGGCCTCGATCGCGAGCACGACCCCCGCACCGAAGAGGAGCGCGGCCGCGAGCGCGCGCGGGTGCTCGCGTACGCAGGCGCGCATACGGACGATCCGGCCCACTGGGTGCTCCTGCGGCTGCTGTTCGGGTCGGTGGCCGACATCGCCGTCGCGCCGGTGCAGGACCTCCTGGGCCTGGGGCCCGAGGCGCGCATGAACCGGCCCGGCACCGTGGGCCCGCAGAACTGGTCCTGGCGGCTCACCGACCGCGACGCCGCGCGCCTCTGCTCGGACGAGGTGACCGCGCCCCTGCGCGAGGCCGTGGGCCGGTACGGCCGCGCGTGAGGCGCACATCGGAAGCGCCAACGCGCGGTGCGCGGCGCGGGCATCGCGCTTGGCCACACAGCGTTTGACAGCGCGCGTCTGCGGCGGTATAGGGAGGGTCGATCCCCGCGCCGCTGGCGGCAGGCTGCGTGGCCGCCCCGCCGCGGCGCCCCGGACCCGTGCGCACAGGAGATCCGACGATGAAGAAGGCCGTCGTGGTCGTGGTGGTGCTGTTGGCCCTGGTGGTGTGGCTTGTCCTCTCCCGCGGGCCCGAGGAGGCCGGGCCCGCCGCGCCCGGAGAGGGCGAAGGCGCCGGGCCCCCGTCCGTGACCGAGGCGGGCGAGATCAGCTTCATGATCGGCGGGTCGCCGCGCGAGTTCAGTTGGTGGGAGAAGATCCTCGACCGGTTCGAGGCCAAGACCGGCGTGACCGTGAACATGGTGCGCCTGCCCGCGGACACGGACCAGAAGAAGCAGTCGATGCTGTTGGCCCTGCGCGCCGAGCAGGCAGACCCGGACGTCTTGCTCATGGACGTGGCCTGGATCGGGCAGATGGCCGCCGCGGACTGGCTCGAACCCCTCGACGCCCGCGGCGTGGACGCGGCCGCGTACTTCCCCAAGATCGTGGACCTCGCGGACACGCACCAGAGGGACCTCATCGCCCTGCCGGTGTACGTGGACGCGGGCATGCTCTACTACCGCACCGACCTGCTGGAGTCCTACGGGTTCGACGGCCCGCCCGAGACCTGGTCCGAGCTGCGCGACATGGCCGCAAAGGTCCAGGCCGGCGAACGCGACGAGAACCCCGACTTCTGGGGGTACGTGTGGCAGGGCGCCCAGTACGAGGGCTTGATCTGCAACGCGCTGGAGGTGTTCGTGTCCGCGGGCGGCGGGTTCTTCGACGACCGGATGCGTCCCGTGGTCGACTCCGCGCCGAACCGCCGCGCGCTCGCCTACATGGTGAGCCTCGTGCAGGACGCGGAGGTCTCGCCCCCGAACACGTACACGGACATGAAGGAAGAGGAGGTGCGCATCCTGTTCCAGAACGGGAACGCCTGCTTCGAGCGCAACTGGCCCTATGCACGCCGCCTGCACGCCGAGGAGGACAGCGCGGTGCAGGGTCGGTTCGGCATGGCCACGCTGCCCTCATTCCCGGACCACGAGAGCGCCAGCACCCTGGGCGGATGGCACATGGGGGTGAGCCGGTTCTCGGACAACAAGGACGCCGCGGCCCGGTTCGTCGAGTTCGTTACGTCGTATGGCACGCAGAAGGACATGCTGCGCGAGCTGGGGCTCAACCCGGGCCGGCCCGACGTGTACGAGGACGAGGAGCTCTTGACCGAGGAGCCGGCCCTTCGCACCCTGCGCGACGTGTTCATGCAGGCCGTGCCGCGGCCGCAGGTTCCGTACTACTCGGCCGTGTCCGCGGTCTTGCAGAACCACATCAACGCCGCGCTCGCCGGGCAGGAGTCGCCCGACGAGGCGCTGGCCGCAGCCCAGCGGGAGATCGAGGAGATCGTGCGCGACCATGCCCAGTGACCGGCCCCGGGCCCGGTACGAGCCGGGCGAGGCGCGCACCGCGTACCTGTTCCTCGCGCCGGTGGTGGGGGCCATCGCACTCTTCGTGCTGGTCCCTGTCGCCGGGACCCTGTACACGAGCCTGTTCCACGACGTCTCGTACATGGAACGCGCGTTCGTGGGCCTGGACAACTACCGGGCCATGTTCGAGAGCGAGCCGTTCCGCGGCGCGGTGGGGTTCACGCTGCTGTTGACCGCCACGACCGTGGCGCTGGAGATGGCCTTCGGCACCGCGTTCGCGGTGCTGTTGAGCGAGCGGTTCCCGGGCCGGGGCGTGCTGCGCGCGATCATCCTGATCCCGTGGGCGATCCCCACCATCGTGTCCGCGCAGACCTGGAAGCTCATCTTTCAGTACACTTACGGGATCCTCAACGTCCTGCTCACGGACCTCGGGCTCGCCGCGGACAAGATCAACTGGCTGGGCACGCCCGCCTCGGCCTTCTGGGCGCTGGTGGTGGCCGAGGTGTGGAAAACCACGCCCTTCGTGGTGCTGATCGTGCTCGCGGGCCTGCAGGCCATTCCCCAGGAGGTCATCCGCCAGGCCAAGGTGGACGGCGCGGGCATGCTCACCCGCTTCCGGCGCGTCACGCTGCCGCTCCTGCGGCCCGTGCTCGTCATCGCGCTCGTGTTCCGCACCATCGACTCGCTGCGCATCTTCGACCTCGTGTACGTGCTCACGGGCGGCGGGCCGGGCGGCGCGACCAAGACCCTGTCGGTGCTCGGGTTCAACTACTTCACCGACGACCGGTTCGGCATGGGGTCCGCGGTGAGCGTGGCCACGTTCCTCATCGCGTTCGCGATCACGCTCGTATACATCCGAGTGGGCCGATTCCGCGAGACGATCGGGTAGGGGGCTCTGATGCGCGAAGATGCGATTCGCCGCGCGCTCATCATCGCCGGGTCCGTGGGCCTGTTGGTCTTCGCGTTGGCGCCCGTGACCTGGATGGCCTGGATCTCCTTCGCCGACCGCCCGGACCTCGTGGTCCAGGGCGAGGCCGCGTACGGGCTGGGCAACTACGTGGACGTGCTCACCGAAGAGGAGCTCCACTTCCTGGACTACTTTCGCAACAGCCTGGTCATTTCGCTCGTGACCGCGCTGGCCGTGACCGCGTCCGCGAGCCTGGCCGGGTATGCGGTCAGCCGCCTGCGGTTTCGCGGCCGGGTGCTCGTGCCCCTGGCGGTGCTGGCCGTGAGCATGTTTCCGCCCATCAGCATCGTGGGGTACCTGCACCGGATCTTTTCGCAGGCGGGCCTGCTCAACACCCACCTCGCCCTGATCCTGCCCTACATCGCGTTCACCGTGCCGCTGGGGCTGTGGATCAACATGAGCTACTTCGCCCAGATCCCGCGCGACCTGGACCGCGCGGCCATGATCGACGGCGCGGGCCGGTTGCGCACGCTCACCCACGTCGTGCTGCCCGTGGCGTTGCCCGGGATCTTCAGCTCGTTTCTGCTGGTGCTCATCGCGTGCTTCAACGAGTTCCTGTTCGCCCTGATGCTCACGGTCGACTACCGCGCGCGCACCCTGTCCGTGGGCATCGCCATGTTCCAGGGCCTGCACGGCGAAATGCCCTGGGGGAGCCTGATGGCCGCGTCGGTGCTGACGTGCGCGCCGCTCGTGGCCCTCACGCTCCTTTTCCAGCGGTACGTGGTCCAGGGCCTGTCCGCCGGCGCGCTGAAAGGATAATCCGTGGAACCGGTCGCCCTGCGTTGCGAGCGCCTGAGCAAGACCTTCTTCAGCCTGCGCGGCCGGGTGGAGGCTTTGCGCCAGGTCACCCTGCGCGCCGAGCCCGGCGAGCTGTTGGTGCTCCTGGGCCCGAGCGGCTGCGGCAAGAGCACGCTTTTGAACCTGGTGGCCGGGCTGGAGAAGCCCACCGCCGGCCGGGTGGTCCTGGGCGAGCGCACGGTGGCCGACGCAGAGGCGCGCGCGTTCGCCTCGCCCTTCGAGCGGGACGTGGCCATGGTCTTCCAAAGCTACGCCCTGTACCCGCACATGACCGTGGGGCAGAACATCGCGTTTCCGTTGACGAACCTGCGCCCGCGTCCCGGCCGCGAGGAGCGCGACCGGCGCGCGCGCGAGGCGGCGCGGCTCTTGCGCATCGAGGAGCTTTTGGACCGCAAGCCGGCCGAGCTCTCCGGCGGGCAGCGCCAGCGCGTGGCCATCGGCCGGGCGATCGTGCGCCAGCCGCGAGTGTTCCTGCTCGACGAGCCGTTGTCCAACCTCGACGCGCAGCTTCGCACCGAGATGCGCGCGCAGCTCAAGGACCTCCAGCGCCGCCTGGGCGTGACCGCGGTGTACGTCACCCACGACCAGACCGAGGCCATGACCCTGGGCGACCGCATCGCGGTGCTGCGCGCGGGCACGGTCCAGCAGGTGGGCACGCCCATGGACATCTACGACCACCCGGCCAACCCGTTCGTGGCCCGGTTCGTGGGAAGCCCGCCCATGAACCTGTTCGAGGGCCCGGTGGAGGCCCGAGGCGACGGCGTGCGCCTGCGCGACGGCGAGCTGGCCCTGACCTTCGCCGGTCCGCTCGCCGAGCGGCTGCGCGCGCATGCGGGCCAGCACGTCGTGCTGGGCGTGCGGCCCGAGCACATCGACCTCGTGGCCCCGGGGCGGGGCAACCTGGACGTGACCGTGGACGTGGTCGAGAACCTGGGGTCCACGTGCCTGTTGTGCGCGCTCTTCGAGGAGCGGCAGATCGTGGTGCAGGCCGAGGCCCCGCCCGAGGAGAAGCGGGTGGGCCTGCGCTTCCGTGCCGAGCGCGTGCACGTGTTCGCGGGGGAGGGGGGATAGCCCTCCACAGACAGGTTGGGGCTACGAATGGGAAAGCTCTTCACGCCTAAGCGCATAGAGGACATCCGCAGCCTCTACGCGCACTTGCCCGAGAACAACAGGCCAAGGGTCTATTGGGTTGCGTGCACGCAGCGCGGCCAACGGATCCGCGAGAAGCTTGAGACATGGGCGGCGCCCATTGCGCAAGATACGCTGGACAAGCTGCTGCCGAATCTAATGAGCCGCGAGAACTTCCGGGGCGCACGTGGTGAATTGCTGGCGATGTACTACTTCCACTGCCGCGGCTTCTCACTTGAGTACGCGCCGCTCATCGAGGATAAGACGCCCGACCTCCGTGTCAGCGTACCTGACACCGAGGTCAGCTTTATCGCGGAAGTCTATGCGGAGGACAAAGCACAAGATGAACAGAAGCGGCAGCATTGGGTGGATGATCTTTACGCCCGCATTCAGAAGCTGGACTACGGCTACAGAGTCGACGCGGACTTCGGTGTTGTCAGCGCAGATTGGGACGATAACAGGACGAAGGCCGTGGCGGCGGAGTTTGGACAATGGTTCGCAACGTGTCCGAAACGCGGGGATGCAAGAGAAGTGGATGGAGTCCGGATTAGCGTTCGTTCGAAGGTATGCACGCAGGGGGCCGTCCGGATCGACATTCTTTCTATGGGTGCAGGATGGGTGGATACTGAGCGTGAGCGACCGAAAAAGAAGATCAAGGGCAAGGTCGCTGAATACAGGCAACTCATCTGCACGTGTGACGCCCCCTTCGTTGTTGTTTACATCCCGGAGTTCACAACTGGGACGGACGCTGGCGGAATGGACGACGCGCTGTTCGGAAAAGACGGTGTCCGCGTCACGATCAACAAGGCAACGGGAGAGCTGGTTGCCGCTGAACCCTGCAGGCAAGCAGATGGGCTGTTCTCGAAGGGCAACTCGGCCCTGGCAGGTGTGCTCCTTTTGAGTGAGGTTGGTGGCGAGATCAGCCCCACCTGGCGGCTCAACCCTGGCGCAAGATATCGGCTGCCCAGTTGGATTGCTCAACAGAACGGTTGAGCCTTCATGCAGCACCGGAAGCCTTCGGGCATGCCGCCATTGCCCTTCGGGGTGCGGTGAGCTGACGCTTCGAGTTCCCGCTGCGCCTTGGGCCTGTTATGAAAAAAGGGCGGCGCGGGGCCGCCCCTGGGGGTTGGTGCGGAAGAGAGGATTCGAACCTCCACCCGCCGAAGCGGACTAGCTCCTGAAGCTAGCGCGTCTGCCATTCCGCCACTTCCGCGATGGCTGCGGGGGCCAAGCCTACCGCCCGCCCCCGCGGCAGTCAAGGGGAAAGGGGGCGGGCCGTTCCCCCTCCCTTCGCGAGCCGTCCCCCCCTCCCTCCGGGAGGGGGTGAGGGGGAGGGAGAGTTCGGCGCGGCGGCGCGGCGGGCGCTGGGCGAGCGACGGATGAGAGCACGCGCACCGCCCCTCACCCCGGCCCTCTCCCGAAGGGAGAGGGGGAACCGCGGGCGTCGTGAGAGAGACGAATGAGAGCGCGCGGGCGCGGGCGAGCGACGGATGAGAGCACGCGCACCGTCCCTCACCCCGGCCCTCTCCCGAAGGGAGAGGGAGTGTGCGGAAGTCGCCGCGCCTACCCCTGCGCTGAGAATCGCGCGAGCAGGGCCGCCGGGCCGGCCGCGTCGGCGGGCCGGGGCGCGAAGCGCAGGGTGCGGCGGGTCGGGCTCTCGAGCGTGAACGTGACCGCCAAGGCCTCGGCCGGGGCCGCGGGGCCCAGGCGCTCGGGCCACTCCACGGCCACCACGTCGCCGCTCTCGTAGATCTCCTCGAACCCGAGGTCCGCGAGGTCCGCGGCGCCTTGGAGCCGGTAGCCGTCGAGGTGATGGAGCACGAGCCGCCCCCGGTACACGGCGTGCAGCACGAACGTGGGGCTCACGACCGGGGTGGCCTCTACGCCCAGGCCCGCGGCGAGCCCCTGCACAAAACAGGTCTTGCCCGCGCCCAGGGGGCCCTGGAGGCCCAGGACCTCGCCCCCGCGGCAGCACGCGCCCAGGGCGCGGCCCAGCGCCCTGGTCTGTGCGGGCGAGGCGCTCGCGCGTTCAGTCCAGGGCATGGACGTATCCGCCGCCGGGCCAGTCGCCGGCCTGTCCGGTTTCGTCCACGAGCACAAGGCCCCGGTCGGCCTCGGTGCACCGGCCGATGCGCACAAGCGGCGTGGACAGCGACCAGCGCGAGGCGAGCGCGTCCCAGGCCTGGGCGCGCACGGTGAGCAAGAGCTCGAAGTCCTCGCCGTCGGTGAGCGCGTGCATGCGTGCGTCCGTGCCCTCGCGCGCGGCCAGGGCCTCGGCGTCGGGGTGCACGGGCACGCGGCCGGCCTCCACGCGCGCGCCGACCTGCGAGGCGCGGGTGAGGCGCTTGAGGTCCAGGGCCAGACCGTCGGAGAGGTCCATCATCGCGGTCACCGCCTCGGAGGCGCACAGCCGTTCGCTCTCCGCCAGGCGCGGGGCGAAGGACAGGTGCCGCCCCGCGCCCGAGCCGCCCAGCGCGCCCGTGACCGCCACGATGTCGCCGGGCTGCGCCCCGCTTCGGCGCACGGGTCCGCCGGGCAGCGGCCGTCCGAGCGCGGTGACGGTCACGCTCGCGGGCCCGTCGCCCGCGGTGACGTCCCCGCCCACGAGCGCGAGGCCGTGCTTGCGCGCGCACGCGGCCATGCCCTCGGCGAGCCCCCGGGCCCAGTCGCCGTCTCCTCCGCGGCGCAGGCCCACGGCGCACAGGCCCCAGCGCGGGGCGCACCCCATGCCCGCGAGGTCCGACAGGCCGCAGGCGACCGCCTTCCAGCCCACGTCCTGGGCCGGGTCCTCGGCGCGGAAGTGCACGCCTTCCAAGAGCGCGTCCGTGGTGGCCGCGAGCGTGACGCCCTGCATGTCCAGGAGCGCGCAGTCGTCGCCCGGGCCCTGGACCACGTCCGGCCCGGCCCCGGCCAGGCGCTCACACAGCCAGTCCACGAGTTCGAGTTCGTCCATGGGGCCTCCGGTCT
>CAZOBJ010000039.1:0-1624 GCA_964577825.1 uncultured Planctomycetales bacterium
TCCGCCACGCCGCCGAAGATGAAGAGCGTAATCCCCTTCATGGGCAGGCCGAACCTGCGCGCGATAAGCGAATGGCACAGCTCGTGCCACACGATGGAGACGAAGATCCCCACCGCCCCGCCCACGCCCATCAAGAGGTACGCGAGGTTCGAGTGACCCTCGTACCACATGGGGAACGCGCCCCCGGCCAGGGACCACACGATCAGGACCGCGATGATGAGCCAGCTCAAGTCCACGTACACCGAGAACCCGAACAGGTCGAAGAGGTGCAATCGCTTTCCGAACATGGAGGTCTCCTACACGGTGGCCGCGTCTTGCCCGGCGGCCTTCAAGAGCTCCCGGCAAAAGGCCGGCAGGTCCGCCGGAGAGCGGCTGGTGACGAGATTCTTGTCGACCACGACCTCGGCGTCCTCGTACTGGGCGCCCGCGGCCTTGACGTCGTCGCGGATCGCGGGCCAGCAGGTCGCCTTGCGGCCCTGGAGCACGCCGGCCGAGATGAGCACCTGCGCGCCGTGGCAGATGGCCGCCACGGGCTTGCCCGCCTCCATCATCGCGCGGGTCAGGGCCACCGCGCCCTCGTCCAGGCGCACCGCCTCCGGCGCCTTGCCCCCGGGCAAAACCAGCAGGTCGTACTGCGCCGGGTCCAGGTCCGAGAAGCTGAGGTTCGCCTCCACGGTATATCCGTGCTTGCCCGTGACCGGCCCGGTCTGCGCGGCGGCCACGTCCACCTGTGCCCCCTGTTCGCGCAGCCGGTAATAGGGGACCAACAGCTCGGTGTCCTCCACCCCGTCTGCTGCCAGCATGATCGCCTTCATCGTGTTCTCCTGTCAAGAACGTGGGCCGTCTGCGCGGACCGGGCGACCGCGGGGGTCACTCCCGGCCGTCCTCGTCCGGCGCGTCGGGTCCCTGGGGCTCGGGCGGGGCCTCGGGCTCCGGGGCCTCGGGCCGCCCGGGCGGGGGCGCCTCTTCGGGGCGGCCGCCGCCCACCTCCGAGGGCCGTCCGGCCGGAGACTCGGGCGGCGGGGTCTCGGGCACGTCCTCCGGATGGCCGGCCGGGTAGCGCTGGCCGCGCTTGCGCCGTCGTCGCTTCGCCATGGTCTGTTCCCTTACGCAACGCCTGGGTACAAGTACACACCTCGGTTGTGCAACAACAAATCGCGTGCCAGCGCCCCGGCCCCCACCCCCTCTCCCGCCGGGAGAGGGTTGGGGTGAGGGACGGCTCTTCTCCCTCTCCCCTCGGGAGAGGGTTGGGGTGAGGGACGGTACGCGCGCTCTCATTCGTCTCTATCACGGCGTTCGCCATCGTCGCCCGTGCAGCGAATCGCAGTGACCCGTCTCAGGCCACTTCGCGCGGGCGCGCGGGGTACTTCTCCCTCCCCCTCACCCCCTCCCGGAGGGAGGGGGGACAGCTCGGGCGAAGGAGGGGGGACGCCCAGCGCGCCATCCGCATGCTCCCTCTCCCCTCGGGAGAGGCTTGGGGTGAGGGACGGCTCTTCTCCCTCTCCCCTCGGGAGAGGGTTGGGGTCAGGGACGGCTCTTCTCCCTCTCCCCCCGGGAGAGGGTTGGGGCGAGGGACGGCTCTTCTCCCTCTCCCCTCGGGAGAGGGTTGGGGTGAGGGACGGTA
>CAZOBJ010000039.1:1724-12354 GCA_964577825.1 uncultured Planctomycetales bacterium
AGGAGGGGGGACGCCCAGCGCGCCATCCGCATGCTCCCTCTCCCCTCGGGAGAGGGTTGGGGTGAGGGACGGCTCTTCTCCCTCTCCCCCCGGGAGAGGCTTGGGGTGAGGGACGGCTCTTCTCCCTCTCCCCTCGGGAGAGGGTTGGGGTGAGGGACGGTACGCGCGTGGCACGCGGCTTGCCGCGGTGTCAAGCGCAAGCGGTTCGCTCAGCTTCGCGCTTCCAGGAGGCACACATGAACCAACACGGCGGCCCGTCCGAGACGCAACCTTCGAAAGACGCGGCCCGCGACCCGGTCTGCGGCATGCAGGTCGTGCCGCGCGAGGCGCAGTTCCGAGCGGAGCACAAAGGCCGCACCTACTACTTCTGCTCCGAGCATTGCCGGGACGCGTTCGTGGCCGACCCCCAGGCCGTGCTTGACCGCCGCGCCGAGCGCGACCGGGCCGCCCGCAAGCCCCAAGACGGGACGGAGTACACCTGCCCCATGCACCCGGAGGTGCGCAATCGCGGCCCGGGCAGCTGCCCCAAGTGCGGCATGGACCTGGAGCCCGCCCAGGGCTCCGCGGCCGACGAGGAGGCCCGCGCCGAGGCGTGGCTCGAGCGGCGCTTCTACACGAGCGTGGTCCTGAGCGCCCTGCTCGCCGCGGTCACGTTCGTGCCCGGGCTCGTGCGCGCCCTGCCCCTGGACGTGGACCCGGCGGCGCTTCGCCAGTGGATTCAGCTTCTCCTGGCCACGCCCGTGGTGGTGTGGTGCGGCGCGCTCTTCTTCCGGCGCGGGGTCAGGTCCCTCGTGCTTCGGAGCCTGAACATGTTCACGCTCATCAGCCTGGGCGTGGGCGTGGCCTACGCGTACAGCCTGGTGGGCGTGGTCGCGCCGGGGATCTTTCCCGCCGCGGTGCGCGGCGAGGCCGGCCGCGTGGACGTGTATTTCGACGCGGCGGCCTTTATCGTGACCCTGGTGCTGCTGGGCCAGGTGCTCGAGGCCCGGGCCCGGCGCAAGACCCGCGGGGCTATCGAAGAGCTCCTGGAGCTCGCCCCGCGCACCGCCCGCCGGATCACCGACACCGGCGAGGACGAGGAGGTGCCCCTCGACGAGGTGCGCGAAGGCGACCGGCTGCGCGTGCGTCCGGGCGAAAAGGTGCCTGTGGACGGGACCGTCACCGAGGGCCGGAGCCGCGTCGACGAGTCCATGGTCACGGGCGAGCCCACGCCCGCGGCCAAGGAACCGGGCGCCGGGGTCACCGGCGGCACCGTGAACGGCAAGGGGTCGTTCGTCATGCGCGCCGAGCGCGTGGGCGCGGATATGCTGCTCAGTCAGATCGTGGACCTCGTGCGCGAGGCCCAGCGAAGCCGCGCGCCCATCCAGCGGCTCGCGGACAAGGCCAGCGCGTACTTCGTGCCCGCAGTGGTGGCCGTGGCCGTGGCGACCTTTGCGGTGTGGCTGGCGGTCGGACCCGAGCCCCGGCTCGCGCATGCGGTCCTCAACGCCACCGCGGTCCTGATCGTGGCCTGTCCCTGCGCCCTGGGCCTGGCCACGCCCATGGCCATTATGAACGGCACGGGCCGGGGCGCGCACGCGGGCGTGCTCGTGCGCAACGCCGAGGCCCTGGAGGCCATGGAGCGCGTGGACACCGTGGTGGTGGACAAGACAGGCACCCTCACCGAAGGCAAGCCCCGGCTCGTGGCGCTCGCGCCCGTGGCGGGCACGGACGAGGAGGAGCTTCTGCGCCTGGCCGCGTGCGTGGAGACCGCGAGCGAACACCCCATCGCGGACGCGGTCCTGGCCGCCGCGCGCGAGCGGGGCCTCTCCGTTCAGGCGGCCGGGGACTTCGCCTCCGTCACGGGCCAGGGCGTGCGCGGCCGCGTGGACGGGCGCGCCGTGGCCGTGGGCAACCGCAGGTTCATGGACGCGCTCGGCGCCGACGTCTCGGGCCTGGACGAAGAGGCCGGCCGCCAGCGCGACCGCGCGGCCACGGTGCTCTACCTCGCCGCGGACGGCGAGGCCCGGGGCCTGTTGGCCGTGGCCGACCCGATCAAGGACACCTCGCGCGAGGCGGTGGACCTTCTCCACCGGGCGGGCGTGAGCCTGGTGCTGCTCACCGGCGACAGCCCGGCCACCGCCCAGGCCGTGGGCCGGGAGCTCGGGATCGAGGACGTGCGCGCCCAGGTCTCGCCCGAGGACAAGAACGGGGTGGTCAAGGCCCTCCAGGACCAGGGCCGCCGCGTGGCCATGGCCGGGGACGGGATCAACGACGCCGCGGCCCTGGCCCAGGCCGACGTGGGCATCGCCATGGGCACGGGCACGGACGTGGCCATGGAGAGCGCGCAGATCACCCTGGTGCGCGGCGACCTGCGCGGGATCGTGAAGGCCCGGCGCCTGAGCCGCGCCACGGTGCGCAACATCCGCCAGAACCTGTTCTTCGCGTTCGTGTACAACTCTGCGGCCGTGCCCATTGCGGCCGGGGTCCTGTATCCGTTCTTCGGGATCCTGCTGAGCCCGGTCATCGGCAGCGCGGCCATGAGCTTCAGCAGCGTGTCCGTGATCGGCAACGCCCTGCGCCTGCGCCGCGTGGCGCTGTAAGGAGCGCGCGAGCCGACATCCGCACACTCCCTCTCCCTCCGGGAGAGGGCCGGGGTGAGTGACGCGGCGCGCGCGCTCATTCCTATCTACCGCGACGTGCGCTGTCGCCGCCCCTGCAACGAATCGCAGTGCCGCGTCCCAAGTCACTTTGCGGGAACGCTCGGCGGACCTCTCCCTCCCCCTCACCCCCTCCCGGAGGGAGAGGGGAC
This sequence comes from uncultured Planctomycetales bacterium, assembly GCA_964577825.1. GTDB lineage: Bacteria > Planctomycetota > SZUA-567 > SZUA-567 > JAFGNG01 > CAZOBJ01. Next base: position 4,516 of record CAZOBJ010000039.1, read on the forward strand.
GCCTCGGCGAAGGCAGGGGGAACGCCTCGGCCGAAGGGAGAGGGGACGCCTCGGCGAAGGCAGGGGGAACGGCGAGGCCGAAGCAAGGGCGGACGGCTCGGCACGTCCTCCGCATCCTCCCTCTCCCCCCGGGAGAGGGTCGGGGTGAGGGACGGTTGTCTTCGCCTGCTCGCCTGTGCCGGGTCAGGTGGCGGCCGGAGGCACGTCCCAGCGCGCCTCCGTGAGGTCCTTGGCGCTGGGGAAGGCGTGCTCCGCGTCCCCCAGGCGCAGCACGGCGCGGTCGGGGGCCACCTCGATATGCATGTCGTCCGCGGGCCGGCGCGCGCGCAAGAGGTTCGCGAGCAGCACCGCCTTCTCCAGCCCGTCGCCGCGGCCGTAGTTGTACACCTCGTCCGGCTGGGCCAGGCGCCCGGGCCCGTCGTAGATGGACGCGTCCTCCAGGGCGCGCACGCGCTCGGCGAGGTCCGCCTCGTCGAGGTCCCGCCACGCGGAGGCGCTCACCGGGTTGCGCTGCACCGCGGCCAACAGGAACGGCTCGGGCTCGGTGCGCGACAGGTCCCGGTACGCGTAGAACGCGAGGTCGGCGACCGGGTTCTTCTCGCGCAGGTCCTCGACGCGTTCGAACATCTCGTCCCGGTCCATGTCCGGGTCCAGGCACAGCCGCCCGGCGTCGGACACGAACCGCTTCTCCTTCGCGTCCGGCAGGCGCGGGTCCACGTGGCAGAACCCGAGCAGGTCCTCGACCAGGCCGTCCGCGCACGTGGGCTCGTCCTGGAACTGCTCGCGCAGGGGCGCGATCGTCTCCGGATCGCGCGCGTCGACCGGGTGGTCCTCCAGGAAGGCCTCCAGATCGTTGATGACCAGCCGCCCGGGCAACGGACAGTGCTGGAACTCGTCCAAGTCCACCTCGTCCATGAGCTTGTCGCGCGTGTTGTCGCTGAGTAGGTACGGGTTGTTGTGCTCGTAGGAGAACAAGGTCTCCGCGCCCGCGTAGTGCGCCGCTCCATGATGGATTCGCTTGAACTGGAAGCAGCGCTGTAGGTCGCGGCGGTGGCGCAGGAAGTTGCACAGGGTCTCCCCGGTGACCGGGGTGTGCAGGTAGTCGCGCAGGCGCTTGGCGAAGTGATCGTAGGCCTGCGGCGCGATCGTGGCCTCGTCGTACACCGTGTGGATGACGCCCGTCTCGTGCGCGACCATGGTGACCCGCTCGTTCTCCAGGGCGCGGCGGGCCTTGGCCGAGAGCGCCGTGCCGTTGAACCACATGTTCTTGGTCACCAGCCGCCGGTTGTTCGTGAGAATCCCGTCGCGCACGTCGATGAAGTTCTGGCTGTGCAGCGGCGTGGCCATGAGGTACAGGTCCTTGAGCGGGATCCGCCCGACCACGAACAGGGCCGCCGCGTACAGCGTGGACAGGGACACGCACTCGCCCGCGGCCGTGTCGTACCCCTCGCGGAACGGGAACGCGTCCATGGCCTCGATGGTCTCGGTCTTCCAGTAGGGGATCACCTCCGAGTCGTACTGGTCCAGGCCGAAGTGGGTGCGGATGTCCATGTCGAAGTAGTACTTGTCGCCCTCGTACCCGAACAGGGCGTTGGACCGGGCCAGCGTCTGTTCGTCGACGAAGTCCGAAAACCGCGCCAGCTCGCGCGCCTTGGTGGTCAGGCCCCAGGTCTCCAGGTCCAGGTTGAAGATGTAGTGGTCCATGATGTATTGCTTCAGCCGGCTGATGCGCCGGTACGGCTTCATGCGCTCCAGGCCGGAGAACCACTCGTCCTCGCGCCAGCGCCACAGCCGCGGCGAGAGGATGTTCGCGAGCACCAGCGCGTACAGGAGCTCGGGGAACAGGAACATCTCCATGTCCGACAGGGTCACGGCCGAGGACTTGCGCTCCAGGTCTTGCTCCGGGGTCAAGGGTCTCCTCCCTGCACGGTCCGCAGACACGCCGCACTTACGACTCTATCGGAAGCCCGGCGTTTCGCCAGCCTTCCTTGCCCTCCTCGTAGTCGGCCACGTCCTGGTACCCGAGCGCGTCCATGCGCCGCGCCGCGCGGGCGGAGAGCGGGCACTCGGTGTTCATGCAGTATACCACGACCGTGCGGTCCTTGTCCGGCACGGCCTGCTGCACGGCCTCGTCGAAGTCGCCCTCGTCGAGTGGCACGTTCTTCGCGCCCGGCAGGTGGTACTTGCGAAAGGTCGGCTTGGGCAGCACGTCCACCACGGCCACCGAGACGTCCTGCTTGAAGAGTTCCTGCAACTCGTCGCGCGAAATCGTCCTCATCCTCGCTCTCCCGGGGCCTGCGCCCATGCGGGAACAGGCAGGCAAGGGCGGCGCACGCGGCGCCGTCCTGTGCCCGCCTGCTCGCCTGTTCCCCTACGCCCCTGTGCTCACGCGGACTTCAGCCGGGCCTGGAGACGGATGTCCGTGCCGGCCAGTGCCTGGCTCACCGGGCAACCGGTCTTGGCCTGTTCCGCGGTCTGCTGGAACGTGGCCTCGTCGATCTCCGGGACCGCGGCCTCGGTTTCCAGGGACACGAAGCTGATCTTGAACCCGCCCTCGACCTGGTCGATCTGCACGTGGGCCACGGTGTGGACCTGCTCGGGCGCGTACCCGGCCTCTGTCAGCATGTGGGCCAGGGCCATGGAATAGCACCCCGCGTGCGCCGCCCCGATGAGCTCCTCGGGATTGGTGCCCTCGGCCGCTTCGAACCGGGTGCGAAACGAGAAGGGCACGTCGAACGCGCCGCTTTCCACCTTCATGCTGCCTTCGCCGTCCTGGAGCGTGCCCTTCCAAACGGCCTCCGCGTTGCGTGTCGGCATCGACTCTCTCCCTTGTGTCTGGGGCGGACCGCGCACGGCTGCGCGACCCGCTCGACAACCCGCGCCCGCGGCCCGGCGCACCGGGCGCGCGGGGCGTACGCTCACAGCGACAGCTTGGCGCTGCCCTCCCACAGGCCGTGGATGTTGCAGTAGATCACCGCGATGAGCTCGCCCGGCTTGTCGACCTTCACCTGGAACGCGGCGGCCGGGTCCGTGTGCAGGGTCAGGGCGTTCGCGCCCTTCGTACTGGCCCCGTGCGCCAGGAAGTCCGCCCGGCCCAAATGGTAGACCGGGCCCGCGCCCTCGGGCTTGTAGTACAGGCTCGCCCACGCGATGAAGTGCTCGCTCGTGTTCGGGTGGGGCACTTCCTTGCCCACCACCACGCGCGCGGTGAACGGCTCTCCGGACTGAATCCGCTCGGGCAGCTCGATCACAGGCACGTGCTTCTCGGTCTTCCAGTCGTCGCTCTTGATCGCGTCCCCGATCTTCGCCATGCCACGGTCTCCTTTCTCGATGCCGCGAAACGCGTCTCACAATCCGCCGCACAGGTCGCCCGAACCGCCCCACGCGAGCCGGGTTGCGGGCCTGTGTGCCATCTGGGTTTTTTCTAGCAAGCCTGGTGCCAGCATGCGGATGCGCGCGCTTTCTCACCCCGCCCCCCCTTCACCCCCCGGGAGAGGGTCGGGAAGAGGGACGGTGCGCATGCTCACATTCGTGTCTGTCGCGAAATGCGCCCAGGCGGCAACAGCAACCTCTCCCTCCCCCTCAACCCCCTCCCGAAGGGAGGGGATTTCCAAGTAGGCGGCGCCATGGGGTGGGTGTCTCGCCCGACGCGACCCGACGCTTCTCCGTCTGCGCGCGGTTCCCCCTCTCCCCCCGGGAGAGGGTCGGGGTGAGGGACGCGACGTACCCCTGCGCCGCGTTCTTGCTGCGAGAGAACGAATCGCCTCCTGCTTGCGCGTGCAGTCCCGACTCAGCGCTCTGCGGGGGCAGGGCGCACGCGCGGCGCGGACAACAGGTCGCGCATCACGCCGCAGCGGTTCGCCCAACCGTACGAGCGCAACACGCACATGAGATAGTGGAGCGCCATGGCGTCCCGGCCCGTGCTCGTGCGGCCGAGCACCTTGCCGCAGGCCCGGTTGTGCGCCATGGGCACCAGGTACCCCGGGTCGTGCGGACGCCAGGCGCGCAGGCGCTCGCCGCGGGCCAGGCACAGGAGATTGGCCGCGGCCCGCGCGCCCCCGCTCAAGGAGAACTGCACGGACATGCGCAGGGGCCGGCCGTCCCGCTGGAACGCGGCCGCGTCCCCGGCGGCGAACACCGGCCCGTCCACGCACAGGTGCGGGTCGACCCGCAGCCGGCCCGCGCCCACGGTCGGAAAGGGAAGGGTCTTGACGTACTCCGGCGCGCGGAACCCGGCCACCCATACGAGGAGCGCCCGGTCGAACCGCTCGCCCGACTTCAACGTCACGGTGCGCGCCTCTGTGGTCTCCACCGTGGTCTCCAGGCGCGTCTCGATGCCCAGGGACGCGACCTCACGGTGCACGTAGTCCTGGAACGGCTCGGGCAGGCGGGCGCACAAGCGCGGGCCCAGGTCCACGAGCAGGATGCGCCGCGCGAGCCCCCGCACGCGGCAGGCGCGCCACAGGTTCGTGGCCACCTCCACGCCCGTGTAGCTGCCGCCGACCACGACCAAGGTCTCGTACCCCGGGTCGGCCGCGGCCTCGCGCAGGCGCGCGGCGTCCTCGGTCGAATGGAAGGTGTAGGCCCGTTCGCGCAGGGCGTGCATGCCGTGGAAGTGGGTCACCGAGCCGCTCGCCACGAGCAAGGCGTCGTACCCGAGGGCGCCGCCGGTGGTCTCTACGGTGCGGGTCTCGACATCCACGGCGCGCACGGCCGCCCTCCGGTGCGTGAAGCGCCACCGCCGCGCGGCCCGCGCGTACGGATACACGAGGTGCGCGGGCGCCATGTCCCGGCCCACCACGTCCGGCAAGAGCGGCAGCGCGTGGTGCCCGTCCCGCGGGTCCACGAGCACGGCCTCCACCTCGCCCCGCGCGCGCCCCAGGATGCGCAGGGCCGAGAGCCCCGCGTACCCGCCGCCGATCACCACCACGCGCTGCATAGCGCCTCTCCGATCAGGGCCAGAGACACGATCGCGTGCAGGCCCAGGGCGAGCCGTGAGGAGCGCACGAGTGCGCGCTTCTCCGCCCAGTCCCAACGCAGGATGCGCGCGGCCCGCCATCCCAGGGGCGCGCCCGCGAACGCGACAAGCGCCACGGGCCGCAGCCACCCGGCCGCCACCGACCCGAGGATGGCCGCGAACGCCCCGGCCGCGAGCCCGCTGAACAAGAGATACCCCCGCCGCGCGCCCAGCGTCGTGACGAGCGTGTGCTTGCCGGCCGCGGCGTCCTCGGCGGCGTCGGGCACTTCGTTGGCCACGAGCACCGCGGCGATCAGGCACGCGAACGGCGCGGACAGCGCCAGGACGCGCAGCGTTGGAACCGCGCCCGTCTGCGCGAACGCGCCCGCGCCCACGGCCATGAGGCCGAAGACCAGGAACACCGTGGCCTCGCCCAGGCGCCGGTACCCGAGGCGCAGGGGCGGCGCGGTGTAGGCCCACCCCAGGCCCAGGGCCCCGGCGAAGAGGACGAGGGCCCCGGGCCGGCCCAGGGTCCACGCGAGCGCCGCGGCCGCGAGCGCGGCGACCACTGCCAGGCCCAGGGCCGCGCAGAGGTAGGCCCCTGGGCAGAGCCGCCCCTGCTGGATGAGCTTGGACCCGCCGAAGAACGCGTAGTACTCCGGGTCTTGGCTGTCCGCGCCCGCGCGTGCGTCCGCGTAGTCGTTCATGGCGTTGGCCGAGAGCGCGGTCGCGGCCACGGCCGCCAGGCCCAGCGCGAATCGGCCCGCGCGCAGGGGTCCCTGTGCCAACAGCGCGCCGTACGTATAGGGCAGCAACGATGCGGGCAGGAACGCCACGCGCAGCGCGCGCGCCCAGGTGCGCACGGGTGCCCCCTGCGCCCTGCCGCCTCTCCCTTCGGGAGAGGGTCGGGGTGAGGGACGGCTCTTCTCCCTCTCCCCTCGGGACAGGGCCGAGACGAGGTACGGCTCTTCTCCCTCTCCCCCCGGGAGAGGGCCGGGGTGAGGGACCTCACGCACGGTCACGGTGCCGCCTCCTGCCTGGACGCCGTCGACGCAGCCGCCTCCACGGCCGGTGCGTCGACCCCACCCTGGCCTTCGCCGCCGCAAGCAACGGGCCCCAGGTACGCGTCCAGCATCCGGTCCATGGCCCGCCGCGCCGAGGCCCGCATGCCCAGACGCTCGGCGACCTGCGCGGCGCGGCGGTGGATGCGCGCGGCCTCGTCCCGGGCCGCGGCCAGGGCCCCGCACTCGCGCAACAGCTCGACGAGCGCCCGGCGCGCGGGGGGCGTGTCCTCAGGCGCCTGGTAGAAGCCGGCCAGCCGCGCGCGCACCCGGCGCCCCGCCCGGCTCGCCGCCCAGACCACGGGCAGCATGAGCGCGGTCTCCTCGCGAAGGGGCGCGTCCGCGGCGGGCCGGGCCTGCGCATAGGCGTGCAGGTCGCGCAGGTCGTCCCGGATCTGGTACACCCGGCCCAGGGCCCGCCCCCAGGCGGCCAGCCGGCGCCTCTCGCGCGCGGGCGCGCCCGCGAGCACGGCCGCCGTGCACAGGGGCGCCACGAACGTGTACCGGCCGGTCTTGTTGTCGTACAGCCGAAGCGCGGCGCGGGGGTCCGGGTCGCCGCGCGGCGCGGCGCGCGTGGCCACCTCCAGGTACGCGCCCCCGGCCGTGTGCATGGCCAGCCGCGTCAAAAGCTCGAGCGACGCGCGCACGCGCTCGGGCGCGGCCTCGGTCTGCGCAAAGGCCTCCATGGCCCCGGCGTGCAACAGGTCCCCGGCCAGCATGGCCAGCGCTCGTCCCTGGCGCTCGTAGGCCCTCCTCGTCTCCCCCCGCGGAACGGGTGAGGCGAGGGCCGGTCCTTCTTCCTCTCCCTTCGGGAGAGGGTAGGGGTGGGGGCCGGGTCGCGCGCTCTCATTCGTCTCTCTCACACTGCCCCCCTTCGCCGCCGCATCAACCTCTCCCTCCCCCTCACCCCCTCCCGGAGGGAGGGGGGGCGACTCCCTCTCCCTTTGGGAGAGGGTTGGGGTGAGGCACCGCTCTTCTCTCCTCGAAAGGGGGTTGGGGTGAGGGACGGTGCGCGCGCGCTCCTTCGTGCCTCTCGCCAGATCCGCCCAAGGCCGGGCGGCGCCCTCGGCGAGCGCCTGGGCCAGGCGCACGTGCAGGGACGGCGCGCCGCGGCGCTCGGGCGTGTTGTCGGCCAGGTCGTCGTGGATCAGCGCGAAGGTGTGCAGAAGCTCCAGGCCCACGGCCGCAGGCAGGGGGTCGGGCGCGCCGCGGGGCGCATACCCCCGGTGGGCGCACAGGAAGAGGAGCGGGCGCAGCCGCTTGCCGCCCTCGCGCACATAGTCGCCGAGCACGGCCCCCAGGCCCGGAACCCCGTCCGGCGCAGGGAACCGGTCCGCGTACGCGGCCAGCCGGTCGCCGAGCGCCCGGTCGAACGCGGCTCGCAACTCGTCAAGCATCACGGCCGCCCCGAATCGGAAAGCAGCCCTCACCCTGCTTGGCTGAAGCTACGGAGGGCTCTGCCTCACGGCGTCCGCGGGCCCGGACCTTGTGCACGCCAGGACCTGGCCCAGGGCCTGCGTAGCCTTGGCGAAGGCCTCTTCCGCGAACGCCATGGAGCCCTTTTCTCTGCACCCGCACGGAGGTGGACCCATGCCGCGTGGAACGGGGGGGCCGAAGGCCTGCGAAGCCTTGGCGAAGGCCTCCTCCGCGAACGCTACGGAGCCCTTTTCCCTGCACCCGCACTGAGGTGGACCCATGCCGCGTGGAACGTGGGGGCCGAAGGCCTGCGAAGCCTTGGCGAAGCAGGCTCATCCCCAGCACCGGCGGGCCAGGGCCGGGATCTTCGCGGCCAGGGACATGCGGCCCGCGCCCGCGATCAGG
>CAZOBJ010000039.1:12454-25423 GCA_964577825.1 uncultured Planctomycetales bacterium
GGCCAGGGCCGGGATCTTCGCGGCCAGGGACATGCGGCCCGCGCCCGCGATCAGGAGCGCCAGGCACGCGGTCCCGGTCTCGGCCGGGTGGCTCCACGTGCCGAACCCGTCACCGGCGTTCAGGTGCATGGCCAGGGCCACGATCATCACGATGGTCAGGAGCGCGGCGCACGGGCGCACGAACAGCCCGAGCACGAGCCCCAGGCCGCCCAGCGTCTCCACGAGCGCGGCCGCGAGGCCCCAGGCCTGGGCGCCGGACGCGATGCCGAAGACCTGCATGGCCCCGCCGACCCCGGACCACGTGTCCGGCCCGGCGGCGAGCTTCATGATCCCGTGGACCATGAACAGGCCGCCGATCCCCAGCCGCAGGACCAGGAGCCCCGCGTGCACGCACGTCTTGTCGCTCGCGGCCGTCGACGGCCGGGCCGACGGGGCGGGCTCCGATGGCGGCGCGTTCATGGGACGTCCTCCTTGCCTTGCGGGTCGGCGAATCGGACCTGCGCGCCGGTCACTGCAGCACGCACACGGCCTCGGGCACGGCCAGGCGCAGGGCCAGGGTCTCAGAGACCACGAACTCGTAGTCGCCCGCGTCCGGGCCCACGAACCCCACGGACAGGTCTTGGCCCAGCACGATGGACGCGAACTGGCGCCCGGCGGCCACGAGCACCCCACCCTTGGAAAGCGCCGGGGCCTTGACCACGCCGTCGGTGACGAGCTGACGCAGGTGGTCGAGCTCCAGCGCATTGCCCTGGGGATAGCGGCGCAACAGCCGGTTGTACCGCATCGCGTTGAGCGCCACGGTGTAGGGCCCGTGGAACCCGGCGCGGTCCAGCTTGTCCACGGCCGCGATCAGGTCCTCGATGGCCTGCCCGACCTCATCCCAGGCGCCCAGCTTGTGCGCGGCCGCGCCCTGTCCGGTCAAGAGGCCCAGGGCGCCGACCTTCTTGTCCCCGTCGAACAGGAGCGCGTCCTCGCGCTGTGCGCAGGCCACGCCGCCCTGCACCGCGTCGCGCAGGTCCAGGGGCGCGCCCATGCTCACGTGCGCGGCGATGTCGCGCTTGGGGATGCGAAAGCCCGCCTGGATGCCCACCAGGGGCTGGACGCCGCTGGCCGTGACGCTCACCTCCTCGCCCTCGTGCAGGGTCTGTTCCGGGCCGGGGATGGACTTGAGCCCCAGTCCGTGCGGCCCGTCGGTGTGCAAAAGCCGCCGCGCGCACAGGCGAGTCTTGGCGGTCTCGATGACCGCCTCGTCGATGCGCGCCCAGACCTGCGGACCAAAGGGCGCCTCGTCTCGGTGCAGGTAATCCTCAGCCATATCCGTATCCTCTCCGGTTCCAGGGGCCGCCTGCGCGAGGGCCCGGGCGGCCGGTCAGTCCTTTTTCAAATCGCCCACCGAGGGCACGGACTCGCCCTCCGGGGTCTCGGCCTCCGGCCGCGCGGCCGGCGACTCGGTCTCCTCGGCCATCTCCTTGACCTCGGCGATGCCGTGGCCCATCCACTCCTGTTCGTCGGGCAACAGCAGGTTCAAGAGCTGCTGGAACTCGCCCGCGTGCTCGCGCTCTTCGTTGGCCACGTCCTGGAACACCTTCTTGGCGAGCGCATTGTCCGTGGCGTCGGCCATGGCCTCGTACAGGTGGATGGCCTCCTCCTCGGCGGACAGGGCCAGTCGCACCGCGCGCGAAAGCTCGCGCGCGCTCAACTTGCGGTCCGGCGCCAGACCGCTGAACGGATTCAAGAACTCCGGCATGGAACCCCTCCTTCCCGTGCTGGCTCAAGCCGCCCGCTCACGCCCCCTCGGGCCGCAAGCACGCGGCCGGCTGTGTGTCCTGCGTCAAACGGCCGGCGCATGGCCGGCCCGTCTACTCCTGGATCGTGATCGCGTCCACGGGGCAGCTCTCGGCCGCCTCGCGCGCCTTGTCCTCGGCCTCCGGGGGCACGGTGTCGACCTTGACCAAGGCCTTGTCCTCGGGCATCTCGAACACCTCGGGGCACGTCTCCGGGCACAGCCCGCAGCCGATGCACGCGTCCTGGTCCACGATCGCCTTCATGGTCGCTCCTTTGCTCGGTGTCGGGCCTCGGCCCCGGGCCGTCCCAGGGGCGCCTCGGCCCTGATCTCGTGTCTGTCCCGTCCGTCTAGAGTCCCGGCAGCGAACTGCGGGCCAGGACCTCCATGAACGCCTCTCCGGTCACCGGGTCGGGGATGGCCCCCTGCGCCCCGGCCCGCTGGGCCGCCCGCGCGCCCGCGTGGCCCTCGGGCGCGACCACCACCACCGTGCGCCCGGGTCGCGGGCCCGCCTTGCGCACAAGCTCCGCGCCGCCCACCCCTTTGAACATGCGCAAGTCAAGGAACACCAGGGGGTACTGGTTCTCGTCGAGCGCGGTCTTCGCCTGCTCTTCGGTGGTGGCTTCCTCCGCGGTCCAGCCGCGCGCCTCGAGCTCGCGACGCAACGCCTGACGGTCCTTGTCCCGTGCGCAGATCAACAGCGCCTTGGTTCGTGGCCTCATGCCTGATCCCCCTCGCCTATGGCCTTGGAACGGAGCCCTTACAAACCCGGTGCCAGATGCCCGGCGCAGGCGCCCCGTGCGGCCCTTTGTCCCAACCCATTGGGCCGCAAAGGGTAAACCAGCGGCCAGGCCGGCGCGCTCGCGCGCGTGTCCGACACCCGGGCGGCGCGCGCGCCCCGGCGCGCCGGACGGGCGTCTCAAATCCGCGAGCAGAGCGCCTCCGGGCGCTAGGCCGACGGTCCGGCCTGCGGGGTCCCGGAGGCCCCTGACGGTTCGGATCCGGGCGCGCGGCCCTCGGCCTCGAGCCGCACCCGGGGAAGACTGTGCGGATACCGGCCCTGCAGGTAGGCCACGAGCCGCTCGCGCACGAGGCAGCGCAGGGTCCAGGCCTTGGACGAGTCGGCCGCGCTCACAAGCGCGCGCAGCTCCAGGGCGCGATCGGTGGCGTTGGTGACCTGGAGGCCGCACACCCGCCCGTCCCAGTCCTCGGCCTTGCGCACGATGCGTTCGAGCTCTTCGCGCACCGCGCCCACGTCCACGGTGTAGTCGGTGTACAGGTACACGGTGCCCAGGATCTCGGCATTGGTGCGGGTCCAGTTCTGGAACGGATGGTCGATGAAGTAGGTGATGGGCAGGACCAGGCGGCGCTGGTCCCAGATGCGCACCACCACGTAGGTGAGGGTGATCTCCTCGATCCAGCCCCACTCGCCCTCGACGATCACCACGTCGTCCAGGCGGATGGGCTGGGTGATGGCGATCTGCACCCCGGCGAAGAGCGTGCCGATACTGCGCTGGGCCGCGAAACCGAGCACGATGCCGAGCACCCCCGCGGACGCAAGCAGGCTCACCCCGATGTCGCGCACGCGCTCGAAGGTCATGAGCCCGGACGAGACGGCCACCAGGACGATGGCCAGGTACAGGACCCGCTCGATCACCCGGAACTGGGTGACCACTCGCCGGGCGCGCAGGTTGTCGCGCTCGTCGACCCGGTACTCGCGCAAGACGACGTCCCGCGCGGCCCCCACCGCGCCCACCGCGCACCAGGCCACGGCCCCGATGATCCACAGGCCGAGCGCATGGCCCGCGATCTCGTTCCAGCCCTCGGGCAGGGCCACGAGCGGCAGCACGAAGAGCAAAGCCATTGCGGGCAGCAGCGCGCGCAACGGGGCGCGCCAATGGTCGAACCGCAGGGCCTCGCCCAGGGCGCGTCCCTGCGCGCGCCGGGAGGCGCGGTCCAGGAGGTGCCCGAGCGCCGCGTGCACGATCAGGCCGACGGCCACGGCCAGCAACGCCACGAGCAGCGACAGGAGCCCCTGTTCGACCCGCGCGGGGTCGAGCCCGAGGTCCGTGACGAATTGTCGGAACGCGTCCATGCCTGCCCTTCCCGGCCGGGGGCGGGTGCGCCCGCCTGTATTCAACCCCGCGGCGCGCGGGTGTCAAGCGTGCAAATGCGGGGCTGGCACCCGAATTGCGACATACACGCGGCGAGGGGTCCCCGAAGGGAGACCGCAGATGACACGCACGCACACGCACCAGGCCCTGGGCTGGGGCATGGCGCTTGCAATGGGACTCGCCGCGGGGCTGGGCCTGGGCGCCCTGTCCTACCTGGCGGCAAGGGAGACCACGGCCATGGCGTTTGAAGGGAACAAGGACATCCCGCCCATCGACCGGGACGCGCCCGAACAGGTGCAGACGGCCACCTTCGCCCTGGGCTGCTTCTGGGGGCCCGACGCGCGGTTCGGGGCCCTGCCCGGGGTGGTGCGCACCCGCGTGGGCTACACGGGCGGCGCCAAGAAGGACCCGACCTACCACGACCTGGGCGACCACACCGAGGCGGTGCAGATCGACTTCGACCCGCAGCGGATCACCTATGCCCGGCTCCTGGACGTCTTCTGGAGCGCGCACGACCCGACCGCACGGGCCTACTCGCGCCAGTACCGGTCCGCGGTCTTCTTCCACAACGACGACCAGCGCGCATTGGCCGAAGAGACGCGCGACAAGGTGGCCGCCTCCGGAGGCCGCGTGCGCACGAGCGTCCAGCCGCTGGGCACGTTCTATCCGGCCGAGGGCTACCACCAGAAGTATCGGCTGCGCAACACGCGCGCGCTCATGCGCGAGTTCGCGCGCATGTTCCCGGACGAGGCGTCGTTCGTGGCCTCGACCGCGGCCGCGCGCGTGAACGGGTACCTGGCAGGCTACGCCACGTCCGAACGTGTGGCCGAGGACCTGGACCGCCTCGGCCTGGCGGGCGAGCCCGGCCGGGCGCTCCTCGAGCACGTGCGCGAGCACGGCGGGCCCACCGGGTGCCCGGCGCCGTAGGCAACCCCGCGATGCGCGGGCCGGTGCGTGGGCCGGGCTGAGGGACGCTTCTCGCTCCGCTCGCACTTCTCCCTCTCCCCCGGGAGAGGGTTCTTGAAGTAGCCGGGGAACACGTCGAAAGATGACGCGTCATTTTCCGCCTCGCCTGTGCAGTTCCCCCTCTCCCCTCGGGAGAGGGTCGGGGTGAGGGACGGTACGCGCGCTCGCATTCCTTTCGTTGCGCTCGTCCTCTCTCGCCGCGTCCCCTGCCGCCACATCAACCTCTCCCTCCCCCTCACCCCCTCCCGGAGGGAGGGGGGACGAGCCACCCGAGGGAGGGGGTTTTCAAGTAGCCGGAGAACACGTCGCGAGATGACGCGTCACCTTCCGCCTCGCCTGTGCGGTTCCCCCTCTCCCCTCGGGAGAGGGGCGGGGTGAGGGACGCTACGCGCGCTCGCACTCCTCTCGCTCCCCGGGCGGCGCCGCGCATCACAGCCGCCTCGCGCGCGACGGGCTCGCGCGAAATGCGCCGAACGCACGCCCCTGGGCTTGACGCAAGACGCGGCGCGCGGTAGGAGGGGCGCGGAGGAGACCATGCGCCGACCGACCGCGCCGCGTCCGTCACAGGCATCGGACCCGCCCGGCCGCGCCAAGGCCGGAGGCCTGTTGCCGCCCACGTATCTCTTCATGGCGCTCGCCGCGCAGGCGGGCCTGCACCTGTTCGCGCCCGGACCGCGGCTTCTGACCTGGCCGTGGCGGGCGGCGGGGATTGTCTTGCTCGCGGCCGGCGTGGGCCTGAACCTCTCCGCCGACCGGGCGCTCAAGCGCGTGCGCACCACCGTGCGGCCCGACGAGCCCGTAGGCGCGCTCGTGGACCGGGGCGCGTACCGGGTCTCGCGCCACCCCATGTACCTGGGGTTCGTGCTGCTCGCCGCGGGCGTGGCGATGCTCTTGGGCACGAGCACGCCGTGGCTGGCCGTGGCCGGGCTGGCGCTCGTGCTCGAGTTCGCCTTCATCCGCCCGGAGGAGCGGGCCATGGACGCGGCCTTCGGCGAGCAGTGGCGCGCGTACCGCGCGCGCGTGCGGCGGTGGGTGTAGCGCGCCGCGTGCGCGTGTTCGTGCCCTCGCCTGCCGCGCAAAGGAACTTGCCGCCCGCGCGCGCCTGTGCTACCCTCCTCGCGATCGAGGCGCGGGCCGCCGCGGCCGCATGCAAAGCGCCCGAACGTATGCACGCCCAAGCCGGCCACACGAGGAGGACGCAGCATGGACAAGCTCGACTATGCGGACATGTTCGTGGACGAGTTCCGCGAGGCCGTGGACAAGACGCCCACCGCGTTCGTGCCCCTGGGGCTTCTGGAGTGGCACGGCGAGCACCTGGCCCTGGGCTGCGACCTGCTGCGCGCCCAGGAGCTGTGCCGGCTCCTGGCCCGGGCCCACGGCGGGGTGGTCCTCCCGCCCAGCTACTTCAGCTGCCCCGGGTTCAGCGCGTTCGAGGGAACGATCGACTTTCCCCCGGAGGTGGCCGCGCCGGTGCTGACCGCGCTCTTCCATCAACTCCAGAAGGTGGGCTTCCGGACCGCGGTGCTCGTCTCCGGGCACGGGGGCACGCCCCAGGAGCGCATGGTCGACGCCGCGATCCATGCCTACGCCCAGGACGGCACGATGCGCGTCATCCCCGTGTTCGCGGGCAAGCTGCTGGGCGGCAACGAGAAGCCGCCGCACGCGACCCCGCGCGAGACCGCGGTGCTCAAGGCCGTGCGCCCGGACGCGGTGGACGTCTCGCGGTTCACGCCCGGCAAGGAGTACGAGATCGCCTACGACCTGGGCGAGGCCTATGCCAAGCGCGCGCGCACCTGGCGCATCACGGACACGGACATCCGCACCCAGCCCCTGCACGCCATGGGCCGCGAGGCCCTGGACAAGCTCGTGCGGATGGTGGGCGAGCTTTTGCAGGGCAAGCGCGCGCCGTAGGTGGGCGCTCGTGCGCGTCCTTTGTTCTTCCAGCCGGAAGCAACCCCTCCCTCCCCCTCACCCGCTCCCGGAGGGAGGGGGGACGCGCCGGCCGCCTTCCGCATGGCTCCCTCTCCCGCCGGGAGAGGGCCGGGGTGAGGGACGCGACGCGCGCTCCCATTCGTTGCGCTCGTCGCCTCGTTCGCCGCGCGCTTGCGGCCACCGCTAGCCACTCCCTCCCCCTCGCCCCCTCCCGGAGGGAGGGGGTTTTCAAGTAGCCGCCGCGATCGACAGGGAATCTCGCGCGAGTTAACTGCCGCCGCGCTTCTCCGTCTCCCCGCATTTCTCCCTCTGCCCTCGGGACAGGGCCGGGAAGAGGGACGCGGCGCGCGCTCGCATTCGTCTCTACTGCGGCACGCATCTGCGCGCCTGTCGCAACCGCTCCCTCCCCCTCACCCCCTCCCGGAGGGAGGGGGGACGGGCGCACGCCCTCGGCGCATTGCGTCCGGTCGCCGAGCGCGGCGCCGCGAAAAGCGTCGAAGTCTTTCGGCAAGATTCTCTTGACTCTTTCTTGGCCGTTTGGTCAAATAGGCGATCATATTGACGCACGGTGATGGCAGGCGGGCGCGGGGGCCGCCGGGTCCGCCGACCGCGCCGCGCAAGCGAAACGAGGCGCGCACGGGCCGCATGTGCGCACGAGGGAGGAAGACCATGAACCGGACCGCCAAGGCGCGCTACCAGGCGCGCGCGCGCATCATCAAGGCCATGGCCCACCCCACGCGGCTCTTCCTCGTGGAGGAGCTCGCCAAGGGCACGCGCTGCGTATGCGAGCTCACCGAGCTTGTGGGCGACGACGTGTCCACCGTGTCCAAGCACCTCTCGATTCTGCGCGAGGCCGGGATCCTGGCCCACGAGCGCTGGGGTGTCGAGGTCCACTACTCCCTGCGCATGCCGTGCGTGCTGCGGTTCTTTTCGTGCGTGGAGTCCGTGCTCAAGGCCAACGCCCGCGCCCAGGCCGCGGCGGCCGGATAGGCGCGCCTGGAGCGAGGCTCTATTCCCCTGCGTCGATTGGCTATTTGGGAAAATAGCGGAGAACAGACCGCATGAACTGGAAAGCCGAATGGAAAAGGTTCGCGATCCTGGTGGTCGCGTTCGTGGCGTGCTTCTACCTGCCGGTCGAGTCCCTCCAGGGCTGGGCCCGGCTCAAGCAGGCGGTGTGGGAGTCCCTGTACCTGGTGCGCTGGTACGCGCAGGAGCACGTGCTCCTGTGCCTGGTGCCCGCGTTCTTCATCGCCGGAGCCATCGCCGTGTTCGTGAGCCACGCGTCGGTGATGAAGTACCTGGGCGCGCGCGCACACAAGGCGCTCGCCTACGGCGTGGCCTCGGTCTCCGGCACGGTGCTCGCCGTGTGCTCGTGCACGGCCCTGCCCCTGTTCGCGGGCATCCACCGCATGGGCGCGGGCCTGGGCCCGGCGTGCGCGTTCCTGTACGCGGCCCCGGCCATCAACGTGCTGGCCATCGTGCTCACGGGGCGGGTGCTGGGCCTCGAGCTGGGGGTGGCGCGCGCGGTCGGGGCGATCGGGTTCTCGGTGCTTATCGGGCTGGCCATGCACGCGCTCTTCCGCAGGGAGGAGCTGGACAAGGCCGCGGCCCAGGCGAACCTGCCCGAGCCGGAGGCGGGCCGCCCGCTGTGGCAGAACGCGGCCCTGTTCGCCGTGCTCGTGGGCCTGCTCGTGTTCGCCACCTGGTCGCGGCCCGCGGACCCCTCGGGGCTGTGGCATACGCTGTACACGCTCAAGTGGCCGCTCACCGCGCTGTGCGCCGCGGGCCTGGCCCTCATGCTCGTGGCGTGGGTGCGCGTGACGTGGTGGAAGGTGGCCGCGGCCGCCGCGCCGAGTGCGCTTTTGGCCGCGGTTCTCCCCGAGGCGCCCCTCTTCGCGTTCGGGGCCGGGGTGGTGGGCTTCTCCTGGGCCACGAGCACGGCCGGGGGCGAGGGCGAGGCGTGGTTCGCCCAGTCCTGGGAGCTTGCCAAGCAGATTCTGCCCCTCCTGTTGGCCGGGGTGCTGGTGGCCGGCCTGCTCCTGGGGCGGCCCGACCACGAGGGGCTTATCCCCTCGAGCTGGGTGGCCGGGTCCGTGGGCGAGAATACGCTGTCCGCGAACCTGTTCGCCTCCGTGGTGGGGGCGTTCATGTACTTCGCCACGCTCACCGAGGTGCCCATCCTACAGGGGCTCATCGGCGCGGGCATGGCCAAGGGGCCGGCGCTCGCCCTGCTCCTGGCCGGACCGGCGCTCAGCCTGCCGAACATGCTCGTCATCCGCAGCGTGCTGGGCACCAAGAAGACCGCGGCCTTCGTGGGCCTGGTGGTCGTGATGGCCACGGCCGCCGGCCTGCTGTACGGGACGCTGTTCGCATAGGAGGAGAGACGGTGAAGAAGATCGAGATCCTGGGCACGGGCTGCCCCAAGTGCGCGAAGCTCGCCGAGAACGCCGAGGCCGCCGCACAGGACCTGGGCATCGAGCACGAACTCGTCAAGGTCACGGACCTCAACGAGATCATGAAGATGGGCGTGATGATGACCCCCGCGCTCGCGGTCGACGGCGAGGTGAAGTCCGTGGGCAAGGTGCCGAGCGCGGACGAGATCAAAGGAATGCTCTCGTAGCGCGGACAGCAAGAGGGCCGCGCAGAATACCTGTTGCGCCCCGGAACAGAGCGAAAGGAAGCAGCCGAGTTGCCGCGAGCCGACACAGGGTAACGTCGCCCCGGCGTGTTCGGGCCGGTCGAACGTCGGTCAGACCACGAACGGGATCGGCAGGGCGCTGCGCACCGCATGCGACATGCTGGCTGCGGAGCTCAACGCACCATGGAAGGCCTGTTATGCCGGAGCAAACAGACGTCCTGTCGCTGACCGCGAAGGGCATTCAGGCGGTCGAGCAGGCCGTGCCGGACCGCGCCGCGCAGCGCGTCTGTGCAGTCGGTTCGACGGCAATGCCCTTGTGAGAACGGCGCGGGCCTGTTCGTTGTGGCCCGCGTCTTTTGGCGCGCGATGACACAAGAAGCGAGACGAGGAAAGCCATGACAAACGAAGAACATCGGTCCGAAAGCCTGTTCGAGGGAGAGGGCGCCGCGCCGCGGGACCCGGCGCCCAAATCGACGGGCGCGCCGGCCAAGGTCGCCATCGTGGCCGCCTTGGTTGCCGTGGTCGCCGGGGTCATTGTTCTCAAAGAAGCGTCGGGCCTCCGGGAACAGCCCGGAACCCGGCCGCCCTCCGCCGACACGACAAGCGGGCAAGCGGGCGCTCGCGCCGCCGCGTTTGACGCGGAGACGGTCCTCGCCGCGGTCGAAGGCGAACAGATCACTCTGGCCGAGCTCGAGGACGCCCAGGAGGCGCTCCCCGCGGAGTACCGGTCGGCGTTCGCGCGCCAGAAGCACGCGTTCCTGGACGAGCTGATCGCGCGGAAGCTTCTCGTGCAGCAGGCCCGCGCGAGGAATGTCGCGGAGACGGACGCCTACCGCGAGGGGATGGCCGCGCATGAGGCGCACCCCGGCCACGAGGAGCACGTTCTCATCGACGTCCTGTTGCGCCAGGAAGTGCTGGACGAGCTGACAGTGACCGAGGAGGACCTGCGCAGCGCGTACGAAGAAGTGAAGGGCGAACTGCCGCCCGGAACCTCGTTGGAAGAGGTCAAGGATCAACTGCGCGCCTACGTTCGGCAGGACAAACAGAACAAGGCCATCGAGACGTACTTGGCGGACCTGCGCGAGGAAGCCGCCATCACCCGCAATGAGGAGTGGATCGAGACCCAGCAGGCGCGCGCCGCCGACAACCCCCTGGACCGTGCACTACAGAAGGACGTGCCGGTGGTGGCCGACTTCGGTCAGGGGACGTGCATCCCGTGCAAGATGATGAAGCCCATTCTGGAGGACTTGAAAGACGAATACGCGGGCCGGGCCGAGATCCTCATCATCGAGACCGACGAGTATCCGGCCGTGGCCCGGCGCGTGGGCATCCGAGTCATCCCGACGCAGATTTTCTACGACGCCGAGGGCAACGAGGTCGCCCGTCACGAGGGCTTCATGCCCCGCGAGGCCATCGTCGACGAACTCGCGGAATTGGGGGTGCAATAAGTCATGGAGCAGCTGTTCACGACCTTGACCCGCGCCGTCGAAGGCACTCCCATCATCGCCTTGAGTGCGGCGTTCGTGTGGGGGGTCCTCAGTATTGTTCTCAGCCCCTGCCACCTGGCCAGCATCCCGCTCATCGTCGGCTTCGTCGACGAGCAAGGACGCATCTCGACGAAACGCGCGTTCCTGATCTCCACCCTCTTCGCCGTCGGCATCCTCATCACCATCGGGGCCATCGGCGTCATTACGGCGGCCGCCGGCCGCATGCTGGGCGACGTGGGCAAGTACGGCAACTACTTTGTGGCCGTGATCTTCTTCGTCGTCGGTCTGCACCTGCTGGATGTGATCCCCATGCCGTGGTCCGGTCCCGGCCGAGTCGGCCTGAAGCGCAAGGGCATGCCGGCGGCGTTCCTCCTCGGCCTGGTCTTCGGCATCGCTCTGGGCCCCTGCACCTTTGCCTACATGGCCCCCATGCTCGGCGTGACATTCAAGCTGGCGAGCACGAGCTTGGCCTACGGCGTCCTGCTGCTCGCGGTCTACGGCGTCGGCCACTGCTCGGTGATCGTGCTGGCAGGGACCTTCACGGAGATGGTGCAGCATTACCTGAACTGGAACGAGCGCTCCAGGGGCGCGGCAATCCTGAAGAAGGCCTGCGGCGTCCTGGTTGTGCTCGGCGGAGTGTACCTGGTTCATACGGCATGACGGACCTGTGCTCCGGGGCGGGCGGCGAGCGGTGCGGGCACAACTTGCTGTTCGCAACGCTTCAGTCCGGGTGCGCGAATCGCTTCCCCACTGCGCGCAGACGTCTGGTCGCGCTCTACAACAAGACCGTGCCCCACGAACATGGGTGCGCCGAATCACGGGCGCCATAGTCGGCCTCGTGGGGCTCTGCACCTGCGTGGTTCATGGCCGCGGCATCCTCTCGAAGCCGGCCCGCTCGTTCGCTTCGCCGCGCAGCGCTCTCCCTCCCCCTCACCCCCTCCCGGAGGGAGGGGGACCGCGCCGGCGGCCTTCCGCATGGCTCCCTCTCCCCTCGGGAGAGGGTCGGGGTGAGGGACGTTTCTCCGACTCCGTGTGCCTCCCCCCTCTCCCCCCGGGAGAGGGTTGGGGTGAGGGACGCTTCTCCCTCTCCCTTCGGGAGAGGGTCGGGGTGAGGGAGGAGACGGGCTCTCCCATTCGCTTCTCGGGCCGGGGCCGCCCGTGCCGCGGCGCGCGCTCGCATTCGCCTCTACTGCGGCACGCATCTGCGCGCCTGTCGCAACCGCTCCCTCCCCCTCACCCCCTCCCGGAGGGAGGGGGGACGAGCCGGCCGCCTTCCGCATGGCCCCCTCTCCCCTCGGGAGAGGGTTGGGGTGAGGGACGGTACGCGCGCTCGCATTCGTTGCGCTCGTCGCCTCGTTCGCCGCGCGCTTGCGGCAACCGCTAGCCTCTCCCTCCCCCTCACCCCCTCCCGGAGGGAGGGGGAACCGGCCACCGGAGGGAGGGCACAGACCACCGAAGGGAGAGGAGCGGTCCACCGGAGAGAGCGGGCCCCAGGACGCCCCCATACATAAACACACATAAAGACGGGGGCGCGCGTGAAGCGCGCCCCCTCTGGTGTATGCGGACCGGCCGCTCGGCCGCGCGGTTCTTTTGCGCGGCGCACGCAGCCCAGGCGAACGCTCGGCGCGAGCGCGAGCATCGGCCCCCCGGCAGGGAAGCCGTGCGCGCGCCCGGCCGGTCACCTGCCCGGCACGTATTCGGTCGCCTGCGGGTTCTTCTCGTACTGGACCGCGTCCAGGAGCATCCACTCGCCCGTCTCGCAGGTGAGGTAGATGAACGTGGTCTCCAAGGGCGACTCGACCTCCGTGTTGATCTCGTACCGCTCCCACTCGTTCGAGAGCTGGATCTCGGTGATCTGCGTGAGCATGTGCGTGGACCACCCCATCTGCACCCGCAGGGTGGCGTCCGGGCCCGAGCCCTTGGCGTACAGGCTCAGGGTGATGGGCTCGCCCGGCGTGAACGGCCCGCGGATGTTGGCCGTGATGCGCTGGCCCCCGGCCACGTAGAAGGCGCGCTCGCCCTCGTATACGTCCTCGTCCTCGTGGCGCA
>CAZOBJ010000040.1:0-21438 GCA_964577825.1 uncultured Planctomycetales bacterium
GGAGCAGGGCAAGAACCTGCTGTACAACGCAAGCTTTGAGCAATGCACCTACTTCGGCAGACTGGACTACTGGATGGTGGAGAACTACACCTCCGACCTCGACCAGCGCATGGAGCTCTACGAGCAAGTCGACCTGGAAGACGCCTACCACGGCGACAAGGCGGGCCGCGCAGGCTGGTACGCAGACAGGCCTCCGCAACGAGAGACCTTCCGCAATCTGGCGCAGCGGGGCGAGCTCGACTTCGGTCAGAACTACGTGTTCAGCGTCTACCTGAAGGCCGACCGCGAGGACGTACCCGCGACCTTGATGCTTGTGGACCTCAGTCGGATCGGCCAGGTGGCCCCACCTCAGTTCCAGGACGTCACCGTGGGGACGCAGTGGCAGCGCTACGCCCTGCGGGCCCCGCTGAAGGACCGGGGGTTCGACGGCAAGAAGCCGTTCGAGGTGGGCGTGCGCGTGAACACCAGGGCCAACATCCTGGTCGATGCGGCCCAGCTCGAGATGGGCACGGAGGCCACTGCGTTCGAGGTGGACGGATATCGTGCCATGGATCTAGGGCCCGAGTACAGCCGGGAGGCCCTGCTGGGCGAACGTGACGAGTGAATCCGCGCCTGCGGGCAAGCGGAACGTTGCGCCGGAAAGATAGAGCGGGCTTCGGCGCCCGAGGATCGGGTAACCGGGAGGACGAGACTATGCGCATGTGGCGAACGCTGGCGGCCGGGATCCTGGGGATGACCCTGCTGGCGTGGGCGAACGCAGGGGAGACGATCACGGTCCCGCAGGTGCAGACGGGCCCGCGGGTCGACGGCACGCTCCGCGACGGGGTGTGGGCCGAGGCCGCTGTGACCGACGGCTTCCGCGTGCTCGGGACCCGGGACCCCGCGCCCGCACGGACCGAGGCGCGCCTGTGCGCCACGGACGAGATGCTCTACGTCGGGTTCCGGTGCCTGGAGCCGGACGGCAAGGTGGCCGCGCGCAACACCGGCCATACGGCCCCGGATCAGGACGACTCGGTCGAGGTCTTCCTCGGGCCGCGCCAGGGCGCGGGAGACTATGCCCACTTCATGCTGGGCGCGGGCGGGGCGTTTTTCGAGCAGAAGATCGAGGGCGGCGACCGCGACCGGCTGTGGCGTACGCCCTGGGTGCACGCGGTGGTCCGGGACCAGGAGGGATGGACCGCGGAGCTGGGGATCCCGCTGTACGTGGTGGGTGCGGGAACGATCGGCGAGGCGCCCCTGGCCCTGAATCTCACGCGCAACCGCACCACGGACCAGGGTCTGGCGTTCTACACCTGGGCGGACCTGAAGCGCAGCTTCCATGATCCGGAATCCTTCGGCGCGCTCGCCGGCTTGGCCGGGCAAGAGGTCGCGCCCGCGTTCGTGCCCATGGTGGCCAGTGCCACCGCGCTGAGCTACGAGATCCGTCCCGAAGGCTTCGCCTACGTGGTGCGCGTGGAACTCGTGAACTCCGGCGGCAAGGCGGGTACGGCCACGCTACGGCTCGAGGACGAGCTTGAGGGCCGTCCTGCGCAAGAACGCACGCGCACGGTGGACCTGTCGCCGGTGCTGCACCACACTGTGCGCTGGCAGGTGCCGGTGGCGGAACTCGGCCGGCGCAGCGCGCGGGTGCGGGTCCAAGGCCGCGCGGTCGAGTGGACCGAGGTGGCCGGCACGGAAGGCCTGCAGAGCATCAAGGTGTACACGGATCGCAGCTACTACACGACGGAGGCGCAGGCCCGGCTCGTTTGCGCCGCCGTATTCGGCCAGGCGCATGCCCGACAGGCCGGGTTCTCCCTGACAGCCGAGGTGACCGGGCGCGGGGGCGAAATGGTCCACCAGGGCGCGTTCGCGCAGCCGGGCCGGCGGTCGATGCACGCGGTGCCGATCGAGGATCTGGCGCCGGGTGCGTACACCGCGACCGTGACCCTGCGCGACGGCGAGGGCGACGAGGTCGCGCAGTCCACATGCGAGCTCATCAAGCGTCCGCCGGGCCCGTCGACCACGGTCAAGTTCGACCACATCGACAACCAACTCCTGGTCGACGGGGAGCCCTTTTTCCCCGTGGGGTACATGTACACGGGCGGCGTGTGGACCCCACAGACCATGAAGAAGCTCAGCGACGGGGGTGTGAACTGCCTCGTGCGCTGGAGCGGGGTCATCGGCGGCGGCGCCCAGACCGAGGAGGCCCAGGCCCGGATGGCCGTGGAGGCCGCGCTCGCGAACCGGTACGGCATCAAGTCGTTCCTGCCCCTGGCCGCATTCGGCCCACGGTTCAACTACGGCATGAGCATGGACGAGATCGACGAGCGGCTGGATACGCTCCTGGAGGCCCTGCCCGAGGCCCTGCGCCGGTACCGCGGCATTGACGGCGTGATCGGCTACTACGGCCTGGACGAGCCGCCGACACGGTACTACGAGCTCGCCCGGCGGCTGTACCTCACCTTCCAGCAAGGGGACCCCTATCGCATCCTGTACGGCTCGAGCTGGCGCGACTGGGAGCCGGAGGCGTATGAGCTCTACGACCTGTTGGGCCGCCACGGCTACTGGATGCCGTATGAGTTCTACAGTCCCAACAAGCTGGCGCGCCGCTGCACGCCTATGCGAGAGCTCGCCGCACGGTTCCACAAACCGTTCGTGGCCACGCCCCAGGGCTGCTGGCGCGAGGAGACGCGCAAGATCACGCCGCACGAGATGCGGATGAGCTACTACGTGCCCCTGATCCAGGGCGCCAAGGCGCTCATCATTTTCGTGTACAGGGACGACATCCACCCGGCGGAGTGGAAGGCGGCGACGGAGATCTTCTCCGAGGTGAACGCGTTGGCCCCCGTCCTGCTGGAGGAAAGTCCGCCGCAGAACGTGACCTGCAACCTGGCCGCCGAGCCCGGGGTCGCCGTGCTTCCGCCGGGCCCAGCGGCCGCGGAGACCGACTTCCAGCCTGTGATGCAGGAGTCGGGCACCGTGGAGCTGCCGGCCGTGCAGGTGCTCGTCAAGAACCATCCGGACGGCGGCGAGGTGATCTTGGCGGCCAACAGCGCGAATCGGCCGCGCGAGGTGCAGTATACGCTCAGTTCTCTCACCGCGGACAGCCGAGTGGTGAACTTCTTCGACCCGGCGAAGACCTACGAGCGCCTGGGAGAGGCGGGATTCAGCGACCGGCTGGAAGGCTGGGGCGTCCGCGTGTACCGGACGCTCAACACCGACCGCGCGCCCGACGACGCTGTGCGCATGGCCGTGAACGTCGTTGACCAAGCGCCTGCCGAGGCCCGGCAGCCGACCGAGGCCCGGGCCGCGAATGTGCTCGCCGATGCGCACCCGGGGTTCGAGACCGAGGCCCTGGGCGAGCGATGGTCCGTGTTCGCGGACACGAAGGCCCAGATCGTCACGGACGATCCGGCCGAGGGCGAACGCGCGCTGGCCATGGAGTCCAATCCGGACGGTTGGGCACGGGTCGACCTGCGCAAAGTTCCTCTGGCGGCGAATGCGCGGTACGAATTCTCGTTCCAGTATCGCAACGCGTTCACAGCGGGCCGAGAGACGGCGCACGCCTTGGTGCTTGTTCCCGGACAACATGACACACCGCCGCGTATCCGCGTGGACACGCCGCTCGTGCAGGAGGACTGGGACAGGTTCAGTCGGCAGTTCACCACCGAGGACGCGGTGACCGCCTCGATCATGTTCCGCCGCCAGGGCGGGCAGGGCAGCTGCTGGATCGACGACCTGCGCATTGTGCGTCTTGATGAGCCCGGGAGGGAAGAGCACCCCAAGAACCTGCTCAACAACGCGAGCTTCGAGCAGTGCACCTACTTCGGCAAGCCGGACTGGTGGCTCGTGCGCGAGTTCACGTCGGACTTGGACCAGCGGCTCAAGACCCATGAATACGTAAGTCTGGAAGACGCCTACCACGGCGACCAGTCGTGCCGCGCCGGCTGGTTCGCACAGCGCGAGCCGAACACGCAACTGCACAACGTGGCCCAGCGGGGCACACTCGACTTCGGCCACAACTATGTGTTCAGCATCTACCTGAAGGCCGACCGCGAGGACGCGCCCGTGACGCTGTACTTCGTGGACCGCACGCGGTTCGGCAAGGTGGCCCCGACGTTTTCCAGGCGCGTCAGCGTGGGAACAGAGTGGAGGCGGTACGCGCTCCAGGTTCCCTTGAAGGACCAGGGCTTCGAGGGCGAGCGAGGCTTCGAGGTCGCGATAGGCCTCAACTACCAGGCCGATGTCGTGGTTGATGCGGCCCAGCTCGAGGTGGGCGCGGAGCCCACCGCGTTCGAGGTCGATGACTACCGGGCCGTGGACCTGGGACTCGAGTACAGCCGCGAAGTCGTCCTGGGAGAGGAGTAACGCTCGTCGGGAAGCGTGTGGATGGACGGACGAGCGCGTGGCGCGTTCGAGATATGGTCAGGGCCATTCAGCCCGTCGAAGGGGAGGAGAGGGAGATGAACTTCGCGCGAATGTGTCTGGACTGTCTCCTGTGCATGGGCCTCTTGGTTGGGGCGAATGCAGGAGAGACGATCACCCCGCCGCACGTGGACACGGCGCCGCAGGTGGACGGATCGCTTGAGGACGCGGCGTGGGCGGAGGCCGCGGCGACCGGAGCGTTCCACGCGCTCGGGCCCACGCGGGGCGAGCCCGTGGACACCCGGGCGCGCGTGTGCGTGGCCGACGACATGCTCTACATCGCGTTCCGGTGCATGGATCCGGACGGCGAGGTGGTCGCAGAGCACACCGGCCACACTGCCCCGAGCCGCGACGATACGGTGGAGGTGTTTCTCGGTCCGCGCCAGGGAGGTGCTAACTACGCGCACTTCCGCCTGGGCGCGGGCGGGGCCTTCTTCGAGCAGATGGTGGCAGGCGGCGACAAGGATCGGCTATGGCGTACTCCCTGGTTGCACGCGGTGGCCACGGGCGACGAGGGCTGGACCGCGGAGGTCGGCATCCCCCTGTACGTGCTGGGCAGCGGGACAATCGGCGAGGCGCCGCTTGCGTTCAACCTGACCCGCTCCCATGCCGCAGGCGGGGGCAACATGGAGCACTACACCTGGACGGTGCTCAAGGGCATGTTCCACGATCCGGACAACTTCGGCGGCCTCCTGGGCCTGGCCGGGCACGGAGTGGAGCCCGCATGCGTTCCCATGATCGCCCGGGCGACCGCGCTCAACTACGAGGTGAGCGCCGAAGGGTTCGGCTACCTGGTGCGCGTGAATCTGGTGAACTCCGGCGGCAAGGCGGGCACGTCCACGCTGCGCCTGATCGACGAGGTCGAAGGCGGCACACCGGAGGAACGCACCCGCACCGTGAAGGTGACCGCAGAGGAGCACCAGACCGTGCGCTGGCAGGTGCCCGTAGACCGGCTGGGCGCGCGCACTGCGCGCATTCGGGTCCACGACGGCGCGCAGGCCGCGTGGATCGAGGTCGAGGATGCCCAAAGCCTCCAGTGCATCAAGGCCTATCCCGGCCGCAGCTACTACACGACCGAGCAGGAGGCGCAGATCCTGTGCGTGGGCGTGTTCGACGAGGCCCAGGCCGAAGCGGCCGGGTTCGAGCTTGCCGTGCAGGTCACCGAACCCCGTGGGGAGGCCGTCCATGAGGGTGTATTCACTGAGGTGGGACGACGCTCCCTGCACGCGGTGCCGATCGAGGACCTGGCGCCGGACGCCTACACGGCGACCGTGACCCTGCGCGACGCCGAGGGCAAGACCGTGGCCCAAGCGGCCTGCGAGCTCGCCAAGCGCCCGCCGGGTCCGGCCACGGCGGTGAAGTTCGACCACATCAAGAGCCAGCTCTTGGTGGACGACGAGCCCTTCTTCCCGGTCGGGTACATGGCCCGCAGCACCCCGTGGACTCCGCAAGAGCTCGCGATGTTCCGGGACGGTGGCGTCAACTGCCTGGTGTACTGGAGCGGCGTTCTGGGGGGCACCGCCCAGAGTGAAGAAGCTCAGCATGAGCTTGTGCGGGAGTGTGCGCTTGTCAACCGGCATGGCATCAAGTTGTTCCTCCCCCTCCTGTCGTTTGGTCCAAACATCCGGTACGGCGTGGACGATATGGCCACAGGCATCGAGGAGCTTAACGAAGCGCTTCCTGCGGCCCTGCGCCGGTTCCGCGACGTGGAGGGCGTGATCGGGTACTACGGGCTCGACGAGCCGCCGCCGCGCTTTTACCAGTACGCCACCGAGTCGTACCGAATCCTCAAGAGCGTCGATCCGTACCGGCTCCTGTACAGCTCCAACTGCGGCGACTGGGAGCCGGTGGGGTATACCTTCTTCGACCTGCTGGGCCGCCACGGGTACTGGATGCCGTTCCTGCGCTTCAGCCCCAACAAGCTGGGCAGGCGCACCACGGTGATGCGCACCTTGGCCGAGCAGTATCACAGGCCGTTCGTGGCCACGCCGCAGGGGTTCTGGCGCGAAGAGTCGCGCGTCATTACACCTCATGAGATGCGCGCGAGCTACTATGTGCCCCTGATCCACGGGGCCAAGGGGCTGATCGTGTTCTGCTACAGCAAGGAGCGGTTCCACCCGGCGGAGTACAAGGCGGCCACCGAGGTGTTCCACGAAGTGCGGCAATTGGCGCCGGTCCTTCTGGAGCCCGATCCACCGCAGAACGTGGTCTGTCGTCTGGATGGCGAGCCCGGCGGCCTGCCGCCGGAGCCGAAGCCGGCCCTCCTGGAGTTCGTGCCGCCGCTCGACAACTGGCAGGAGGTGGAGCTCGATCCTGTACAGGTGCTTGTCAAGAACCATCCCGAGGGCGGCGAGGTGATCCTGGTATCGAACACGGCGAACCAGCCCCGGGAGGTGGTCTATACGCTGAGCTCCCTGACCGCAGAGAGCCGTGTGGTGAACTTCTTCGAGCCGGCCAAGAGCTACGAGCGCGCGGGCGCGCAGGGGTTCGCCGACCGGCTGGAGGGCTGGGGCGTGCGCGTGTATCGCACCCTGGACACGAATCGTCCACCCGACGAGGGCGTGCGCATGGCCGTAAACATCGCGGACGCGGCCGGCCCGTTGGAGACCACGGCCGCCAATCTGCTCGCCGGCGCCACGCCCGGGTTCGAGGCCGCGGATCTGGCCGAGAACTGGGAGGTACGCGCGGACACGAACGCGCGCATCGTGACCGACAACCCCGCCGAGGGCGAGCGGGCGCTGGCTGTGGACTCGAACCCCGAAGGCTGGGCCAGCGTCAGGCTCGACGGGGTTGCGCTTGAGCCCCAGTCGCGATATCGGGTTTCGTTCCAGTACCGCAATGCGTTCACCGCGGGCCAGGAAGCGGCCCAAGCGCTGGTGCTCGTGCCGGGAGAACACGATACTCCGCCGCGCTTCGTGGTGGACACGCCCCTCGTGCAGGAGGACTGGGACGGCTTCAGCCAGGAGTTCACGACCGAGCAGGCGGTCGAGGTCTCGTTCCTGTTCCGCCGCCGGGGCGGGCAGGGGACGTTCTGGATCGACGACCTGCGCCTCGAACGCCTGGCGGACCTGACAGAGGCGCCGAAGAACCTGCTCAAGAACGCGAGCTTTGAGCAGTGCACGTACTTCGGCAAGACGGACTGGTGGATCGTGCGCGACACCACCGCGGACCAGGAACGCCATCTGCGCGCCTGGGAGCACGTGGTCGACACGGATGCGGTCCACGGGGACAAAGCGATCCGCGGCGGGTTCTGGCGGCCCACCGGTCCGGCCAGCGAGCGGTTCCGCAACTTGATGCAGTGGCCCAAGGGCGCGGAAGGCCTTCTCGACCTCGCCCAGAACTACGTATTCAGCATCTACCTGAAGGCAGACCGCGAGGACGTGCCGGTGAGCCTGTTCATAAGCGACGTAGACGAGTGGGTGGGCCGGGAGGGCGTCGCGGTCGCCAAGCAGGTGACCGTGGGCACCGAGTGGGCCCGGTACGTGGTCAAGGCGCCCTTCAAGGACCAGGGCCTCACGGGCGGGCGGCCCTTGCACGTCGCGGTGCGGGTCGAAGGCCAGGGCAACATCCTGGCCGACGCCGCCCAGCTCGAGGTGGGCACGGAGCCCACCCCGTTCGAGGTGGACGACTACCGCGCTCCGGACATCGGCCCGGCGTACAGCCGCGAGGCGGTCCTGGGCGAGGAGTAGGCGCGGCCGAGCGCCGGTTCACTGAGGCTCCATGCCGCTCGCCGCGCCGCGCAGTGGGGGGCTCCGTGTGCGTTGGAGCGCCCTGGGACCGATATGGCCCGCGGAAGGGACCGGGCAAGGGAGACATCATGTTTGAGCACCTGGCGACGTTGCGTGCGGGCCGCACCGGCCGGGCGTCCTCGTGGGACACCTCAGGCCGCAATTCGGACGCCGAGACCATTGCGCCGGGCGAGGCCAAGGTCCTGGCCGACATCCAGGGCCCGGGGGCGATCACCCACCTCTGGCTTACCCAGCGCGCGGGCTACCGAGAATGCCTGTTGCGGATCACCTGGGACAACGCGCGCCGGCCCAGCGTGCGCGTGCCCCTGGGCGACTTCTTCTGCCTGGGGCACGGGATCGTCAACAGCTATCAGTCGCTTCTCTTCTCGGCCTCCACGCAGTTCAACAACCAGTTCGACAAGGGGTGCGCGCTCAACTGCTATGTGCCCATGCCGTTCCGCGAGCGCGCGCGCGTGGAGCTCGTGAACGAAGGCTCCGATCCCCAGCGCCAGTACTACTACGTGGACTACGAGCGGTACGAGGCCGCGCGCGAGGACGCGGGATACTTCCACGCCGAGTTCCGCCGCGCGAATCCGTTCCGCGGCTGGGGCCCCGAGATCCGGGTCAATACCCCCGAGGCGAACGCGGTCAACAAGGAACGCACCGCGTGGAAGAGCAACTACGTGATCCTGGAGACCAAGGGGCGCGGCCACTACATCGGGTGCAACCTGTCGGTGACGAACTTCCAGGGCACCTGGTGGGGCGAGGGCGACGACATGATCTGGGTCGACGGATACAAGTGGCCGCCCGACCTGCACGGCACCGGCAGTGAGGATTACCTCAACCAAGCCTGGGGCATGCAGGACAACGCGTTCCTGCGCAACGGGTCGTCCATCTACGAGGGCAACACCGTGAGCCCGCCGGCCGGGCCCACCAGAGGGCTTGGCGGGTATCAGACGAGCTACGTGTTCCATGTGGAGAACCCGGTGCGCTTCGAGCGGGAGATCAAGGTCACCATCGAGCACGGACACGCCAACCATTTGGGCAACGAGATGGCGAGCGTGGCCTATTGGTACGCGCACAAGCCCACGGCCGTCAAGGCACCCCCGCCCGTGGCCAAGCGCATGCCCGTGCTCCAGGACAACCAGGGCCGATGGCTCACGGACAAGCGCAACCAGTGCCCCGGACCGCGCGTCGAGCCTACCGCACAGATGAAGCGCCTGAAGGCCCGGTGGGCCAAAGAGCACGGTGCATGAGCGCGCGACCGGAATGCGACGGAGAGACCCACACATGCGCCTGCAAGACCGCGTCGCCCTGGTGACGGGCGCTGCAAGAGGGATGGGCCGCGCCATCGCCCTGCGCCTCGCGCGCGAGGGCGCCCACCTGGCGCTCTGCGACCTGAATGCAGAAGGCGTACACGGAGTCGCTCGCGAAGTCCGTGCGCTCGGGCGCGAGTGCCTGGCGCGCAAGGCGGACGTGGCGCGCGAGCGGGACGTCCAGCGCTTGGTTGCCGACACCATCGAGCGGTTGGGCCGGGTGGACGTGCTGGTGAACAACGCAGCCGTATGCAGGATGGTGCCTATCGCGGACATCACCGCGGGCGAGTGGGACCGGGTGCTCGCCGTGAACCTGCGCAGCGTGTTTCTCTTCTGCCGGGAGGTGTTCGCGCACATGCGCGCGCGCAAGGCGGGGCGGATCGTGAACATCGGCTCGGCCGCGGCCAAACTGGGCGGCCTGGCCGCGGGCGCCCACTACTCGGCGTCCAAGGCCGGGGTGCTGTGTCTGACCAAGTCGCTCGCCCTGCAGGCGGCGCCGTATCGCATCAACGTGAACTGTGTGTGCCCCGGGCCCATGCAGACAGAGATGACCGACGCCTGGGGCGCAGAGGTCAACCGCAAGTTCGCGGCCGGGATTCCGTTCAAGACCTATGGACAGCCGGAGGACGTGGCCGCGGCGGTCGCCTTTCTCGCCTCCGACGAGGCCCGGTACATCACGGGCGAAATCCTGGACGTGAACGGCGGCCTGGTCATGGACTGACCCGGACGGACCATGCGCATCGAATTTCCCTATTACCAGAGCATCCCCGGCGTCGAGGTCCCGGACGAGAACCTGATCGGCGTGCTGGGGCCCTCTCTTCGCGTCGACGAGCGCTCGGAACAGGGAATCCTGGACGAGGCCTTCGCCCGGCCCATCGGCGGGCCGCCCCTGCGCGACCTGGCCCAGGCCGGCCAGCGCGTGGTGCTCATCACAGACGACAACACGCGGCCTACGCCCGCAGCGCGCATCCTGCCGCGCGTCCTGGCCGAGCTGGACGCCGCCGGGGTCCGCGAGCAGGACCTCACCGTGCTGGTGGCCCTGGGCAGCCACCGCCCCATGACCCAGGCGGAGCTGGCGGACAAGCTCGGCGCGGGCCCGGCAAGGCGGCTGCGCATCGTGCAGCCGGATAGCCGGGACGCGACCACCTTGCGCTTCTGGGGCAACACGTCGCTCGATGTGCCCATCTGGGCGGACCGGACGGTGGAAGGCGCGGACCTGGTGATCGGCATCGGCGCGATCATGCCGCTGATGGCCGCCGGGTTCACGGGCGGGGGCAAGATTGTGGTTCCCGGCATTTGCGGCGAACAGACCAACGACGCCATGCACTGGGCGGGGATCGAGATCCCGGAACGAAACCTGTTCGGACAACGCGAGAACCCGGTGCGCGCCATGATCGACGAGGTGTCCCAGAGCATCGGCCTGCACGCGATCGTCAATGTAGTCGTGGGGGAGGCCGGACGAATCGTGGGTGCGGTGACCGGGCATCCGGTGGCCGCGCACCGCCGGGGGTGCGAGCTGGCCCGCCAGGCCTTCGGCGTGCACGCCCCGGAGGCCGCGGATGTCGTGCTCGCGGACAGCTATCCCTTTGACATCGAGTTCTGGCAGGCGAACAAGGCGCTCGACGGTGCGGGGCTGGTGGTCAAGCCCGGCGGCACCATTGTGCTCATTGCGCCCTGTCCGGAGGGCGTGAGCGCCACGCATCCCGAGATCGTGCAGTACGGCTACCGGCCCGTGGAGGAGATCAGGCGGCTGGTGCACGAGGGGCGCTTGAGCCGCACCGTGGGCGTGCACATGATCCAGGTCGCGCGCGTGGCCGTGGAGCGGGCGACATGCGTGCTCGTCTCGGACGGCATCTCGGCACAGGCCAAGGACGAGCTGGGCTTTGTCCATGTCCCCACGCCCGCCGAGGGCCTGGCCTGGGCCTTTGCGCGCCACGGCGCCCAGGCGCGGGCGCTCGTGCTGCGACGCGCCGCGCAGCTCTTGCCCCTGGACGAAGACCCGGGAGGCGCCCCCGCATGAAGGCCCTCGTGTACCACGGTCCCGGCCGGCTGTGCGTAGAGCAGGCGCCGCGCCCGTCCCCTGCGCCGGACGAGGTGCTCGTTCGCACGCGCGCGGTGGGCATCTGCGGCTCGGACCTGCATGCGTTCCGGCACGGGTCCGCACGACGCGCGCCGCCCCTGATCATGGGGCACGAAGCCGCGGGCGTGGTCGAGCAGGTAGGCGCGCGCGTGGCCGACGTCCAGCCTGGCGACCGGGTGGTGCCGCACAGCGTGCTTGCCTGCGGGGCGTGCCGCTGGTGCGAGCTGGGCGAGACGAACCGTTGTCCGCGCGCGCGCGTCCTGGGCGTGAATACGCCGGGCTGCTACGCGGAGTACTTCGTCGCGCCGGCTACGTCGCTCTACCGCATGCCCGAAGAGATGCCCTTTGCGCGCGCGGCCCTGGCCGAGCCGTTGAGCGTCGGGCTCCATGCCGTGCACCTGGCGCTGGTCCGCGGCCCTCGAAGCTTGCTCGTGCTCGGAGCCGGGGTGATTGGCCTGGCGGCCGTGGACGCGGCACGCCGGGCGGGACTCAAACGCGTGGCGGTTGCGGACCCGGACGAGCGCCGCGTGGACGTCGCCCTCGGGTTTGGGGCCGAGCGTGCGGGCGAGAACGAGGCAGCGCGCTACGACGCTGTGGTGGACGCGGTGGGCCTGGAGGCGACCTTTTCGCGGGCCGTACGCCAGGTGGAGTCCGGCGGGATCCTGGTCCTGGTGGGAATGAGCACGCCGGCGGTGCGTCTGGACCTCTTGGACACGGTCGCGCGGGAGCTCGCCATCACCGGGTCCTACGTGTCCACGGCTCGCGAATTCGCGGAGGCGCTCTTGCACCTGGGCCCGCGGGAGGACCGGTTGATTGAGCTCACTCGACCGCTTGACCAGGGCCCTGAGGCCTTCGCCGCGCTCGATCAGTCGCAGGGCGGCGTGCTCAAGGCGATGCTAATCGTCGACTCCGGCACCGACGAGCCCATGCCGGGTCGCCGGTAGCGGACCTCTCGGCTGGCCGGTCTTCTCGCGGCGAGCTGGACTCGCATCGAGAACTTTCACCCTGCCAACAGCGGCGGGGTGCACTTCGAGCGCAGCAATGCGCGTCCCTCGCCCGCATTGGGTGGCGGGGCTATTCCTCCTCCGGTGGAGGCGTGAACGGTCCCGCGCTCTCACCGACCTCGAACTGCGCCGCATCCGCCCATAGCGTGGCCGGGGTCATCAGGTCAAACCGCACGAACACGGTGTTGATGCTCTCCGGGATCGTCCAGGTCAGGGCCTTGCGCTCCCAGGCGGCGCCCACCTGCACGTCCGTCCATTCGGAGGCCGTCCAGTTTCGATCAATGATGAAAAGCCGCACCGTGGTCTCGGGCCGGTCGGCCTTGAGGTACAGGGAAAACGCGTAGTCCTCTCCCGAGGTCACCGTGACGTATTTGTGGGACGTGACTTGCGGGCGATACGCGTCGTTCTCCGCCGGGCCTGTGCGCGTCATGCGCAGACACTGGGTGCCGTGGACCGGGTCCGCGGTGTCGAAGGTCCAATTGGGCCCGCCTTGCGCTGTAACCGGGCCCTGGCGCACCCCTGGCTCGGGGTGGCCGAAGATGCGCCACCAGTCGGGCCAGCCCGGAAGGTCGCCGGGCTCGAAGGAACAGTTCCTGAGCAGATTGAGCACGCCCTCTCCGGTCACCTCGTGCAGAAACACATCGTCGAACCAGGCCTCGCCCTTGCAGTGGCCCAAGCGGCAAAAGACGCGCACGCGGGGCGGGGCGTCTCCGGTGCGAAAGTCCGCCGCATGGCGCGTCCACGCCGTCTCGCCCGAAGGCAGGGCCACGCACTTGCCCGGCACGGTCAGGGTAGGCCCCACGAACTTCGAGTCCGGGGTCAAGAGAAAGATCTCGGGCCCGGTAAGGCCCTCGGTCACCTTGCTGCGCATCCATCCGCCCAGCCGGTACCGGGTCTGCGGATCGAGGCTGATCCACTGCGAGATCCACTGTGCCGCAGACTCGACGTGCGAGCGCCGAATCCACGAGGAGACCTGTCCGGTGTGCGGTTGGGGCGCGAGCTCGCCCTCGACGTTCTTGTACTTGCGGTCCCAATCGCGGAACGTCCAATCGCCCGCCTCGAAGGACGGGTCGGGCACCAGGTTCGCCGCGGCCGGGACCGGGGGCTCTCGCTCGGCGGCAGGCTCGGATTGCGCTCCTTGCGCTCGCCTCACTCGGATGGTGATGGAAGCGTTGTCTCCTTCTGCGGCTGCGGCGCGAATGCGATACGCGCGCACCCCATACCCGGGGATGGTCTCTTGCGCCGCGCCGTCCTGGATCGGCAGCGCGCGCTCTGCGAACGGCACTTCAACATCGTTCGGCTCGATTCCTTCGAACGAGATGCGCACCTCTGCCTGCGCGCGCGAAGGGTTGGCCGCAAGCAAGACGACTTCGTCCCCCTTGCGGAAGGCGCGTGCATGGACGAGGTCGGCGAGTCCCTGCGGCTCCACGCGCACGGCGGGCGCCGGCTCGGCGGAGAGGACGTACAACGCGAGGGCGTGCGTCTCGGCGGCGAGCGACCGGAACTCATCGAGAAGCGGCTGATAGGCCACCGGATAGATGAAGTAGAGCAGCCCCTTGGCGCCGTGGATCAGCCCCAGGTACGTCTGGCACCGCTGCTCGGCGGGGGAGAGGCTGCGCGCCGAGGCGCTATACGTGGCCGCCTCCAGCACCAGCCAGAAGGGCTTCGCGTACCGGCCCGCGACCTCGTCGGCAGCTTGAGCGGCCAGCGCGGGTTTGAGGGGCGTCTCGTCCTTGGCCAGCGGCAGCCAGTAGGCGTCGATGCCAGCGACGTCGTAGGTCGCCTGCCAATCTCTGCTCGCCGGGATGGTCCGGCAGAACAACCCGTACATGGGGTGGGCCGGGTCGCCCTCGCGGACCGTCTGGTAGTACCGGCGCGTGAGGTCGATCATCTGCGTCTCGCCGCCCTCCAGGTACGGCGCGGCGAGGTTCGGCTCGTCCGGAGAGTACCAGGCCAGCATGGCCGGATGGTCGCGGCAGGCGGCCAAGAGCTCGGGAAGATCCTCCTCGATGAACGCGGCGAACTTGTCCGCGAACTCCGGGTCCGCGTACCGCAGCCGCCCGGCGTACCGGCATGGCCAGTCGATCACCTTGAGTCCCGCGGCATGGGCGGCATCGAGGTACCCGAGCTGGTCCTCGATCGTGGGGGTGGGGCTTTCTCCCCAGGAGATGACGGTGTTGAACCCGATGTCGGCCATCTCCTCCAGTTCTCCCTGCGGCACACGGTAGAGCCCGAAGGGAAGAAAGGGCTCGCCGTCCACGAGCACGATGCGCCGCTCGCGGTCGGCCTGGACCAGTCTGCCTCGGGCTGCAGCCGCCTTGTACAGGTCAAAGGTCACATGTCCAAGCGCCTCGTCGTGTTCTAATAGCGTAACCGTGACCGCATGCTTGCCGAGCGCGAAGTCCGCAATGGGCAAGGGCACTTGCGCCCTGCCGTTCTTGTCGAGGGTCGTGACAACGGCCGGGTCGCTGTCC
This sequence comes from uncultured Planctomycetales bacterium, assembly GCA_964577825.1. Lineage (GTDB taxonomy): Bacteria > Planctomycetota > SZUA-567 > SZUA-567 > JAFGNG01 > CAZOBJ01. The sequence goes on from CAZOBJ010000040.1 coordinate 15,007, forward strand.
GCGATCGTCGTGCGTACGCGCAGGCCGTCGCCCGCCACGCTGGCCGTAACACATGCGATCGCCTCCGGTTCCGCGCCATATACGCTGCGGGCCATGTACCCGCGCAGCAGCGGCTCGAACCGGTTCGGGTCCACAGGCATGCGAGCGAGAAGGAGCCCGGTTTGCGGATCCCGCAGACGCAGCAAAGCGGTCCGCCTCTCGATGCTGGGGACGTGTACGTCCACGGACAAGGCGACCGAGCCCCTGGTGGGCAGGTCCAGGGCGGTTCGGGCCATGGACTCCTGGCCCGTGCCGGGACGGTGTACGGCCTCTGCGGTCACGGTCCGCGAGGCGCCGGTGCGATTGAACACCCGGGCGGACACGCGGTACGACGACCCTCTTTCGCCCAGTCCATACGCTCCCGCGCGCAGGTCTTCGATGCGCAGGGCGAACCGGTCTGCCGCGTCGGGCACGCCCTTGAGCACGCCGAACCGGCTCGGGTTGTGGAACCCGCCGGGGGTGCGCGACCAGCTCAGATACGGCGCTCCGCCCGCGCGGCGGGTGCGGCAGAGGTTCACGCGCCACGAGCGGCCGGGCACGATCAGTTGGTTCAGGTCGTGGAAGGGTACGGCCATCTCCGCGGCCCAGTAGGCGGCGAGGTCTTTGTGCGCCGGAACCCGGCGCACGGCCGACCGCCAGGCGCCGTCCCAGTCGCGATCGCGCTGGCCACGCTCGCAGAGTCGGTCGCCGCGCACGCCGGCGGCATTCACGAGCAGGTGCAGGTACCCGCTTGCGCCCGGCTGGAGAAAGACCTCCACGCAGTCGTCGCGGCTGATGTTGTCGTCTCGACCAGCGGTCGTGGTCTTGACCTCGGCCAGGTTGGGCTCGTCGCAGTGGAACGCGATGTACAGGTGCGCGTCATCCGCGCAGACCCAGGCCCGGGTGGAGACGTTCGCTCGGCTGCCGGTGTCGTAGACCACAAAGGGGCTCGTGGCCACGGCATGCTGCCAGCAGGCGTCGTCGAGCTTGCCGTCCAAGCGTGGCGGCGTTTCCGTGTGCGACACGGCAAGCGTCGGCAGGTCGCCCGCCACCGCCCCGCCTGCGGTTGCGAGAGCAAGCACAAGCGCAAACAGCACTCGCCGACGCACCGTGCCTTGCCTCGCCATATCCTTCCTCCCTGCGCTAGGGGTCTCTGCCTCAACGTGTGACGCCACCGCTGGCACACAGGGCGCGGCCTCGGCGCGTCAGTACGCTTGGCCCTTCAACAGCTTCTCGCGCAACTCTCGTTCGTGTGGTCTGAGGGCTTCGTGCGTGCCGGGACGAGGATTGCTGATCTTGGCGATGGCGAACCCTTTGCCGATCTGCGGCATGTTCGAGAGTTCGTCGAGCACGGACGTGGCCTGGCCCATCCGACCGTCCAGTTGCAGAAGAATGGCTTTGAAGTAGTAGGCCTGCGAGGCGTTGGGCGCGATTTCGATCGCCTCATTGCATCGGGCAATGCCCTGTTCGTAGTCATCCTTGATGCCATCGATGCGCGCGAGATACACGAGCGACTCGTGCACATGCTCCCCCTGATCGATGGCCTTCTGGAAGTTGAGGGCCGCAAGCTTGTACTCCTCCTTGGCAAAGTTCTGTTTGGCTGTGTTGTAGGGCCCGCCCGTGGCCACCTTGTAGATGAGCACTCCAGCAGACACCAGGACCACAAGGGTCACGACCTTCTTCATGATTTCTCCTCCTCAAGCAAAGACGGCCCAATCAGTGCGACTCAAACTGACCGCTCGCGACGTGTTCTTGAACGACATCTCTTCGTTCTGCATCTGTCCCGGCGCGAAGGAGCACGACAAGGCGGTCGCCGTAGACATTGCGCGGACGGGCGGAGCCGAGTGGGGTGTCTTCTCTGGGGCATTCCGATCCCCTCAGTTCGGAACAAGAGCTGAGCGCTCGCTTGCGCATGGGTCGCTCCGCATAGAGCCCCACCTACTCATCCTAGTCTGCGGTGCGGGATTGGCAACCGGTTTTTCCGCCCCCGGGGCCTGCGCGGCCCTCGATGGCTTGTGACAGCGCAAGAGCCCTGTGCTTGGCGAGGGTGCCCGAGGCATGAGACTTGCCTACGCGTTTGCAGCGCGAGCGCGAGGGGGTTGACGGTCGGAGCGGGTTCTTCTACCGTCCGGCTGGCACGTATCGCGTTTTGTGCAGCTGGCGCAAGCCGAAAGGGTGGATCGACCAATCGTACGTCAGCGGCGCAATGGCTGGGGTCCAGACCCCGGCCGGACCGCCGCGCCAGAGGAGGGACACGATGACCACGAAGCGGACCTTGGTGTGCGTGTGGGTGGCGGTACTGGCAAGCGCGTTCGCAGCGCGCGGCGGCGAGACCGTACAGGCCGTGCGCGTGTCCGACCCGCCCACGGTGGACGGCCGGCTCGACGACGCGGCCTGGACCCAAGCCGCGCGGATCAACGACTTCCGGGTGCTGGGTAGGGCCCAGGCCGCGCCGCTGGCCACCACGGCGTACGTCTGCTTCACGGACGAGCGCCTGTACGTGGCCTTTCGGTGCAGCGTGCCCGGCGGGGTCTCCGAGCAGGCCCTGGCCGAGGAAGCCATGGCCGACGTCGTGGAGATCTTCCTCGCGCCGCGGCACGAGGCGGATACGTACGCGCACTTCCGCTGGTCCGTGAGCGGCGCCGCCTACTCGCAGAAGATCGACGGCCGGCAGCGAAATCGCAGCTGGCGCGCGCCCTGGGAGCACGCAGTGGCCCTTACCGACGACGGGTGGACGGCCGAGGCGAGCGTGCCCCTCTTCATCCTGGGCACGACGAGCATCGGGGAGACGCCCCTCGGGCTCAACGTGACTCGTTCGCATCCGGCCGTGGGCCCGTCCGCGGCCGCACCCGTAGGCGCCAAGGCGGACGAGGCGGACGTGGCGCGTGCGGCCGAGGGCCGGCCCGTGCACGTCACCTGGGCGTCGCTCCAGGGCCGGTTCCACGATCCGGAGAATTTCGGCCAGCTCACCGGCCTGGCGGGTCTGGACCTGAGCCCCACCTGCGCGCCGATGGTCTCGCGGGCCGAGGCCATGTACTACGGCGTGGGCGAGGAGGAGTTCGCCTACGTCGTGGAGCTCGACATCGTCAATTCCGGCGGCAAGGCCGGAGCGGCGACCCTGGCCCTGGAGGACCGGCCCGCGCACGGCGAGGCGCGCACGCTCACCCGCACCGTGGAGGTGGCGCCCGCGGGTACGCAGACCCTGCGCTGGACGGTGCCCACCGGGACGCTGGGCGAGCGCGAGGCGCGCGTGCGCGTGCAGGGCGCGGCGTACTCGGATTGGGCGCCGGTCGAGCGCACCGAGGACCTGAAGGCGCTCAAGCTCTTCACCGACCGCAGCTACTACACAACGGAGCGCGAGGCGCGGCTTTTGTGCTTCGCCGGGTTCACGGCCGAACAGGCGCGCGGCGCGGGCTTCGGCCTGAGCGCCGAGGTGACAAACGAACAGGACGAGGTCGTGCATGAAGCGGACTTCCCCACGATCGGACGGCGCTCGGTGGCCTCCGTCCCGCTCGACGACCTGGTCGTGGGCACGTACACGGCCAGGGTCATGCTGCGCGACCGGGACGGGAACACCGTGGCCGAGTCCGCGGCCGAGCTCAACAAGCATCCGCCGGGCCCGGCCACGTCGGTGAAGTTCGACTTCGACCGCGAGATCCTGCTCGTGGACGACGAGCCCTTCTTCCCCATCGGGTACATGGCCCGCTCGCGCAGCGGGTTCCCGGACTGGGAGCTGGAGATGCTCGCCGACGGCGCGGTCAACTGCCTGGTGCTGTGGGGCTCAATGGCCGGCGGTGGCGGATCGAACGAAGACCAGATCCAGAACATGCAGGACGTGGTGGCCCGCGGCCGGCGCCACGGGATCCGCTTCTTCCTGCCCATGACTGCGTTCGGCCCGCGGCTGCGGTACAACATGGACGACCTGGACGAGCGCATGCAGGCCCTGCTCGACAGCCTGCCGCCCGTGATTCGCCACTTCCGGGACGTGGAGGGCGTGATCGGGTACTACGGCCTGGACGAGCCGTCGCCTTCCCGGTACAAGTACGCGGAGGGCATGCTGCACACGCTCAAGTCCATCGACCCGTACCGCATCCTGTACAGCTCCAACTGGGGCGACTGGGAGCCGCACGCCTACGAGCTCTTCGACTACCTGGGCCGCCACGGGTACTGGATGCCGTACATCAATTTCAGCCCCAGGAAGCTGGGCCGGCGGTCCGTGCCCATGCGCTCGCTCGCGCGCCGGTTCCACAAGCCCTTCCCCACCACGCCGCAGGGATTCTGGCGCGAGCCGTCGCGGGTCATCACGCCGCACGAGATCCGCGCCACGTACTTCAGCCCGCTCATCCAGGGCGGCAAGGGCACCATCATCTTCGTGTTCAGCGAGCAGCGCTTCCATCCGGCCGAGTGGCTGGCCCAGCGCGAGGTGCTGCGCCAGATCGACCAGGTCGCGCCGGTGCTGTTGACCCCCAGCCCGCTCCAGAACGTACAGGTGCACGAGGCCGACCGGGCAGAGCCCGCACCGCTGCCCGATCCGCCCCGGCCCGAGTTCCCGGAGTTCCGGCCGCTCGTGAAGGGGTGGGGGAACATCGAGCTCGAGCCCATCCAGGTGCTCGTGAAGAACCACCCCGACGGCGGCGAGGTGATCCTGGTGGCCAACTCGCACGACCAGACCCGCGAGGTGGTGTTCCGCATGAACGGGCTCACGGCCGCCACCGAGGTCGTCAACTACTTCGATCCGCAGACCTCGTACCGGCGCGTGGGCGCGGACGCGTTCGCCGACCGGCTGGGCGGGTACGACGTGCGCGTGTACCGCACGACCGGGCCCACCCGCCGCGCGCCCGAGGAGAGCGTGCGCATGGCGGTGACCTTCGCGGATGTGGCCGGCCCGGCCGAACCGGAGGCGGTGAACCTGTTGGCCGACGTCGCGCCCGGGTTCGAGACCGCCACCCTGCCCGAGGCGTGGAGCGTGCGCGAGGGCACGAACGCGCGCATCGTGACGGACAACCCGGCCGAGGGCCGCAGGGCCCTGGCCGTGGACGCGAACCCCGAGGGATGGGCGAGCGTCACGCTTCAGGAGATTCCACTCAAGGCCGAGTCGCGCTACCGGCTCTCGTTCCAGTACCGCAATGCCTTCCCGGCGGGCAAGGAGCAGGCCGAGGCCCTGATGCTCGTGCCCGGAGAGCACGGCACGCCGCCGCGGTTCACGATCCGCCCGCCGCTCGTGCAGGAGGCGTGGGAGACCTTCTCCCAGGAGTTCACCACCCGAGAGGCGGTGACCGCGCAGGTCATGTTCCGCCGCCGCGGGGGAGAAGGCACGTTCTGGCTCGACGACGTGCGCGTCGAGTATCTGGAGGACCTGACCGAGGCCCCCAACAACCTGCTCAAGAACGGCAGCTTCGAGCAGTGCACCTACTTCGGCAAGCCGGACTGGTGGATCGTGCGCGAGGCCACGAGCGACATCGACCGGCCCATGTGGGTGTGGCAGTACACGACCCCGACCCCGGGCGCGGTGCACGGCGACCAGGTGCTGCGCGGCGGGTTCTGGCGCCAGGCCCCGCCGCCGCGCGGGGCGTTCCGCAACTTCCAGCAGACCGTGCCCCTGGACCTGTCGCGCGACTATGTGCTCAGCCTCTACATGCGCGCGGACACCGAGGCACTGCCGGTGACGCTGTTCGTGCGCGAGTCGCGGCGCTCCGACCCGGAGGAGGAGGGCGTGTTCACCAAGACCGTGGAGCTCACGACCGAGTGGAAGCGGTACACCATGACCGCGCCCTTCGGCCAGACCTCGCTTCGCGGCACGCGCGACGTGGCCGTGGAGGGCCGGGTCGACAGCCTGGGCAACATCCTTGTGGACGCGGTGCAGCTCGAGGTCGGCACCGAGCCCACCGAGTACAGCGAGCACCCGTACCGCTCGCCCGAGATCGGCCCCGAGTACGCGCGCGAGCCGGTGATGGAGTGGTTCCGCGGGGTGTTCGAGTAGCCTGCGCGCGGGCGGATCCCGAAGGATCTCACCGCTACGGAACGTATGGAGTGCAAACTCAGGACAAAGTGCGGCAGCGAGGAACACAAGAAGCGAGCACAGACGATCGAACCGATCTTTGGGCAGATCAAGAGCGGTCGCGGGATCGACTCGTTCTGCGGGAGGGAACTTGTCTCTGCACGGGCGAGCGAAACCTGATCTGCGCCACGCACAACCTGCTGAAGCTGGTTGCGAGCACGCAGGCGGCGCGGAACTGAGGAACGATGGGGGCGGCATCACGATTTTGTGAGCCTGTGGCAAGAAGGTGGTTGCCCCCCGCAAGTGTGGTATCATTTTGGTGAAGTGAGAGATGTCCATTGGGCTTCTTGCCGCTTCGTGGTTAATCGGCGGTCAAGCGGAAGGTTTGTGCGACAGGTTCTCAGGAGGCGATGACA
>CAZOBJ010000040.1:21538-25320 GCA_964577825.1 uncultured Planctomycetales bacterium
TTAATCGGCGGTCAAGCGGAAGGTTTGTGCGACAGGTTCTCAGGAGGCGATGACATGGCAGTGCGGACGAAGCTGGGCTTGGTAATCGTGATGGCGGCGCTCGTCCTCGTTGTGGCGCGTGCGCAGCAGAGCAGAGCGGGCGAGGTGGACTGGCCGCAGCAATGGGCCGCGTTCGGGCCGGTGGAGATAAATGCGTCCGCGGGCGGCTGGCCTGCGCGCGGACATCCTGACAGGCACGCCTTGCTTCCGGGCGAAGCAGTGAAGAGCATTCCGGATGAGCTGGAGATAGGCGGAGAAACGTTCCGCGGGAAAACGGTCGAGCTTGACGGAGAGGGCCGGATCGACCTGGCCGAACTGTTCGGCGGTGCTGTGCGTGGCAATACGGTTTATCTTATGGCCTCCGTTGAGGTTGATGAGGACACAGCCGTGCGGCTGGGCGCGGGCGCGAACTGGTTCATGCAATGGTGGCTGAACGGGGAGCCGGTCTATGACACGCTGGCGACCGGCAACCGCGAGGCGCCCGTCGCACCGGCCAATCACGTGATCGAGCTGCCGTTGCGCGCGGGCGAGAACATTTTGGCAGCGGCGGTGGTCAGCGGCAGCGGGGGGTTCAGCGTTGCGATAGGGGATCCGGATGCGGTGTTCACCCGGATGATGGCCGAGGCCAGGGAGAAACAGGGAAGGGTTATGAGGTTGGCAGCCGATGCTGAGCTGGCTCAGCAAGCGCTGAAAGGCTTTCGCACGGCCGCTGACATCGCGGGCGACGACACCGAAAGGGCCACGGCGCTGTTGGCGCTTGCGGATGCTTTGCTTGCGGATCCCGGCTTGAAAGATCGAGGCGAACCGCGCGAAATATTTACAAGAGTCACGAACTTGACCGGAAGCGGGTGGGGTCATGCGCGGAATCTCGCGGCGGCGTACCTCGGAATAGCCGAGACTTACATGGCCGATAAGGATTATGCATCGGCCCGGCAGGCCTGTGAAGACGCTCTTGCGGCGATGGATGGCATACCCCTTCGCGGCGTGATAGCCTGGCGGCCGCGCGCGCGAATGACGCAGGCCCGGGCGTATTTACGGGAAGGCGACTATGATACGGCGCGTGAAACGATCGAGAACCTGCTTGCTGATATGGACGGCCCGGACGAAGACGAGACGGATGGGTTTCGGCGCATGTATGAAACGGCTGTTGAACAGGCGCAGGATATGCTTGGCCTTATCCGGCTGACTGAGTTGTGGCATGAGGACGCAGGTGCCGGGGATATCGGAGAAACGCCGGACAGGCGGAATCCGGAAGAGCCCCCGGATATGGAGTGGGTTGTGCGGAATCTGCGGCGTGACCGGCCGCGGATGTTTATCACCCGTGATACATTGGACAGGATCGAGAACGAAGGTTTGACTGAGCAACAGGAGGAATGGCTTAAGGAGCTGAAAAGGCGTGTGGAGCTTTATCCGGAACCGCCGGAGCTGGATGATGAACTCATAGCGCATATGCTTGGGGAGGAAGGTGGCCGCCGTTACGGCAGGGGCTCGCCCCGGGTCAGGTCGGGCGACTGGGCGCATTACGCCGCGCATGCGGCGCTGGTCTGGCTTTTGACTGGTGAGGAGGAATACCGTGATAGGGCGGTATCGTTTCTGGAGCATACCGCCGATTGCTGGAATGTAATCTACAAGGCCCGCCGCCTGGTTGCCGAGCGGGTTTACCACCGAATCCATGCCCTGTCCGCCTACGACTGGCTCTACAACGACATGACACCCGAAAAGCGCGAAGCGATCGGACGCGCCATGTTCCCCGCGGCCAGGTCCTTCTATGATTTCTGGCGTCAGCGTCGCCGCGGGGTTGTCGATATCTATACGGATACCGTGCAGGGCTGGTACCTGGGGATGGCTTTCCTCGGAGCGGGCGTCGCTGGAGCCGGAGACGATGTGTGTATCGATATCCTGCGCGAAGGATACCGGAGGCACGTTGGAATATTCGAGACTCTTGAGGCGTCCGGGCCCGATGCGCTCTCTCTTTACGGCGCCATAGGCTATGCCAACCAGAATCCGGACAGCGAGGTGAACTTTCTGGATACATACCGCTCGGCGCTTGGTGACGATTTCACAAGGTATTTCCCGAAGCGTCCCGTGGGTATTGTCAATTATCTTCTATGGAACGCGATTGATCCGCTCGGCGGACGTCCAAACCCCCTGCATTACGCCTGGGGCGACATGTACCATGACCGCAATCGCATGGGATCGAGTTCATGGCTGTTGCGCATACCCGATCTGTGCGCCGAAAGCGGAGATACGATAGACCCGAAGACGCTTAAGGCGATTGTGCAGGCTCAGATAGTGCCTGAGGGGGCTTGCACCTTTCTGCCATGGGTTCCCAGCATGTTTAAAGGAGGAATGGGCGCCCAGGTCACGGCCGCATCTCCGCTGCTGATGTCGGATATCGTGTTGTCCGACGAGGAGATCCGGTCGGTTCTCGACCGCCTGCCGCGCGCGCGGCATTTCCCGGACCCGATAGGCCAGACCTTCATGAACAGCGGATGGGGCGAGGAGGACACCTACGCGCTGTTCATCGCGGGGCGCCAGTCCCAGGTGCGCAAGCATTACGACGAGAACCATTTCACCATCTACCGGCAGGGGTTTCTCGCAATGGACACGGGCGCGCAGTTGGCGCGCACCGACCGTAGCGTCCCGGGCGACGCCGACAGGGCGCGAATGCATCAGGTCAACTACTACATGGACACGATCGCGCATAACTGCATCCTGATTCACATGGAGGGCGAAGAGTTCCCTGGGTTCTGGGGGCACAAGTCCACGGTGAATACCGGAGGGATGCAGCGCAACCATGGCGCGGAGGTCCTGGCATTCGAGACGGACGAACACTACACGTACATAGCCAGCGACGCGACGACCTGTTACCACGAGGACAAGTCGGAGGAAGTGGTGCGCCAGTTCCTGTTCGTGTATCCCGATTATTTCGTGGTGTTCGACCGCGTCGAGTCGAAAACGCCGGGCCAAACGAAGACCTGGCTTTTTCACACTCAGATGGAGCCGAAACGGAAACGTGATATATTCCATGCCGATCATCGGGAGGGCCGAATCTTCGTCAAAACGCTGCTTCCCGAAAGGGCGCGATTTGAGAAAATCGGAGGCCCTGGGAACGAATTCCGGGCGGACGGACGGAACTGGCCGGTGAACAAGCATATGTCGAGCCGCATGTATGACGAGGACGGCAATCCCACTCCGGACCGGAACGTGTTCGGCAACTGGCGGATGGAGATTTCTCCGGCGAGCGAGAACAGGCGCGACCTGTTCCTGCACCTCCTGCAGGCGGGCGACAGGGAGGGATTGAAGGAGATGACGCCCTCGAGCCTGATCGGGAACGAGCAGGAGGCGGGCGTCGAGTTCGTCGCGGGGGAACGGACAGTGCGCGCGGTATTCAAGAAGGAGGACGAGGTCGGCGGGCATATCCGCATAACGGAAGGCGGCAAGGTGATTGTGGATCGTCCTCTGACCATGGAAGTCCAAAACCAGCAGGGGTTGGCGTTGGTGGAATAATGGAATGGCAAAACTTTTGCGGAATGTAACCGTTCAGGCCCCTATCGGGTGTGAGACAGGAGGGAAGGAGGGTTCGTGTGGCGGTAGTGTGCGGAAAGGGCGTCTTGGAGGAACTGCCAGGCGGAGCGGCCCTGCTTGCGGCAGGTGCGCAGCACGGTCCATATAAGCTACTCCCCATTGTCAAGACCACATCGTGCGGGATTTAAGGTGGAAGCGGTAAGGGGCGCTGTCGC
>CAZOBJ010000041.1:0-4255 GCA_964577825.1 uncultured Planctomycetales bacterium
GTCAATGAGCTCGCGCGCCCTTTCCACGAGGTCCAGGTATCGCCATTGATAGCCCACCGCGGTCACCAAGCCCTTGGCCTGCACCTCGCGCGCGATGTGCTGGGCGGCCTCAAGGTCCAGGCCCACGGGCTTTTCGACCAGGAACGGGATGCCACGTTCCACGGCCAATCGCTCCGGCGCCCCGTGCGCGGCGGGAATAACGCAAATGACGAGCGCATCGGGCTCCGCCGCGTCGATCATCTCTTCGGCGGTCTCGTAGGCTCGCATGCCGTGCGGCGCGGCCGCTTCCTCGGCCGTGGCCAGGGTGCGGCTCGTCACGCCCGCGAGCTCTACGTCCTCAATGGCGGCGAACCGGTCCATGTGCGTGCGCGCGTACTTGCCCGCGCCGACAAATGCGACCTTCATCACTCCCCCCTACTTGCGCAACACGTCGCGGATCGAGGCCTCGGTTTTCTCGAGCACCTCGTCGCACTCCGATCGATTGATCACCAGCGGCGGCTTGATTTTGAGCACGTTCTTGCGCACCCCGCCCAGGCCGAAGAAGATTCCGTGGCGGAAGCCAGCCTTGCGGATCTCGGGCGTCTCGTCGAACAGGGGCTCCTTGGACTCGGGATCCTTGACGAACTCCACGCCGATGTGCAGGCCGACCTGACGCACGTCGCCCATCTCGGGGTAGTTCTTCTGCATCTTCTTGAGCTCGTCGCCCAGATACGCGCCCATCTTGCGGCAGTTCTCCAACACCCCCGCCTCCAAGAGCGCCAGGAGCTTCGCCGAGGTCACCATGCTCAGCGTCGGGTTCGCGAAGGTGTGCAGCTCCTCCGCGTCCGGGGACAGACCTTCCAGTCGGTCCGAGACGATCACCGACGCGAGCGGCAGGCCGCCGCCCAGGGCCTTGCCCAACACGATGATGTCCGGGATCACGCCGAAGTGCTCGGCCGCGAACATCCGCCCGACCCGCCCGAAGGTCTGAATCTCGTCGAAGATGAGCAAGGTCTCGAACTCGTCGCAAATCTCGCGCATACCCTGGAGGTACCGCTTGGGCAGGATCAGCTGCCCGGCGCTCGCCTGCACGGGCTCCACGAGCACGCCCGCCGGCTTGCCCGCCACGCCGCGCTGAAGGGTCTCGCGCGCGATCGTCAGGCACATGTCCACGTACGTCTCGCTGTCCACGCCGAAGGGATTGCGATAGGTGTCCGGGTTCGGAACGCGGATGAACGGCCGGGTGAGAGGCAAGAAACGGCTCCCGCCGTAGTACTTGCGCGCGGCCTTGGTGCTCACCCACGAGGCGCCCATGGACCCGAGCGTGGTGCCGTGGTAACTGTCGTACAGACACACGAAGTCTCGTGCCGGGCACACATTCTTGATGGCGACCTTCATGGATGCCTCAACGGCCGGCCCCCCGCCCACGGTGAACGAGACTCGATTCAGGTCGCCCGGGGCGAGCTGCGCCAACTTGCGCGCCAGGTAGAAGCGAGGCTTGTTGTCGAATCCCTGGTGGATGTGGGTCATCTGCTCGATATGCTCGCGGATGACCTCGTTGATCTCGTCGTTCGCATACCCCAGGTACAACGCCCAGCTTTGGGACGTGCAGTCGATGTACTCGCGCCCTTCGCTATCCCACACGTGCACGCCCTTGCCGCGTTCGAGCACGGGCCCGCCACGCGTGCCCCCGCCGAGCATCACGTGCTTGGCGCACTCTTCCATCGTCTTGGTATCCAGTCCGTAGATCTCTTCGAGTATCGGGTCCATGTCCTTCGTCCTTTCTTTCAAGCTGGCGCACACACCGGTGCGCGTCCGTGCCTCTCTCAGTCTCTCACAACCGGCTATTCAGCGAATACGACCTCGTACGGCTCCGAACGCAGGGCTTCTCGCACGCGGCCTTCGATGCCGTTGTCCGTGATCAGGCAGTCGATCTTCTCGCTGGGCAAACCCAGGAAGCAACCGCGTTCGTCAATCTTCGAGTGGTCCATGACCACGACCCGCCGCCGCGAACACTCCCCGATGGCCGCGGTGATCGCCGCGCTTTCCAGGTCGCTGCTGAACACGCCCCGGCCCGCGACCAGGCTGTCCACGCCCAGGAACCCCACGTCCGCGCGTAGCTCCGAGAACGCAGCCACGGCCGCGGGCCCCACGAAGTCCAGGTTCTCGGGCCGCAGCCGCCCGCCCACGCAGAAAAGCTCCACGGACGGAACGCTTCCCAGCTCTTCGATCGCTGGTAGGGCCGCGGTGACCACCTTCAGCTCACCGCACTCGCGCAGCGCCGCGGCCACGCGCCACACCGTCGTGCCGCTGTCCAGTGCAACCACCATGCCCGGCTCCACGTACGCCGCCGCCGCGCGGGCGATGCGCTCTTTCTCGGCGCGCATGCGCTCGTGTTTCTCGCGGAATGTGCGCACCACGAGGGACGACTCCTCGCGCAGACGCGCACCGCCCAGGGTGCGGATCAGCTTGCCTTCGCGCTCCAGTGCACCCAGGTCGCGGCGTACCGTCGCCTCGCTCACGTCCAGGGCGCGAGCCAGCGCGGCAACGTCCAGTTCGCCGTGCTGGGTGAGCAGCGCAAGGAGCCGCTCGTAGCGCTGTTCGGACGCCTTACCCACTGAGCACCTCCGCCACGGCCTGCACATTGGCCTCCGGCGTGGCCGGGGCCATGCAGTCGGCCACGCTGAACAGGAACCCGCTCGCCCGCGGCCCGCCCATGTCCGCCAGGATGCTCCGCGCCTCGTCCATGGCCTGCTCAGGCGTTCCGCTCTGGAGCGTCCCCGTAGGGCTCATGTTCCCCTTGAGCGCCATGCGCGAGCCCACGGCCTCGCGCGCCTGCACAAGCGTCGTGTCCCCGAGCGGCGGGGGTGTAATCGTCTCCAGCATCGGCGCGCCCGTGTCCGGCACCACGTCCAGCAGATGACGCACGTTCCCGCACAGGTGCAAGTGCGTGATTCCACCCCGGGCCTGCACCGCTTCGATCATGCGCTTCTGATACGGAAACGCAAACGTGCGGTACATATCCGGGCTCAGCATGCACGCGGTGGCGGCGCACAGGCGGATCATGTCGATCCCGTGCGCGAGCATCTCTTCGCAGGCGCGCACTCCGAATCCGGCGAACGCATCGCACGCCTCGTGCACCCCGTCCGGCTCGTCCAGCAGGAGCATCATCAGATTCTCGATGCCCACATAGTGCCCGATCGTGCTGAAGGGGTCCAGGGGCGAGCCCGAGAGCATCACGTCCGGGCCCACGTGGTCGCGCATGCGCGCAAGGTGGGACCATTCGGCCCGCTCCCAGTCTCCCTCGGCGCACTGGATGTGCGCAAGCAAGCCGTTCAAGTCGCCGCTGAAGGCCGGCTCGGCGACATCCGTCGTGCCGGTCGCGAGGTCAATCGCCTCTACGGTGCGCGTCCCGTCCGCCCAGATGACCTGCTTGTGCACCGCTCCTGCGGTCCCGGAAGGGAGCAACCCCGGGCCTTGCACCTTGGGCGGCATGGGGTGCCACACCAGGCCGAAGACCGAGCTGTACACCGGCTCCTGGGCCTCGATCTCGCGTCCATCGTGGGTCAATCGCGCCTCATACCCGCCCTTGGGCGGCACGAGCACCGGTGCATCGAAGATGAGGTCCGTGCCGAAACGTCGGTGCCACCGTACGCGCGCATCGATCTGCTCAGCGTAGCTCAGGCCCAGGCGCAGTGCCGGATGGTACCTGCCCTCCGTGAACAAGTCCCCGGCCTCGTCGAAAAAGTCGTAGGGCACCCGGTCCACGGCCCCGAACGCAGCCGCTGCCATCACTCGTTCACGTGCATTCATCGCGCACTCCTCTCGTTCCGTTCTGCGCACGGCAAGCAGAATACCAGATATTTGTGAGCGTGTCGAGCATATTCGCGCTTGGTTTGGGTGTTTTTCGTGCTTGCATCGGCCTGTTGCCGGTCTATAATGGCCGTCTCGCACGCCACGAGGAGGCGACCATGTTCGCGGTGCCCAAGCCCCGGGCCGCGGTTCTTGGCATCACCCTGCCCTTCTATGAGCAGGCCCTGCCGGACCTCATGGACACTCTCCAGCGCCAGCTTCGCGCCTTTGCCGCCGAGCTGGAGCCGCACGCAGCCCTTGTCTCGACCACCTTCTGCAGCCGCCACGACCTCGTGTCCGACGCGGTCGCGCAGGCCGATCGCGACGACGTGGACGCAATTGTCGTCATCGCCCTGAGTTACACTGCCAGCCTGATGAGCCTGCTTCCGCTCACGCGCACCGACCTGCCCCTGCTCGTGTGGAA
>CAZOBJ010000041.1:4355-25206 GCA_964577825.1 uncultured Planctomycetales bacterium
GCCTGATGAGCCTGCTTCCGCTCACGCGCACCGACCTGCCCCTGCTCGTGTGGAACACGCAGGAGGCCAGCCAGATCCGGCCCGACTACACGTTCGAGGACCTGCAGGCCAATCACACGGTGCAGGGCACGCAGGACCTTACCAATACCCTGGTGCGCAGCCAGCGCGTGTTCGGCATGGAGACGGGGCACTACCGGGACGCCCAGGCCCTGGCCCGGTTCGGCGAGTGGCTGCGCGCGGCCCGAGCCTGCCGGCAGGCGAAGCGCATGCGGGTGGGGCTGCTGGGCACCCCGTTCCAGGACATGGGCGACTTCGGGATCGACGCCACCATGATGGCTACCGACTGGGGGCCGTACGCGGTGCAGTTGAGCCTGCCGCGGTACCTTGCGCTGGTGGACGAGGCGTCGGCGGCCGACCTGCAAGACATGGCCGCCCAAGACCGCAAACAGTATGAGCTGGCTCCCGACGTGACCGAAGACCTGCACATGGCGTCTCTGCGCTACGAATGGGCGTTGCGCCGCCTGGTGGACGAGGAGCAACTGCAGGCGTTCACCATGAACTTCCGCGACCTCGTGGAAGACGGGCGCGTGAAGGTCCTGCCGCTCTTCGGGATCAACAAGCTGCTCAAGGACGGCCTGGGCTATGCCGGGGAGGGCAATATCACCATCGCAGCCCATATGGCCCAGATGCGTCAGCTGTGCGGCACAAGCAACTTCACGGAGATCTACACGATCGACTTCGAGCGCAACCGGATGATGATGACCCACATGCAGGAGTGCAACCCCGCGCTCGCCCGCCGAGACCGCAAGGTCCGCCTTGTGCGCAAGCCGTTCTGGGCACCCGGCATCGCGGATTACGTGGGCATGCACTTCACGGTGGAGCCGGGCCCGGTCACGCTCACGAACCTGACCACGGACCCGGAGGGCCGGTTCTACTATATCGCCCGCGAGATGCGCATCGTGGACATGGAGCCCTTGCCAGCCTTCGATGCGCCGCACTGGATGGCCGAATGCGACGAGCCGATCTCCGACTTCCTGACCGACTATGGCAATGCCGGTGGCACCCACCACCTGGTGGCCGTGCCGGGCCATCATGCGCAGGCCTTGCGCAAACTCGCGCACCTGCAAGGCTTTCGATTCATTCAGCTGTAGGGGGGGACCGGACCGTTGGCCGTGACGCACAACCTGCTCGCGGTGGACCTCGGCGCGAGCAATGGCCGCGTGATGCTCGGCCGTCTGGCCGGGCACAAGCTCGGCCTGGAGCTCGTGCACCGATTCGAGCACCAGATCCGGTTTGTGGACGGCCACAAGCGCTGGGACTGGGAGACAATCCGACAACAGACCCGTACGGGCCTGGCCAAGGCGTGTGACCTCCTTGGCGATGCGCCGATCACGGGCATCTCGTGCGACAGCTGGGCCCAGGACTTCGGCCTGCTCGACGGCCAGGGCCAGCTCCTGTACTCGCCGGTCAGCTACCGCGATCCGCGCTGCGCCAAGGTTCCGGAGGCGCTGTTCGAGGAGCTCTCGCCCGAGGAGCTCGTCTCTCGCGTGGGCGTGGGGCTGACCCCGATCACCAGCCTGTGCCAGCTCTTCACCATGTCACGCGAAGAGCCCGAAGTGCTCGCCCAGGCCGCTACGTTCCTGCATATCGCGGATCTCATGCATTACGACTTGTGCGGCCAGGTGGCCACGGACTGGACCATGGCCTCCGCCAATCAACTCCTCAACTTGGAGACGCGAGGCTGGGACACCGCCCTGCTCGACCAGCTGGGCATTCCGCATCACTTCCTGCCCCCGATGTACGAGGAACCGGGCGCCCTGGGCAGGATCCCGGCCGAGCGCGCACCTCATCCGAAACTCGAGGGCGTACCCGTCATCATCAGCGCGAGCCACGATACCCCGGCCGCGAGCGCCGCTTCGGGCCCGTTCGGGGAGCATACCCTGTTCTTCAGCGCGGGCACGTACGCCATGTTGGGGTACGTCTCCGACATGCCCATCGTCACGCGCGCGGCCATCCGCGAAGGATGCGCACTCGTGGGCCTGAGCGACCATCGCTGGGGCCTTTTCACCGACACGCCCGGCCTGTGGATCCTACAGGAATGCCTGCGCCTGTGGAAGGAGGCCGGCCAGAACCTCGACTACGGCGCGCTCGTCGACCTTGCCGAAGAGGCCACAATCGACGCGCGCATCCCGGCTACGGACAAGCGCTTTCGCGCGCCGGAGAACATGCTGGACGAGATTCGCGCCGCGTGCGTGGACGCGGGCTACCGTGCGCCCGAGACACCCGGCGAGACGACCCGCGTCGTACTCGATAGCCTGATCGATGGATATCAGCACAGCAAGGAGGCGCTCGAGCGCGTCACCGGACAGACGTTCGAGGCCATGCACATCGTCAGCGGCGGGAGCCTCAACCGGTACCTGTGCCGCGAGAGCGCACATCGGCTGGGTCTGCCCGTGATCGCCGGACCGGCCGAGGCCACGGTGATCGGTAACCTGCTTCTCCAGGCCCGCGTTCTCAATCTCCTGCCCTCCGACGAGGCGGTCGCGGAGATGATGGCCGCCTCCTTCCCCAAGAAACGATACGAGGTGCAGTGATGCGTGACTGCCTGGCCGATCTCGCCGCCCTGCGCGAGGCATACAATGCGATTTGCAGGGCCCTGCCCTGGCTGGACGCCTCGGCATGGGAGCACGAGCGTCCTGCGTTCGAGTCGCACGCCAAGCCCCTGTCCACGGCCCACGCCCGAGCGGTAAGCGCAGGAGATGCGTACGCGGGCCGCATCGCCGAGATCCAGGAGAGGATGGGCGTTGACCTCCTGCGTTTCGATCCGTCTCGCTGCGGGCCTGTTGACCGGCTCGATCCGCTCTTCCCGGAGATGGCCGCGCAGCGCATGCCATTGGTGGTGCTGCACACGGACCTCGGGTTCGAGGAGATCGGCGCACTCGCGGAAAAGCACCCGGATCTGGCGATCATCGTGGAGTCCGGTCCCCGCAAGCTGCTCTACCACTATGCGCAGGTGCTGGACCTCCTGCGCAACCACCCGAACTGCCACCTGTCCACGCACAACTTCGACAACTGGCAGGGCATCGAGGAATTCGTTACCCTGGGCTTGGGCGACCGCCTGCTGTACGGGACGCACGGCCCGGCGGTCAGCCCCGACGTGGCCATGGGCCCGATCGCCATGGGGCGTCTCTCCTGGGAACAGAAGTGCGCCGTCGCGGGGAACAACCTGCGTAGGTTGCTGGGGCAATCGCCCGAGACGCCGGCCGAGGTGCCTTTCTCGCCACCACCGCCGTTCATCATCGACGCGCACACGCACAGCATCGACTTCGGCGTGGAGCCCCCGTTCGGATTTCATACGCCGGACACCGACATGCGGCCTTCGGACTGGACCGCGTTCATGGACGCGGTCGCGCTCGATGCGCTCATCCTCATGCCCGGGGAATCGCTCAAGGACGCCGACCGCACCTGCGCCCACTACTGCGAGGCCCTGCGCCGCCAGGCGCCGGAGCGCTTTTTCTACCTGGAGGTGTTTCACCCCAACGTGGGTGCGGATCATGAGGAACGCGTGGCCCAATCCCTCAACGACCCGGCCTGTCTGGGCATCAAGATCCATCCGACCGGCGCTGAGATTCCTGCGGACGACGACGCGTTTGCGCCCGCGTACCGCCTGGCCGCGGCCGCGGACAAGGTCGTGATGTCGCACACCTGGGAGATCTCCAGTTACAATCCCAAACAGTACCTTTCGCATCCGGACCGGTTCCGCCCACACCTGGAGCGCCATCCAGACCTGCGTTTCGTGTTTGGGCACGCGGGCGGTCGACCGTCCACGATCGACGCCGTCACCCGACTCACCGCAGAATTCCCCAACGCCTACGTGGACGTCGCCGGCGACTACTACGACAACGGACTCGTCGACTGCCTGGCCGACCGACTGGGCGCGAACCGAGTCCTGTATGCGAGCGACATGGACTGGATGGACCCCCGATGCAACATGGCCCTGGTCCTGGGCAGCAACCTGTCCGACCAGAACATGCTCCAGGTGCTGCGCGAGAACGCGCTGCGAGTCTACCGACCGTCGAACGCGCCCGTTCCACAGGGCTGACCGTCGGGAGTGCAAGCACAAAGCCATCCCGCCGCTCGATGGAGAACGCCCTGGTGCGCAAGGTGGAATCCGGGTATCTGGACCTTGCGCACGCGGTGGAAGTCCCTTATCGTCTCTTGCGCAACAACGCCATCGACCTGTGGGGCCTTCCTCTGGAACACCAAGGTCCCTAACCCTGGAGGCCGGCATGCAGCCGCAGGAGCAAGACGGCATCCTCTGCCTGACGAACGCCCGCGCGTGCTTCAGGCTCGACGCGCACACTGGCCAGTACAACATCGAGCGCTCGGACCTGGGCCGCAGGGTTATCACCGGCGCGTGCGCCGAGGTCGCATGGCAGCGGTCCGACGGGCTACGCTGCTCCATAGGCACGGATCTGACATGCTTCCGCGGCTGGGAGCCTCTGCCCGACCGCGAGGGCGAGGGCGGCTTCGTGGCGCGTTGGGTCTCTCCGGACGAGCAGGTAGGAATCGCCCTACGGGTCCGGTCCCGCGCCCAGGAGCCCGCGTTCGTGCTGACCGTGTCGTTGGAGAACCGTGCGCAGGACACCCTCCACACCTTGCGCCTCACCCCGCTTATGGTCGACCCCTTTCGCAACGGCGCCCTGGACCTGGGTGGAAGGCTCAATCGTTGGCGGTTCTTCCGCCAGGACGGCGAGCACGAAGACGTGCGCCCCTGGATGCTCGTCAACGAGATGTATCAGCGCCGCGCGTTCGCGGCCAACGACGCAGCCTCGATCTACGTGCCCGAACAAGGCGGCGGCGCCTTGACCGTGGGCTTTGTCGAAATGTGGCGCCAGGCCGGCCGCGTACAGCTTCGCATCGATGAGCAGACCCACCGATTCGCCACGCTCGAGGTCTTCAAGGACCCGGAGACCTGTCCGCTGGCGCCGGGAGAGAGTCTGTCCAGCGAGCCCTTGCTCGTGGACGCGGTCCGCCCGGCGCCCGATGCGCTGACCGCGTACGCGCGGGCGGCCGCGACCGCCCAGCGCGCGGCGCCCTGGCCGGTCCGCGTGACCGGGTGGAGCGACTGGGACTACAACGTGGGCAAGGCCACGGAGGAGACGATCCTCGCCAACGCGCAGTGGCTCGCCAAGCATCGAGACCGATTCCCGGTCGACTATATCCAGATCGACCACGGCTTCGAGGTCGCGGAAGGCGACTGGCTGCGCTGGCGGCCCGACACCTATGCGCATGGACCCGCATGGATGGTCGAGGAGATCCGCAAACTCGACTTCCGCCCTGCCCTGTGGGTCGTGCCCTTTATGATCGCGAGCGAGAGCGAGGTCGGGCGCAACCACCCGGACTGGCTCGTGCGCGATGCGCAGGGCGAGCTCGTCACCATCCCGGGGTACGCCTCGGGCCGCGTGCACGCCCTCGACTGCACACATCCCGAGGCCCTTGAGTGGCTGCGCGAGATGACCCGCGAGATCGTGGACTCGGGATTCGACTACATCAAGATCGATGGGGCCAACCGCATCGGTGCAGTGCGCGGCGTGCGTGACGACCCGAAGGCCACCACCATCGAGGCCTACCATCGCGGCATGCAGGCCGTGCGCGCGGGCGCGGGCGACCGGCCCGTGATGGGCGGACTTTTTGGTCCGTGCCTGGGGCTTGTGAACGCCATGCGCGTGGCCAACGACGTGGGCGCGCGCTGGGACTGGTCCAACATCGACGTGCACAGCGGCGCACGGGACCGATACCTGGGAAGCGGGTACATCCTCCGCTGCATCATGGCCGCGCTCAACACCGCGTACATCCACGGACGCTGGTGGGCGAACGACCCCGACTACCTGATCGTGCGCGACGACCGGTCCGAGCTCACCCTGGACGAGGCCCGCACCTGGCTGACTGTTGTCGCCCTGTCCGGCGGGTCGGTCGTGCTCGGAGACAACCTGCCTACGCTCTCCGCCGAGCGGCAGGCCGTGCTGGAGAAGGCCTTTCCCGTGCACCAGCAGGCCGCCGAGCCCGTGGACTTCCTGGAAGCGGAGATCCCGCGCATTCTCAACCTTCCCCTGCGCACCGACTGGGGCGCGTGGAACGTGGTTGCGCTCGTCAACTACGCGGATGTGCCCGCGGACCTGGAGGCGCCCCTCACGCGCCTGGGGCTCGATGCACGGGGTACGTACGTGGCCTGGGACTTCTGGGAACGCTCCTTTGCCGGGGAGCTCTCCGAGGTGCTGCGCCGCGAGGCCGTACGCCCCCATGCGGTCAGCCTCTTGGCGGTGCGCCCCGCCGAGGGAGCGCCGCAGCTCTTGTCCACGGACATGCACCTCACCCAGGGCGCGATGGACGTGGAGACCGCAGCCTTTGATACGGCGCGCAACACGCTCCAGGTCGCCCTGCGGGCACCTGGCACAAAACAGGGGACCGTGTTCGTGCATGTTCCCGAAGCATATGCCCTCGTGGACGTCGCTGCGCAAGCCGGCGAGGTCAAGGGCTCGCGCGTGGACGGTTGCATTGCGGCGGTCGAGGTGGCCTTCGAGCGGCACGCGGCGTTCTCGGTGCAGTTGCGCCGGACCTAGGCGCGCCATTGCGCCAGGAGGTACGACTTATGCGCATCTTCATCGTCCAGGACATGGAGGGTGTCAGCGGCGTCGTGGACTGGGAGCGCGTCCTGGCCCAGCGCGCAGACGGCTCCCGCGCCCGGGCCGTGGATTTGATGACGGGGGAGATCAACGCGGCGGTCGAGGGCGCGCTCGAGGCCGGCGCGGACGACGTCGTGGTCATGGAGAGCCACAGGTTCCTCTTCGCCGAGCTCCATCGCGACATGCGCTGCGCCATGGGCACCGGCATCTGGGCCCTGGACGACTCGTTCGACGGGGTCTTTCTCGTGGGCGCCCATGCACGTGCACGCACGCCCAACGCAGTGTTGTGCCACACCTTCAGCTCCACCTACGTGCACGAGATGCGCCTCAACGGCGCCCCCGTCGGCGAAATCGGCATGATCGCCGCGTTCGCCGGCTGTCACGGCGTTCCGGTTCTGCTCGTCACCGGCGACACCGCGGCGTGTGACGAGGCGACGGCGTTGCTGGGCGAGGTCCAAACCGCACCGGTGAAGGAAGGCCGCGGCATGCACAGCGCCCTGTGCCTGTCCGCGGACAGGGCGCGCGAGCTTATCCGCGAGCAGGCCTACCATGCCGTGGAGCAGTGCGGACGCGCGCGCCCCTACGCCGTATCGACGCCGGTGCAGCTGACCGTGGAGTACAAGGATCCGGCCCAGGCTGAGAAGGCGGCGCGGATCCCCGGCGCCGTGCGCGAGGACGCCGTGACCGTGAGCTACACGGCGGAGGACTTCTTGGACCTGTACAAGTTTCGCGACCTGCGCGCGCTGCTCGAGCATTGACCCTGGCCCTGGACGTTGACCAAGGAGAAGCCCCATGGCGATCTTCCTCGCTGGATTCGCGGAGACCGTGATTACCCCGCCCCCGGGCGTGACCATGGGCGGATACGGCAACCGGCCCGGACCGGCCGAAGGCGTGCACGACGAGCTCAAAGCCGTGGCGGCGGTGTTCGACGACCGCACTCACAAGTGCGCCATCTGTGCGGCGGACCTGGTGGACGTCACGCCCAAGCTCGTCGCCGCGGTGCGCGCGCGTGTGGCCGCCCGCGTGTTCATCGCGGCAACGCACACGCACTCCGGGCCGTCGCTCACCTCGGACAACCCGATCAACCAGGCCTATGCCCTGCGCCTGGAAGACTTGCTCGTACACACGATCCAGATGGCCGACCTGCGCCGCCGCGACGCGCGCATCGGCGCGGCTGCGGGCGAGGCCCACGGCATCGGCGGCAACCGCCGCAGCGCCGACGGTCCGGTCCACCCCGGCGTGCGCGTGCTGCGCGTGGACAGCGTGCGCACGGACGCGCCCATGGGGCTGATCGTGCAGCATGCCTGCCACGCCACCACCCTGGACCTGCACAACCTGCTCCTCAGTGCCGACTATCCCGGCTACTTGCGCGACTACGTGCACGCCAGCGCAGACGGGCAGCCCACGGTCCTGTTTCTCAACGGCGCGTGCGGAGACATCAACCCCGGCGGATACTCTGCCGAGGACAGCGCCCTGGGCAAGCCGATTCCCGACCGCACCTACGAACGCGCCGAAGAGATCGGCGCCGCCCTCGGAGAGGAGGCCGTCCGCGTCGCGCGCGACATCGAGACGCACGGTCCCGTGCCTGTGCGCGGATTCCGGGCGCCCGTGGAGCTGCCCACGCGGCCCGTCGGCACGCCGGCCGAGGAGGACGCCACCGCGGCCGCCGCGCAACAGGCCCTGCGTGAGATCGAGGCCGCCGGCGCCTCGGAGGCCGAACAGGACCGCGCGCGCCTGGAGCTCATGTATGCGCGCTCGGCTGCCCGCCGGGCGCGCAAGTATCTGAGCCTGCCCAACGGCATGCTGACCACAGAGATCCAGGGCGTCGGCGTTGGCGAGGCTCTGTTCCTGGGCATCCCGGGCGAGCTCTTCGTGGAGGTCGGGCTCGAACTCGAACAGGCTTCACCGTTCGACCACACCTTTGTGGTCGGGTATGCGAACGGTAGCGCCGGGTACTTCCCCGCGCCCAGCGCCATGGACCAGGGCGGCTACGAGGTGCGGGTCTCCCCGTTCGGCTCGTATGCGGTCGATAAGCTCGCGGGCTCTGCACGCATGCTCGCCAGAGCCGTGCATGCCGAGGTCGCCTCGGCCGCCAAGCTCCCGCCGCCGACTCCGGGGCTTGCGACAAAGCCCGGCGGCAAGAGCGCCTGGGTCTTTCACCTGCCTCAACACCCCACGAACCGGGCGCGATTCCCGGCCATCGACTTCCACATGCACTGCTTCTCCGACTGGGTCTCCCTCGAAGAGCGCGTCGCGATCCTGGACCGCACGAACGTGCGCTACGGCGTCAGCCTGGTGGGCGACGTGTTCTTGGACGCGTCGATCGAGCCCGCGCTCGACATGTTCCGCGGCCCGGGCGGCGACCGGTTCATCTTCTTCGGCGGATTCGACTATCGCCGCCTCGACGACCCGGACTGGCCCGAGTACGTGCGTCGGAAGCTCGACGAGGACATCGGCCTCGGCGCGCGAGGGGTGAAGCTCTACAAGCGAACGGGCGGACTGGGCCTGCTGGATCGGCGCGGCAGCCTGGTCATGCCCGACGACGAGCGCCTGAAGCCCATCTGGGAGGCCACGGCCGAGCGCGGCGTACCGGTTCTTTTCCACATCGCGGACCCGACCCACGCGTGGGAGCCCACCGAAGAGAACCCGGCCGCGTACGAACGCCTGATCCACGGCCCGCACAAATGGTGGTGGGGTGCGCCCGGGTTCCCCACGCACGAGACCCTGATGGAGCGCATGGAGCGCCTGGTCGCCGACAACCCGCAGACCACGTTCGTGTTCGCGCACCTGGCGAGCATGAGCCACGACCTGCGCCGCTGCGGACGGCTCCTGGAGACCTATCCCAACGTGTACGTGGACACCTCGGCCCGGCTGCAGGCCATCGGCAAGCAGCCGAATACGGCACGCGAATTCTTCATCGCCCACCAGGACCGCATCCTCTGGGGAACGGACTTGATGTGGCCCGACCGCGGCGGCGAATACGGCATGTGGTTCCGCGTGTTCGAGACGCTCGACGAGGACATCTCGTCCGTCAACTTCGGCCGGCCGTCCCCGTGGCCCCTGTACGGCATGGGCCTGCCCGACGAAGTCCTCAAGAAGGTCTACTACGACAACGCCGCGCGCCTCTTGCGCCTGGAGGAATAGACTATGCCGAAGACGGCGCAACCCGCGACCAAGAGCCGCCCCAACGTGCTGATCCTGTTTACGGACCAGCAGCGCTACGACACCGTCGCAGCGGCCGGGTTCCCGCACATGATCACGCCCAACCTGGACCGCCTCGTGCGCGAGGGCTGCCTGTATACCCACGGCCACACGCCCAACCCGGTGTGCGTGCCCGCCCGGCACAACCTGCTCACCGGACTTCCCGCACGATACCACGGGTTCAGCAGCAACGCCGGCCCACCCATGGACGCGTCGATCCCCACGCTGCCGCGCATCCTCTCCGACCATGGGTACGAGACGCGGTCCGTGGGCAAGATGCATTTCAAGCCGCCACGCCGTCATCACGGGCTCGACCGCATGGAGCTCATGAAAGAGCTGCCCCGATTCCGCGAAGAAGACGATTATGCCATGTACCTGAAGAAGGTCGGGTACGGGCACATCCAGAACATCCACGGCGTGCGCAACCTCTTGTACATGGTCCCACAGCGCAGTCTGATCCCGGAAGAGCACCACGGCACCACCTGGGTGGGCGAGCGGACCGTGGACTTCATCCACACGAACGCAGGCCGCCATCCCTGGTTCCTGTGGGCGGGCTGGATTGCCCCGCACCCGCCCTTCGACGTGCCGGACACCTTCGCGGACCTGTACAAGGACCGCGACATCCCGCCGCCGCGCGCCTCCGAGACCGAGGTGTCCGTCTTTGCGCGCAACAATCACCACATCGCCGATCTGCCCGCGGGCAGGGAGCGAGAGACGATCCGCCGCATGCAGGAGGTCTACTACGCCCAAGTGAGCCTGGTGGACAAGCAGGTGGGCAAGATCCTCGATGCCTTGGAGCAGACCGGCCAGCTCGACAACACGCTCGTCTTCTATACCTCTGACCACGGCGAGATGCTCGGCGACCACGGGTGCTTCCAGAAGGGCTTCGCGTACGACGGGTCCTCTCGGGTGCCGTTTCTGGTGCGCTATCCTCCGCGCATCCAGGCCGGCACGGTCTCCGATGCCTTCGTGGACCTGAACGACATCCTGCCCACTGCCCTGGACGTAGCCGGCATTCCCTATCCCGGCCCGTACGAGCTGCCCGGCGGCAGCCTATTCTGCCAGGACAAGGACCGCACCTACCAGTATGTCGAAAACGGGGGCGGCCCTGGCCGTCGCATCATGATCCGCGACCGCACCCACAAGTACGTGTACTACTACGGCGGGGCCCACGAAGAGCTTTTCGACGTAGCCGATGACCCGGACGAGAGCGTCAACCTTCTCCTCGCCCGACCGGACGACGGCGCGGTGCGCGAAATCCGCGAGCGGCTGCGCAGGGTCCTGTGGCAGTACGAGCACCGCTGGGGCCTGCACAACTACGCGCAACCGAACGGCGACTTCCTGCGCATGCAGGAGCCGGACCTCTTCAACAAGCCCAACTACCCCCTGCGCAACGGTCAGTTCCAGACCTTCCATCTCCAGTCCACCGATCCCGCGGAACGCGAGGCGATGAACACGCTCTTCGACGAGGTGGTGGCCGTGGTCAAGGACGAGTCGGTCGTCAGGCTCCACGAGCTCGACCTGCGCAGCTGGGAGATTCACGGCGTGGACCGCGCGATCATCGAACGCATCCGAGCGGAGAAACTCTGAGCTTTTCGCAGAATTCCAAGGAAGGAACGTCCTATGCCCGCCAACGCCGTCAAGTCCAGCAAGGACCGCCCCAACGTTCTGATCTTGTTCACGGACCAGCAACGCCACGACACCATCGCTGCCGCCGGGCACGCACACATGATCAGCCCGAACCTGGACCGCCTCGTGCGCGAGGGCGCGCTGTACACCCAGGCGCACAGTCCCAACCCCGTGTGCATCCCGGCCCGCCACAACCTGCTCACCGGGCTCACCTGCCGGTACCACGGCTACCCGAGCAACTGGTCCCGGCCCATGGACGCGCGGCTGCCCACGCTGCCGCGCATCCTGTCCGACGGGGGATACGAGACGCGCTCCGTGGGCAAGATGCACTTCATCCCCCCGCGGCGCCACCACGGGTTCGATCGGATGGAACTCATGCGCGAGGTCCCTCAGTGGCGCGAGCAGGACGACTATGCCATGTACCTCAAGTCCGTAGGTTACGGGCACATCCAGAACGTGCACGGCATCCGCAACCTGCTGTACATGGTCCCGCAGCGGAGTCTCATCCCGGAAGAACACCACGGCACCACCTGGGTGGGCGACCGCACCGTGGACTTCATTCGCACGAACGCAGGCCGCCATCCCTGGTTCCTCTGGGCCGGGTGGATCGCGCCGCATCCGCCCTTCGACGTGCCGGACACCTTTGCGGACCTGTACAAGGACCGCGACCTGCCCGCGCCGCTCGTGTCCGAGACCGCGCTCACCCCGAGCCTGCCCACACACGAGTCCTCCGCGGACGTCCCTGCATCCAAGTACGCCGAGGTCCTAAGGCGCATGCGCGAGGTCTACTATGCGCAGGTGAGCCTGGTGGACAAGCAGGTGGGCAAGATCCTCGATGCATTGGAAGAGTCCGGCCAGCTCGACAACACGCTCATCATCCACACTTCAGACCACGGCGAGATGCTTGGCGACCACGGATGTTTCCAGAAGCAGATCCCGTACGAGAGCGCGGCGCATATCCCCATGATTCTGCGGTTCCCGTCTCGCATCAAGGCGGGCACGACTTCGGACGCGTTCGTCGACCTCAACGACCTGCTGCCCACGATCCTCGACGCGACCGGCATCCCCTACCCCGGCCCGTACGAGCTGCCCGGTGGTAGCCTGTTCCGCGACGACAAGGACCGCACCTACCAGTACATGGAAAGCGGCCACCGCGACCGGAGGTGGGCGAGCATCCGGGACCGCCAGTACAAGTTCAACTACTTCTACACCGGGTCGTACGAGGAGCTCTTCGACCTGGAGAACGACCCCGGCGAGACCGTGAACCTGCTCGCCGCCCGGCCCGACGCGCCCGAGGTCCGAGAGGTGCGCGACCACCTGCGCGAAGTGCTCTGGTCCTACGAGCACCGATGGGGCATGGAGAACTACACCACGATCGAAGGCGGCTTCCTGCCCATCGCCGAGCCGGAGAAGCCCACCGGGCCCTTCCGACGCAACAACCAATTCGCCCGGTGGCACGAAAAGCTGACCGACCCGGAGGAACGCAGCCGCATGAACACGCTCGAGCAGGAGGTCATCCAGGCCGTGGCCGACGAGCCGCTCATCAACCTGTGCGGCCTGGACCTGGACGCCTGGCAGCGCAACGGCGTGCCCGCGGAAGTGATCGAACGCATCCGCGCCAAGGGACTGTAGGAGACGCCCCGTGCCCAACCGCACACACAGCCTGGACGAAACCTGGTCGCTCACTTGGCAGGAGCGCCGCGAGCAAGCCGACCTCAACGCACGGCCCAGGGAGCCGCGTATCGACGCCCGCGTGCCCGGCGACGTGCATCTTGCGCTCATGGCGGCGGGCCGCATCGAAGATCCCATGATTGCGGACAACAACTGCCGCATCCGCTGGATCGCGGACCAGGAGTGGTGGTGGTCGATCGAGTTCTCGAAGGACGAACCGCTTGGCCGGGCCCAGGAGCTCGAGTTCCTGGGCCTGGACCTGGAGGCCGACGTGTGGCTCAACGGCCGGCATCTGGGAACGCACCGCAACGCCTTCCGTCCGCTGCGCCTGGACGTGACCGGTCTACTGGACTCGCGCAACGAGCTTGTGGTGCGGCTCTTGCCGCACACTTCCAACCTGGAACACGTGAGCCTGGACCATGACCTGGCCACCAGCTTCGGGGAAAAGCTGAACGCGATCCCTCGAGAGGCCAAGATCCGTCGCCCCTGGATGCGCAAGATGCCGTGTTCCTTTGGATGGAACTGGACCACGGACCTCGCCACCTGCGGGATATGGCGACCGGTGCGGCTGCACCTCATCGACGACGTACTGATCGAGGCCTCGTACGTGCGTACGCTCGACGTAGACAAGACGGCCGCGCGCTTGCAGGCCCAGTGCCGCACGCGCTCGTTTCTCGGCCGAACGACGTCGGCGCGGCTTGTCGTGGAGGTGGCGCGCGGGGACAAGCCCCGCAAGGTCGTCGCCCGGACCGAGGCCACCGTCCTGCTCGCGCCCGGCATGACCGAACACGCCTGCGAGCTCGACCTGGCCGAGCCCGCGCTGTGGTGGCCCGCGGGGCTGGGCCCCCAGCCCCTGTACGGGGCCCGGGTGCGGCTCGATCGCGATGAGAAAGAGCTCGCCGCCACCGCGATACGGTTCGGCGTGCGCTCCGTGGAGCTGGACGAGAGCCCGCGCCCCGAGCAGGACGCGTATCAGTTCCGGCTGCGCGTCAACGGCGTCCCCGTATTCCTCAAGGGCGCGAACTGGATTCCCGCCGACATCTGCCCGGCGCGGCTGACCCCGGCCCGATACGAGCGCCTATTGCGGCTCGCGACCAAGGCCCACTGCAACTACCTGCGCGTGTGGGGCGGCGGCATCTACGAGGACCCGGTCTTCTACCGGCTCTGCGACGAACTCGGGATCCTCGTATGGCAGGACTTCATGTACTCCTGCGCGGAGTATCCGGATTTCGACCCTGCGTTCATGGAAGAGATCACGCGCGAGACCCAGCAGGTCATCGAAGACCTGCGCGCGCATCCTTGCCTGGCCATATGGTGCGGCAACAACGAGATCGATCAGCAACGCGACAGCCAGGCATGGCGCCAGCTACGCCCGCACGGCCGATACTACGGAGAGGTCATCTTCAAACACCTCATCCCGGGCCTGCTCGCGCAGCTCGATCCTGACCGGCCGTATGTGAACTCGTCGGGTTGCCGGGGCACGCACGCGCCTGCCACGCAGGCCGTGCTCGACTATCGCAGCGGCGCCGTACACGGCGACGTGTTCACGGAGCTCTGGTCCGACAAGCCGGACAAGCAGATCCCCAGTCTGCTCAACGAATGGTACTCCGGCGCGCCGCCGGTGGAGGCGAGCCTCGACCGGTTCCTGCCAGCCGAGGCGCGCCACTGGTCGCACCCGGTGTGGCAGCTGCACGACTTCCTGACCGGCCAGCGCAACTTCGCGCAGGACATCGCCGACCGGGTCGTCCCCCTGGACGGGCTCGCCTTCGCGGAGCGCGCGCACGTGTGGCAGGTCTTCCAGGCCGAGAGCATCAAGGCGGTCGTCGAAGTGCTGCGCAAGCACAAGGACGTATGTGCCGGGTCCGGCTACTGGATGTACGACGACGCGTACACGGCCGGCGCCAAGTCGGTGGTCGACTACTACGGCACCGAAAAGCCCGCGTTTTTCGCCATGCGCCGCGCGCACGCGCCCGTGCTGCCCGTGATGGAGCGGCGAGGCGACCTGTGCGAGATCGCGCTCGTCAACGACACGCGCGAGCGCCGCGAGGGGCGGCTCCATGTCGAGGTCCTCACCTTTGACGGCGAATCTCTCGTCGCGCGTGAACGTGCGGTGCGCGTCTCGGCGAACGCGGCCAAGACGGTGCTGCGCCTGCCCGCCGGACGCATCGAGCGTCCCACCGAGTCCGTGCTGTGGCTCACGTATCAGGAGAACGGGCGCACCCTTGCAGAGAATCGGTACTATTTCGCTTCGATCAAGGATCTGCGCCTGCCTCTGGCCCGAGTCGCCGCCCGGGTGCGCTCCGCAGGCAAGGACCGGTCCCGAATCACGCTCAGGTCCGACCACTACGCCCGCCACGTGTCCCTGGCCGCGCCGGACCCGCATGCGGACTTCTCGGACAACTACTTCGATCTGCGCCCGGGCCGCGACTACACGATCCCCGTGGACCGGTGCATGCGCGCCGAAGACCTGTCCCTCGACTGGGAGAATCGTGAGATCTTCGCACCGACCGTGCTCAAGGCCGTACCCGCCCAGATCCGCTGCGTGGCCGGTGGAGAGACGCGCTTCACCGTAGAGGTGTACAATCCGGACCGGGCGGCGCGGGCGATGCCCGTGCGCGTGTCGTCGCCCGCGAGCTGGTCCGGGTCCGTGGAGGGCGGCCAGTCGCCCCTGGCCCCGCGCACCGCGCGGGTGCTCACCGTACGCCTGACCGCACCCGTCGGGGCCTGGGCGCAGGAGCACGTGCAGGTGGGGCTGACCGTGGACGTGGACGGACGCGCGCACACCGCCCAGGTGCGCGTTGTCGTGGACCCGCCCCTTGCCCTGTCCGTTACGCAGCGCAACAATGGCCTGCACATCAGCGCCGAGAACCGCTCGCGAGAGACCGTGCAGGACCTCGTGCTTTCGGCTGCGTACGAGCATCAGGGCGTGCAAACCAAGGCGACCGAACCGGCGTCCGTGCCGCCCGGCGCATCGGCCGCCCACCGCGTGCGGGTGCCCGGCTCGTCTGCGCCCTATTCGCTCGTCGTCACCGCGCAGGCCCCGGACCTTCCGCCCACGCGCACGAGCCCGTGGCTCAAGGGCGCGGGGGCCGAATTCCTCGCCCACCTGCCCACCCAGCCCATACCCGACCGTCCGCCGCTTCGCGCACGGCCGGCGCCCGAGGCAAGCTTCCCTGCTTTGCACCAGGCCGTCGGATATCGTCTCTCACCCGAGGCTCAGGCGGAGGCCGTGAACCCTTCGCAAGACTGTCGCGGCGAGGCATGGCTCTTCCTGCACTACACCACGCAGCACCTGATCGTCGACGCATTCACCCGAGGTCCGGCCCTGCCCCGGACCTTGCCGCAGGTGCCCACCCACCGCCAGGCGAGCCTGGAGCTTGCGGTCTCCTGCTCGGATGCGCCCGGGTTCGAGGGGTGCCTCGGCCTGACCCCGTCCGGGCCCACGGTCGCCGTGCGCATCGAGCGCGGCATGCGCGAGACCGCGCGCGTCACGACGCGCGCCTTCCTGTTCGTGCACCATGTACGCAGCGCACGGCTCGTACACTATCGCTACGCCCTGCCCTGGGACCAGGTCGCGCAGGGATTTCAGACCCGCAAGGGAGCGCGCGTGCGTGCGGCGTTTGTGTTCAATTTGGGGCACGAACAATACATCAGCCTGTACCGGGGCATTCATGGCCGCAAGGAACCGGCCCGGTACGGCGAGGCGCTTCTCGAGTAGCGGTTCACTCTCGCGACGACCCGCGCGCAGCCGCGCCCGGACGGCACACGAGCACCTCCAGCCGTTCGCCTGCCTCGGGGGCAAAGGTGAGCCCGTCCGCGGCCCCCGCGGCCAGGAAGCGCGACCCCTGGCGCACTTCCAACGTCTCGTCGCCTGCGCGCACTGTCCCCGCTCCGCTGGAGACCACGCCGACCCAGACCTCGTCGCACTTGTCCAGGTCCGCGCGCGCCTGGACGGTGATCCGAAAGACCTCAAAGCAATCCGTGGCCTCCGGCCCGATCAGGCGCTCCTCGCGCCATCCGTCGCCGGAGCGGGTCTCTTGTGGGGCCAGCCGACACCGGTCCGTGACCGCCTGCACGGACAGCGGCGTGTAGTCGAAGATCCGCATGGCGAAGTCCGGGCCCTGGCCCATGAATCGCGCCTCGGGCGGTACCACGATGCCCTCGCGCTCGAACTCGCAGCGCACCACCAGGTCCGTGGGCTCCATGACCTCCAGCACCAGGAGCCCCGCGCCGATCGCGTGCGGCAGGCCGCCCGGCACCACCCACGCCTCGCCCGGACGCACAGGCACCGGGTCGAAGCACGCGTCCATGGCCGGGATATCCTGCTCGTACACGATGCGCTTCCACTCCTCGGGCGCGGGTGGCCGCTGGAATCCCAGCCGGATGGCCGCCTCGCACCCGGGGCGCACCGCCAGGATTACATAGGTCTCCAGCTTGCCGTAGTGCGAGTCCAGGTGCTTCCTCGCGAACGCTGCCGT
The DNA here is from genome assembly GCA_964577825.1 of uncultured Planctomycetales bacterium. Lineage (GTDB taxonomy): Bacteria > Planctomycetota > SZUA-567 > SZUA-567 > JAFGNG01 > CAZOBJ01. The sequence goes on from CAZOBJ010000041.1 coordinate 22,021, forward strand.
GGGGTGCGCCTGCACGTGCAGGCGCATCGCGCTGTCGAGGAACTTCACTAGGAACCCGAGGTCCGCGCCCAGGCGCTGGGCGTGGCCTGCACCCAGGAAGTGCTCCGGCGCCTCGGCGATCCGGTCACGCAAGAGCGCCTCGCCCCCCTCCGCCAAGGGTACGCGCGCCAGGCCCTCGTTCGGCTCGGGCGGCAGCCCGGGATTGCGCGCCTCCACCGTAGAGGCGATCCAGTCCTCGGGCCGGTCGCCGTCTTCTGCGCGCGGTCGCCCCTCCCATCGATCGAGCAGGGCTCCGCCGCGGTAGTTGCGTCGCACGCGGTTTGGCGGCAGGTTCAAGAGAAGCTGCGGCATACCCCTCTCCTACTCCTTACTACCGGGCGATAGCGAAGTCGCTTGCGGGCCGCCCGCGGACCAAGCCAGCGCCAATAGGAACGCCACCGCACCGCCCACACCCCGGGTCATGGGATCCGCGAACCATCCGGCAAACCCCAGCCCCGCGATCGCGCCCAGGATGGCGTACCCCTCGCAGGCTGCGACCCTCGCCCGTCGGACCGCCCTGCGCACCAGGTCCGCGGCCAGCCACAACAGTGCGGCCACGCCCACCAGGCCCAGCTCCCCGGCCAAAATGAAAAACCCACCAAAGCTCAACGGTTCGTGCGTCTGGACATCATAATAGGCTGGTCGGTCCGTGCGGCCCTCGGGCACCTGGATCGCGCCGTAGTGCGCGCCCAGCCGGTTGCCGTATTGCTCCAGGCCCACGCCCAGGGTCGGGTTGCTTACGACCATCTCCAGGTTCGCGCTCCACCGGTAGTAGCGCATGGTGTGCACGCGCTCGGTTTCGCTCGTCTCGGGGTCGCGCCAGGTCACGTACACCTGCACCGAGTCCGCGAGCCGGTCGAGCTGTGTCGGGTTCGCGAGCAAAAGCCCAGTCACCAATACCAGGAACACGAGCGCACCGCCGCGGCCGACCAGGCCCGCCAGGACCACGGCGCCGGCCACGCACACGCCCAGGAACGGTCCGCCCGCCCAGCACGCGGCCAGGCCCAGGAGCACGGCCACCTGGCCGACCATGCCCGGGACGCTTGCCGCGCCCCGGTTCCCGCGCAACGCGTACGCGAGCGCGATCGGGGCCCACAGCACCAGGACCATCCCGTACGTGTTGCGATTCAGGAGCCACCCGCGGGCCCCATAGGGCAAGGCCTCGCCCCGCACAAAGATCGTGTACAGGACCGATCCGACCGTCAGCGCACCCGCCAGCGTGAACACGCCCAGGGCCCGGCCGCGCCATCGCGGATCCTGGAGCAGGGCCTGGAACACGAGCACGCCCACGACCAGGTACTCCGCCCACTGGATGAGCCCCTTGACGAACAGCCCCTTGGCCTGCGGCCGGTCGAAGTCCGCGCCCAGCGCGCTCGCGCCCGCCACGAGCAGGAGCGCCAGCGCCGGCCCCGCCTGGCGCACAAACGCACTCACCCGCCTAACCAGCCGTCCCTGCCGCCACCAGGCGAGCACGAGCCAAATCGCGCTCACCCACACCAGGGGGTCGAACGCAGCCAGATGCAGCGACCGCTTGGCCGTGAGCGGCGCCCGCACCCCCACGGCCACCGGCACCACGGCCAGGGTCGCGAGGGCCAGGCAGGCCCAGGCGCACGAGGGCACGCGCGCGCCGTTCTCTCGGCTCGACCATTCGGCCACAGCTGCCACAAAAGGCTCCTCGTGCCAGTCCAACACTCAATGCGGCGAGCCATTGTCCGCCCGCGCCCGCACGGGTCAAGCCGAAAGCGCTGGCCGGGCATGTCGATTGACCGCTCACAGGAATCCGTCTATACTACGCATACCATGGCGGGCTCGCGCCGAGACCTGGAACAGTGGTTCTGCACGCGCCTCGCCCGGCCGGTGTCGGTCGTGCTCACGGACAATGTGCGCAGCATGGTCTCCTTCCGACGCGACGGGCACGACGGCCTGGTCCTGCGTATGCACAAGATGTTCCACCACGCGCCCGCGGACGTGCTCGAGGCCGTGGCGGGCTGGATGCAGCGTCCCGGCCCGCGGCCGCGCGCGGTCACCGCGTTCCTGCGAGAGAACGCCGACCGTCTGCGCGCGCCCCGGCCGCCGCGCCCGCGCCGACTGCGCCCGCGGGGGCGCCACCACCGGCTCGATGTCCTGTTTGCGGGCCTGAACGCCGAGTACTTCGACAGCCGGCTGGAGATGCGCATCACCTGGGGCTCGCGGCCGCGCAAGGCCCGGCCCCGGACCCTGTGCCTGGGCACATACACGCACGAGACCGGCTTGATCACCGTCTCGCCGCGGCTCGACCGCGCGTGGGTACCGCGGTACTTCGTGGCGTACGTGGTCTATCATGAGATGCTCCACGCGTCCCTGGGCGTGGAGGAGGACGCGCGCGGCCGCAGGCGCGTGCACACGCCCCGGTTCCGCCGGCTGGAGCGCCGCTTTCGAGACTTCGACCGGGCGGCGGCTTTCGAGCGCCGGTTCTTCGGCCCCGGCCCGCCCGACGCGGCCCGGGATTCCGCTTGACCACGAGCGCACGCACGCGCACAATACGCATGCTGCGGGCTCGTAGCTCAGCCGGTTAGAGCAGCTGACTCATAATCAGTCGGTCGCAGGTTCGAGTCCTGCCGAGCCCACCGGCCTCCCCCGCCCCAGACCGGCCGCAAACGGCCCTCTCGGGGCGTTTTTCCTGGACTGCGGGTTTCGCGGCGGCGACGGAACACCTGGCCGCCTGTACTCGTTCCCCCGGCGAAGAACACGAGATTCGGGTCCTTGGCGTTGAGACGCATCCGCAATGCCGCGAGCACTCGGTCCCACATGCCGTCCCGGCGCCATGGGTTGAACCATTCGTACGCGGTCTGCCAGGGCCCGAAGCGCCCAAGCGGGTCGCGCCTCAGTGGGCCCGTACCTACGACTCACAGGATCTCATCCAGGATCACGCGCAGCTCTCTGCGGCGGCGGCCGGTAGGCTTTGCGTGCGGCAAGAGCGGCTCGGATCGCTTCCCAGTGTGGCTCCGTGAGTACATCGCGCTCCATGTCCGCCTCTCCGCGGCCGGTTCCCAGGCCTCTGGACGAGACATCCTCAACAGAGAGCGGATGCCGCCAGCACCTTCAGACAGGGACTAAGAGCCTCTAACAGAATGAGCCTTTGAGTCTTCGCCAGCAGATCATGACGCA